>NZ_WMDN01000020.1:0-65699 GCF_021236965.1 Photobacterium carnosum | reverse complement strand
CCGTACAGTTGGTGCTGGTGTTGTTGCAACTATCGTTGCATAAGTTACGCTAATATCGTTGAATTAAATTTGACGATAGAGCACTAAAAAGGGCATCATTTGATGCCCTTTTTCTACACTCTAACTTGAAACTGCGTATTTTTTGTTCGAAGTGTGGAAGTGAAATTTCGTAAAGATGAAGTTTTTAATAATGTTATTAAAGGGTTAGCCCTTTCCTTCATCCTAGACCTCGCTCTCGCGGGGTTATTTTCGTCTAGATGATTAAGACTAGTTACAGGTTGGTTGTATGAAAGCAAATGCCGAAAACCAAGAAAGCGAAAGCAAAATGGATGGCCTGAAATGGGTCGTGGTTTTTGCTTTGCTAGCTGCTGCTGTGGTTGGTAATTACCTATACAGTGATGTTTCTGTTGTTTTGCGCTCTTCTGCCGTGGTAACCCTTGTGGTTATTGCTGGTATTTTTGCAGCATTAACAGCAAAAGGTAAATCCGTGGTTACGTTCGCACGTGAATCGCGCATGGAAGTCCGCAAAGTAGTGTGGCCTACTCGTCAGGAAGCTACGCAGACAACCTTTATTGTTCTAGCAGTCACTATCGTAATGGCATTAGCCCTTTGGGGTATCGATGGTATTATGGTCCGTTTAGTGCGCCTAGTTACTGGCGCGTGAGGTAAGAATTCATGATCGAAGCTCCAAAAAAACGTTGGTATGTAGTACAGGCTTTTTCAGGTTTTGAAGGCCGTGTAGCGCAATCACTACGTGAACATATCAAAATTCATGGTATGGAAGAGCACTTTGACGAGGTTTTAGTACCGACGGAAGAAGTGGTAGAAATGCGTGCCGGCCAACGCCGTAAAAGTGAGCGTAAGTTTTTCCCAGGTTATGTACTAGTACAGATGGTGATGAACGATGAGACATGGCACCTTGTACGTAGTATTCCTCGCGTAATGGGATTCATTGGCGGTACATCTGATCGTCCAGCACCTATTTCTGATAAAGAAGCTGATGCGATCTTAAACCGTCTGCTACAAGCTAGTGAGTCTCCAGTACATAAAACAGTATTTGAACCGGGTGAAGTAGTACGTGTGACTGATGGTCCATTTGCTGACTTTAATGGTACGATTGAATCTGTAGATTATGATAAGAGCCGTGTTAAGGTTTCTGTATCAATCTTCGGTCGTGCAACACCTGTAGAACTAGAGTTCGGTCAAATCGAAAAGAACTGATCAAATTCTGCTCAACTCGTATTGTCAGGGGCGTGGAATTAGGCTATAATTTCGCGCCCTTTCGTTAGACGGGGAGTCTGTTTGTTTAAAGATAGACGTTTGAACCCAAAATTAGGTATATAGCAATGGCTAAAAAAGTAGAAGCTTACATCAAGCTGCAAGTTGCAGCTGGTGCAGCAAATCCAAGTCCACCAGTTGGTCCAGCTCTTGGTCAACATGGTGTAAACATCATGGAATTCTGTAAGGCGTTTAACGCTAAGACTGACTCAGTAGAGAAAGGTCTTCCGACTCCAGTTGTTATCACTGTTTACAGTGACCGTTCTTTTACGTTCATCACTAAGACACCACCTGCTGCAGTTCTTCTGCTTAAAGCAGCTGGACTTAAGTCTGGTTCTGGCCGTCCGAACACTGACAAAGTGGGTACTGTAACTGAAGCTCAGATCCAAGAGATCGCTGAGACTAAAGCTGCAGACATGACTGGTGCTGACATTGAAGCTATGAAGCGTTCAATTGCTGGTACTGCTCGTTCAATGGGCCTAGTGGTAGAGGGTTAAGAAAATGGCTAAACTGACTAAGCGCATGCGTGTTATCCGTGACAAAGTTAATGTTACTCGTGAATACGACATCACTGAAGCTATTGCTCTTCTTAAAGAACTAGCGACTGTTAAATTCGTTGAAAGTGTTGACGTTGCTGTTAACCTTGGCATCGATGCACGTAAATCAGACCAAAACGTTCGTGGTGCAACTGTACTACCTAACGGTACTGGCCGTGATATCCGTGTTGCTGTATTTACACAAGGCGCAAACGCTGAAGCTGCTAAAGAAGCTGGCGCTGAGCTTGTAGGTATGGAAGATCTAGCTGCTCTTGTTAAGAAAGGCGAAATGAACTTTGACGTAGTTATCGCATCTCCTGATGCAATGCGCGTTGTAGGTCAACTTGGTACCATTCTTGGTCCACGTGGTCTTATGCCAAACCCTAAAGTTGGTACTGTAACTCCTAACGTTGCTCAAGCAGTTAAAAATGCTAAAGCTGGTCAGGTTCGTTACCGTAACGACAAAAACGGTATCATTCACACTACTATCGGTAAAGTGAACTTTGATGCCGCTCAACTACAAGAGAACCTTGAGTCTCTTCTAGTTGCACTGAAGCGTGCTAAGCCGTCTTCAGCGAAAGGTACTTTCATTAAGAAAGTAAGCATCTCTACCACTATGGGTGCAGGTGTAATGCTAGATCAGAATTCTCTGACTGCAACTGTAGCGTAAACTGATTTGCAGAAGCGATAAGTTAGTGTATAATTTATCGCTTCCGAATTCGTGGCTGAGGTTGATTGTTTTCAATTAACCTCCGTCAAAGACCGTAGGTGTTTTTCGGAACTTAATTTACCTACGTAGACGGTGCCAGAACATGATTGATGTAAGTCTTTTTTGGATCTGCGCCGTAAAACTCTCCTGCCAACCGGCAGTGAGTGGTGTAAATACTGGGGTTACCCAGAAATTATCCAGGAGCAAATCCAATGGCATTAAATCTTCAAGACAAAAAAGCAATTGTTGCTGAAGTCAACGAAGCTGCCAATGGTGCCCTATCTGCAGTTGTTGCTGACTCTCGCGGTGTTAGTGTGTGTGCAATGACAACTCTACGTAAACAAGCTCGTGAAGCTGGTGTTTACTTAAGAGTTGTTCGTAACACATTAGCACGTCGTGCAGTTGAAGGTACTAATTTCGAATGTCTACAAGATGTTTTCGTTGGTCCTTCACTAATCGGCTTCTCTAATGAGCACCCAGGTGCTGCAGCGCGTCTTTTTAAAGACTTCGCTAAAGAGAACAAAAGCTTCGAGATCAAAGCTGCTGCATTCGAAGGCGCTATTGCTAACGCTGATGTACTAGCAACTCTACCAACTTACGACGAAGCTATCGCACGCTTAATGATGTGCATGAAAGAAGCGTCTGCTGGTAAACTTGTACGTACTATCGCGGCTGTACGTGATCAGAAAGAAGAAGCTGCTGCTTAATTGCCGCGTTTTATCTGATTACTATTTAAATTTATTGTTGACTTTAAAAGAGAATTGTTATGTCTATCACTAACGAGCAAATCCTAGACGCAGTTGCAGAAATGTCTGTAATGCAAGTTGTTGAGCTTATCGAAGCTATGGAAGAAAAATTCGGTGTTTCTGCTGCAGCTGCAGTAGTTTCAGGCGGCGCAGCTGCTGAAGTTGAAGAGCAAACTGAATTTGACGTAATCCTAACATCTTGTGGCGCAAACAAAGTACAGGTTATCAAAGCTGTACGTGGCGCAACTGGTCTTGGTCTTAAAGAAGCTAAAGCTGTAGTTGACGGCGCTCCTGCTGCTGTTAAAGAAGGCGTAGATAAAGCTGAAGCTGAAGCTCTTAAAGCTCAATTAGAAGAAGTTGGCGCTTCTGTTGAAGTTAAATAATTATTATTTGATTTCATAGCCTTTTATGGCTATTGGCTGGTGGCAAAAATGCCACCGGCCTTTTTGCGCTATAGACTGGTGGTATTTTTACCTTGTTTTGTATCCACTGTCTGCGTGAAAAATATTCTAGTTTTATCGGAATATTCCTACTATAAAAACAACGATTAGTCACTACCCCCGCATGTGATATGGGGTAGTTTGGATCACTTATCAGCGATCTGAGGAACCTATGGTTTACTCTTATACCGAGAAAAAGCGTATCCGTAAGGATTTTGGTAAGCGTCCACGAGTTTTGGATGCACCATACTTGCTATCGATCCAGCTTGATTCTTTCCAAAAATTTATCGAGCAGGATCCAGAAGGGCATTACGGTCTAGAAGCTGCCTTTCGCTCTGTTTTTCCAATCCAGAGCTATAATGGCAATTCCGAGCTGCAATACGTTAGCTATCGTCTCGGTGAGCCGGTCTTCGATGTCAAAGAATGTCAAATTCGTGGCGTAACTTATTCTGCTCCACTACGCGTGAAGCTACGTATGGTCATGTATGACCGTGATGCACCGGCTGGCACCGTAAAAGACATTAAAGAACAAGAAGTTTACATGGGCGAAATTCCGCTCATGACAGATAACGGTACATTCGTTATTAACGGTACCGAGAGGGTTATCGTATCTCAGCTGCACCGTAGTCCTGGTGTATTCTTTGACAGCGATAAGGGTAAAACCCACTCCTCAGGTAAAGTGTTATATAACGCTCGTGTTATCCCTTACCGTGGTTCATGGTTGGATTTCGAGTTCGATCCTAAAGATAATCTATTCGTACGTATCGACCGTCGTCGTAAATTACCTGCGTCTATTATCCTTCGCGCACTTAACTACACAACTGAACAGATTCTTGACATGTTCTTCGATAAGATTAATTTCGAAGTACGCGGTAAGTCTCTAGTTATGGAGTTGGTACCTGAGCGTCTACGTGGCGAAACTGCAAGCTTTGATATCGAAGCAAACGGTACAGTTTACGTAGAGCAAGGTCGTCGTATCACTGCTCGTCATATTCGTCAATTGGCGAAAGATGGCATTGATAGTATCGTAGTACCTGTTGAATATATCGTTGGTAAAATCGCAGCTTGTGATTACATCAACGAAGAAACTGGTGAACTGATTGTTACGGCTAACCAAGAATTAAGCTTGGAAGCATTAGCACTTCTATCTCAGGCTGGTCACAAATCTATTCAAGTTCTGTTTACGAACGACTTAGATAATGGCCCGTACATGTCAGACACACTACGTGTGGATAACAGTACTGATCGTCTAAGTGCATTGGTAGAAATCTACCGTATGATGCGCCCTGGCGAGCCACCAACACGCGAAGCAGCTGATCAATTATTTGAAAGCTTGTTCTTCTCAGAAGATCGTTACGATCTTTCTGCTGTTGGTCGAATGAAGTTTAACAGCTCTCTACTTCGTGATGAAATTACTGGTTCTGGTATTCTAGACCATAATGACATCATTGATGTTATGCGCAAACTGATCGATATTCGTAACGGCAAAGGCGTGGTTGATGATATCGATCACCTTGGTAACCGTCGTATTCGTTCTGTTGGCGAAATGGCTGAAAACCAATTCCGTGTTGGTTTAGTTCGTGTTGAGCGTGCTGTTAAAGAACGTCTAAGTTTAGGCGATCTTGATGCAATCATGCCGCAAGATCTAATTAATGCGAAGCCAATTTCTGCGGCAGTGAAAGAGTTCTTTGGCTCTTCTCAATTGTCACAGTTTATGGACCAGAACAACCCGTTATCAGAAGTTACTCACAAACGTCGTATCTCGGCGCTTGGTCCAGGTGGTCTGACTCGTGAACGTGCTGGCTTTGAAGTTCGAGATGTACACGCGACGCACTACGGTCGTCTATGTCCTATCGAAACTCCAGAAGGTCCAAACATCGGTCTAATCAACTCGCTAGCAGTATTTGCGCGTTGTAACTCTTACGGTTTCTTGGAAACACCTTACCGTAAAGTTTTAGATGGACAAGTAACTGATCAAATCGATTACTTATCAGCAATTGAAGAAGGTCTATACGTTATTGCACAGGCTAATGCCGCGCTTAACGAAGATGGTTCTTTTACTGATGAATTGATCACTGCACGTCAAAATGGCGATTCAGGTTTGCACCCACGTAACCATGTTCAATACATGGACGTTGCAACAAATCAGATCGTATCAGTGGCGGCATCGCTTATCCCGTTCCTAGAACACGATGATGCTAACCGTGCCCTTATGGGTGCGAACATGCAACGTCAGGCAGTTCCTACTATTCGCTCTGATAAGCCTTTAGTTGGTACTGGTATTGAACGTCAAATCGGTGTTGATTCAGGTGTTACTGCTGTCGCTAAACGTGGCGGTCAAGTTCAGTCTGTAGATGCTTCTCGTATCGTTATTAAAGTTAACGAAGACGAATTGATTCCTGGTGAAGCCGGTATCGATATCTACACTCTAACTAAGTACACTCGTTCTAACCAGAACACATGTATTAACCAGCGTCCAACTGTACTACCTGGCGAGCCAGTAGCACGTGGTGATGTTCTTGCTGATGGTCCTTCAACAGACCTTGGTGAGCTAGCGCTTGGTCAAAACATGCGTATCGCGTTCATGCCTTGGAACGGTTACAACTTCGAAGACTCCATCTTAGTTTCTGAGCGTGTAGTTCAGGAAGATCGTTTCACAACTATCCACATTCAAGAGCTTTCTTGTGTGGCGCGTGATACGAAGCTGGGCTCTGAAGAAATCACTGCCGATATCCCTAACGTGGGTGAAGCAGCGCTTTCTAAGTTGGACGAATCAGGTATCGTTTACATCGGTGCAGAAGTTAAGGGTGGCGACATCCTAGTTGGTAAAGTAACCCCTAAAGGTGAAACACAACTGACTCCTGAAGAGAAGCTTCTACGAGCAATCTTTGGTGAAAAAGCTTCTGACGTTAAAGATTCATCTCTACGTGTTCCTGGTAGTGTTACTGGTACGATCATTGACGTACAAGTATTTACTCGTGATGGCGTTGAGAAAGACAAGCGTGCTCTTGAAATTGAAGAGATGCAGCTGAAAGAAGCGAAGAAAGACATCACAGAAGAATTCCAGATCCTTGAGGGTGGTCTTCTTGCTCGTGTACGTACGCTTCTATTATCTGCAGGTTACGGCGAAGAGAAAATCTCTACAATGAACCGCGATACGTTGTTTGCACAAACGCTTGACGACGAATCTTTACAGAACCAATTGGAACAGCTTGCAGAACAGTATGATGAACTGAAAGCTGAGTTCGATAAGAAGTTTGAAACTAAACGTCGTAAAATCACTCAGGGTGATGACTTAGCACCTGGCGTACTTAAGATTGTTAAAGTATACCTAGCTGTTCGTCGTCGCATTCAACCTGGTGATAAGATGGCAGGTCGTCACGGTAACAAGGGTGTAATCTCTAAGATTAACCCTGTTGAAGACATGCCATACGATGAAAAAGGTCAAACTGTTGATATCGTACTAAACCCATTGGGTGTACCGTCACGTATGAACATCGGTCAGATCCTCGAGACTCACTTAGGTCTTGCGGCGAAAGGTATCGGTGACAAACTTAACGATATGCTGAAAGAACAGCAGGAGTTACATAAGTTCCGTAACTTCCTACAACGTGTTTACAATCTTGGTGATACTCGCCAGAAAGTTGACATTGCTGAACTATCAGACGACGAAGTACGTACTTTGGTACAAAACCTTCGTAACGGTCTACCTATTGCAACGCCTGTATTTGATGGTTGTCCAGAATCATCTATCAAAGAGTTGTTGCAACTTGGTGACCTACCAACGTCTGGCCAGCTGAAGTTGTTTGATGGCCGTACTGGTGATGCATTTGAGCGTCCTGTAACTGTTGGTTACATGTACATGCTTAAACTGAACCACTTGGTTGATGACAAGATGCACGCCCGTTCTACCGGTTCTTACAGCCTTGTTACTCAGCAGCCGCTGGGTGGTAAAGCTCAGTTCGGTGGTCAGCGTTTCGGTGAGATGGAAGTATGGGCGCTTGAAGCTTATGGCGCAGCGTACACCCTTCAAGAAATGCTAACCGTTAAGTCAGATGACGTTAACGGCCGTACGAAGATGTATAAAAACATCGTTGACGGTGATCATCGTATGGAACCTGGTATGCCGGAATCATTCAACGTATTGTTGAAAGAAATCCGCTCGTTGGGTATCAACATCGAGCTGGAAGACAAATAAGCTTGGGTTAGTCACCTATACTTATTAGTTACTCCGGTATAAATATGAAGGCGCCAGTAGTCCTGGCGCCTTTATGGGTCAACTCCTCACAGGAGCCGAATGTGAAAGACTTACTTAAGTTTCTGAAAGCACAACATAAGACCGAAGAATTTGATGCTATCAAAATCGGTCTAGCTTCACCTGACATGATTCGTTCATGGTCTTTTGGTGAAGTCAAAAAGCCAGAAACAATCAACTATCGTACCTTCAAGCCTGAGCGTGACGGTCTTTTCTGTGCACGTATCTTTGGCCCAGTAAAAGACTACGAGTGTCTTTGTGGCAAGTACAAGCGCTTGAAGCACCGTGGTGTGATTTGTGAAAAATGTGGTGTTGAAGTTACTCAGACTAAAGTACGCCGTGAGCGTATGGGTCACATTGAGCTTGCTTCACCTGTTGCCCACATCTGGTTCTTAAAGTCACTTCCATCTCGTATTGGTCTGTTAATGGACATGCCTCTACGTGATATCGAACGTGTACTTTACTTTGAATCATATGTCGTTATCGAACCTGGTATGACCAACCTTGAGCGTAGCCAACTGCTTTCTGAAGAGCAGTACTTGGATGCACTTGAAGAGTGGGGCGACGAGTTCGACGCGAAGATGGGCGCAGAAGCGGTTAAAGCACTTTTAGGCAATATGGACCTAAATGCTGAAATCGAAAACATGCGTGAAGAGCTAGAAGAAACTAACTCTGAAACCAAGCGTAAAAAATTAACCAAGCGTCTTAAATTGGTTGAAGCATTTCTACAGTCTGGAAACAACCCTGAGTGGATGATCCTGTCTGTACTGCCAGTATTACCGCCGGATCTTCGTCCGTTGGTACCACTAGACGGCGGCCGTTTCGCGACTTCAGATCTTAACGATCTTTACCGTCGTGTTATTAACCGTAACAACCGTCTGAAGCGTCTACTTGACCTGGCTGCTCCTGATATCATCGTACGTAACGAAAAGCGTATGTTGCAGGAATCTGTTGATGCATTACTAGATAACGGTCGTCGTGGCCGCGCTATCACAGGCTCTAACAAGCGTCCTCTAAAATCTTTGGCTGATATGATCAAAGGTAAGCAAGGTCGTTTCCGTCAGAACTTGCTAGGTAAGCGTGTTGACTACTCTGGTCGTTCTGTTATCACCGTAGGTCCATACTTACGTTTGCATCAGTGTGGTCTTCCTAAGAAGATGGCACTTGAGCTATTTAAGCCATTCATCTACGGCAAGTTAGAAGCACGTGGTCTTGCGACTACTATCAAAGCTGCTAAGAAGATGGTTGAGCGCGAAGAAGCGATTGTTTGGGATATCCTAGACGATGTTATTCGTGAACACCCAGTAATGCTAAACCGTGCACCTACATTGCACCGTCTTGGTATTCAGGCGTTTGAACCAATCCTTATCGAAGGTAAAGCGATTCAGCTTCACCCACTAGTGTGTGCGGCATACAACGCCGACTTCGATGGTGACCAGATGGCGGTTCACTTGCCATTGACACTAGAAGCGCAGCTTGAAGCGCGTGCTTTGATGATGTCTACCAACAACATCCTTTCACCTGCATCAGGTGATCCGATCATCGTACCTTCTCAGGACGTTGTATTGGGTCTTTACTACATGACGCGTGATCGTATTAACGCGAAAGGTGAAGGTATGTACCTTGCTGGACCAGCGGAAGCTGAGAAAGCATACCTTACTAAGACGGCAGAGCTTCACGCTCGCGTTAAAGTACGTATTACCGAATTTGTGAAAGATGAGCAGGGTAACTTCGTCGAGAATACTGGACTAGTTGATACTACTGTTGGTCGTGCAATGCTATGGCCTATCGTTCCTAAAGGTCTGCCATTTAGTCTTGTAAACACTGAAGCACTTGGTAAGAAGCAGATTTCTATGCTTCTTAACACTTGTTACCGTACGTTGGGCATGAAAGATACTGTTATCTTTGCTGACCAAATTATGTACACAGGTTTTGCTTACGCGGCACTTTCTGGTGTATCTGTTGGTATCGACGATATGGTTGTACCTGCGGCTAAGTACACTAAGATCGCTGAAGCTGAAGCAGAAGTTGCTGAAATTCAAGAACAGTTCCAGTCAGGTCTTGTGACTGCTGGTGAACGTTACAACAAAGTTATCGATATCTGGGCTACAGCCAACGAACAAGTTGCTAAAGCGATGATGGATAACCTGTCTTTTGAAACTGTTATTAACCGTGACGGCGAAGAAGAACAGCAAAAATCGTTCAACAGTGTATACATGATGGCCGATTCTGGTGCGCGTGGTTCTGCTGCACAGATTCGTCAGTTAGCAGGTATGCGTGGTCTGATGGCTAAGCCGGATGGCTCAATCATCGAAACGCCGATCACTGCAAACTTCCGTGAAGGTCTAAACGTACTCCAGTACTTTATCTCTACTCACGGTGCTCGTAAGGGTCTTGCGGATACAGCACTTAAGACAGCGAACTCCGGTTACCTAACGCGTCGTCTAGTTGACGTTGCACAAGACGTAGTTATTACAGCAGATGACTGTGGTACTTACGCTGGTATTACCATGATGCCTCTTATCGAGGGTGGTGATGTTAAGGAACAACTAGGTGATCGTGTTCTAGGTCGTGTTGTTGCTGAAGACGTTCTACTTCCTGGTACAGACGAAGTTCTAGCGCCACGTAATACACTTCTTGATGAGAAGTGGTGTGAGATTCTAGAATCGAACTCTGTTGACCAAGTTAAAGTACGTTCTGTTGTAACGTGTGAAAACGACTTTGGTTGTTGTAAGTTCTGTTACGGTCGTGACCTTGCTCGTGGTCACCTGATTAACTCAGGTGAAGCAGTAGGTGTTGTTGCCGCTCAGTCTATCGGTGAACCTGGTACACAGCTTACAATGCGTACGTTCCACATCGGTGGTGCGGCATCAGCAGCAGCAGCAGATAATAAGATCGTAGTGAAAACTACTGGTTCTATGAAGCTGCATAATGCGAAGTTCGTAACTAACAATGCTGGTAAGCTTGTAATTACTTCACGTGCATCTGAGCTAAGTATCATTGATAAGCTTGGTCGTACGAAAGAAAACTACAAACTGTCTTACGGTACGTTGCTAACTAAAGGTGATGGCGCCGAGGTTGTTGCTGGTGAAACAGTAGCAAACTGGGAAGCTCACACTATGCCAATCATCACTGAAGTGGCTGGTCGTATCCAGTTCGTTGATATGATTGATGGCGTAACAGTTTCTCGTCAAACAGATGATCTTACAGGTCTATCTTCAAGCGAAGTAACTGATGCAGCTGCACGTCCAGCGGCAGGTAAAGATATGCGTCCAGCTATCAAACTTGTTGATGCTGATGGTCACGATGTAATGATCCCTGGTACTGATATGCCAGCTCAATACTTCCTACCAGGTAAGGCTATCGTTCAGCTTGATGACGGCGCAATGGTTGGTATCGGTGATACATTATCTCGTATTCCACAGAAATCTAGTGGTAACCGAGATATCACGGGTGGTCTACCACGCGTAGCTGACTTGTTCGAAGCGCGTAAGCCTAAAGAACCAGCTATCTTGGCTGAAATTACTGGTGCAGTATCGTTCGGTAAAGAGACTAAAGGTAAGCGTCGTTTAATTATCACGCCAACTGATGGTCAGCCGTACGAAGAGATGATCCTGAAGCATCGCCAACTTAACGTTTTCGAAGGTGAAAAAGTTGAGAAGGGTGACGTAATTGCCGATGGTCCTGAAACTCCGCACGATATTCTACGTCTACGTGGTGTTCACGCAGTAGCAGAATACATCGTTAACGAAGTACAGGAAGTTTACCGTCTACAAGGCGTTAAGATTAATGATAAGCACATTGAGACTATCATTCGTCAAATGCTACGTAAGGTAACTATCACTGTTTCTGGTGACTCTGACTTCCTAGAAGGCGAGCAAGTTGAATTCTCTCGCGTAACGATTGCTAACCGTCAGCTTGAAGCTGAAGGTAAGACATTAGTAAGCTTCACTCGTGACTTACTAGGTATTACTAAAGCATCGCTTGCGACTGAGTCATTCATCTCAGCAGCATCGTTCCAGGAAACAACACGTGTACTAACAGAAGCAGCTGTTTCTGGTAAGCGTGATGAGCTTCGTGGTCTGAAAGAAAACGTAATCGTGGGTCGTTTGATCCCTGCGGGTACAGGTTTCTCTTATCACCTACGTCGCCAGAATCAACGTAATGTTGAACTGGAGCCAGTAGCACCACAAGTTGATGCAGAGCAAGCCTCTCAAGACTTAGCGGCACTATTGAATGCAGGTCTTAACGACGAGAATTAATTCTTATCGTGACTGATTCTAAAAGGCATCCTTCGGGGTGCCTTTTTTATTGGCTGCGATTTAAGGTTTAGTTTTGGCGGAGTTAGAAAGTGGGAAAAATGATCCCGAGGTGCGAGGTGGTAGATTTTATTCGACATGAGAAATAGGTGGCAGCAAGGTCACTGCCACAATAATAAATGATATTGCTATTACTGCTGGTGGTTAAGCTCCGGGTGGGCAAGCAAGACTATCACTGATTAATTCAATCAACTTATCTTCTAGCGCAAAGCGTGATTCCATTAATTCACCAATTTTTGATAAGTCACCATCAAGAGTTTCTAATGGATTATTATCATTGATGGCACCGTAGCGATCATTGAAATTTAATAAGGGTTCGGTGGTTAGGGTGATTTTTGCATAAAGTGCAGACATTTCTTCTGTTGGCGAAAAGCCTGTTTGATGCCAGCGTGCCATTACGTTATCGTAAATCTTGAAGTGACCTGCTGAAATATAATCAACGAGATCTTCACTAAATAAACATAGTTTGGACGCGGTAGGTAGATGACGATTATCATCATTGGGAGTGATACCGATTAGCTTACAGTAATCGATCAGAAGTTGCTGGCGCATCATTAGCCATTGATCAATAACATCGTTATGGCCGCCCCATTCTTTTTTAACTTGTTCAAATTTACTAAGCATGAGCACATCCTCATGATCTATCAGCATCTTAATTAGATGCTTGTGCGATCTGGCTCTTGATACAAGAGATATGATTTCGGATAAATATTCCGTTTCATGATTAGATTGCCAGTAAATTTACGCCGCTGCAAGGATGAAAGTAATAAAAATGTTAAAAAATGAGAATCTGGCTTATTGGTGTGTGACTAGAAATGGCAAGTTATTGTTACAAAACGGCTGTTTGCCTTTATGTTCAAGTGAACAGCTCATATATAGCACAATAACTAAACGAATTATTGGTTATTTTGACTCAATACCTGTGTATTGGTTGATTGCAGAAAGTGGTTTTGATGAGGCTGATTTCTTTAATTTAAGGCTATTACTGGCTGGTGATAGTACGTTATTTGCTTTAGCTGGTAGATCTATTCAACTTGCGTATATGCAGCAAAGTCAGCGCTTTTGTTGTCATTGTGGGCATAAGCTGCAATTAGATGCCAACGTGCTAGCGATGCATTGCTCAGATTGTGACAGTGTGCATTATCCATGCGTATCGCCTTGTGTCATTGTGGCTGTTCGCAAAGGTAACCAATTGTTATTAGCTCAGCATCCTCGTCATAAAACGGGGATGTATACCGTGATTGCGGGGTTTATTGAACCGGGTGAAACCGCTGAGCAATGTGTCGCGCGTGAAGTATTAGAAGAAACTGGGATAATGGTTAACAATATTCGTTATTTTGATAGTCAACCGTGGGCATTTCCATCTAATTTAATGCTGGGGTTTACCGCTGACTACGCTGGTGGTGAGATCAAACCTGATTATGAAGAATTAACCGATGCAATGTGGGCCACCGCTGAGCAGTTACCTGAGATTGCACCTGTAGGTACTATTGCGCGACGACTTATCGACAACACCTTGATGTTGAATGATGAAAACGATATGCATTAATCAAAGGTTGGCAAATAATTGCACTCGGTTGTTAAGATTAATGAGTGTTACAATATGATTCAGAATTAACCCGTGGAGTCTCAAATGAGCGAATTAAAGAATGACCGCTATCTACGTGCGTTGCTGAAGCAACCTGTAGATTGCACACCTGTATGGATGATGCGTCAGGCTGGACGTTACTTACCTGAGTATCGTGCAACACGTGGTGTTGCTGGTGACTTCATGTCGCTATGTAAAAATGCTGAATTAGCCAGTGAAGTAACGCTTCAACCTTTGAAGCGTTTTCCGTTGGACGCTGCGATTTTATTTTCTGATATTTTGACCATTCCAGATGCAATGGGATTGGGATTGTATTTTGAAGCTGGTGAAGGTCCTAAATTTAGTCACCCAATTACTTGTAAAGCTGACGTTGAACGTATTGGCGTGCCTGATCCTGAAGGTGAATTGCAATATGTGATGAATGCAGTCCGTCAGATTCGTCATGATTTGCAAGGTGAAGTACCCTTAATTGGTTTCTCTGGTAGTCCATGGACACTGGCGACATACATGGTTGAAGGTGGTAGCTCTAAAGCTTTCACTAAGATCAAAAAGATGATGTACGCTGAGCCTCAAACATTACATCTATTGCTAGATAAACTGGCTGATAGTGTGGTTGAATATTTAAATGCTCAAATCAAAGCCGGTGCGCAAGCGATAATGGTATTTGATACGTGGGGTGGTGTCTTAACCCCTCGCGATTACAATGAGTTCTCATTGCGTTACATGCATAAAATCGTCGATGGTTTAATTCGTGAGAATGATGGTCGTCGTGTGCCCGTAACACTATTTACTAAAAATGGTGGTATGTGGTTAGAGCAAATTGCAGCGACGGGTTGTGATGCGATTGGCCTAGATTGGACGATTGATATTCGCGATGCTAAACGTCGTGTTGGCGATAAAGTTGCCCTTCAAGGTAATATGGATCCATCGGTACTTTACGCTCAACCTGAACGTATTCGCCAAGAAGTTGCTTCTATTCTAGACGGCTTTGGTGATACAGGTACTGGTCATGTATTTAATTTAGGCCATGGTATTCACCTTGATGTACCGCCTGAAAATGCAGGCGTGTTTGTTGATGCTGTACATGAGCTATCGAAGCCATACCATAAATAATTATCACTTTAGAAGTACGTTTTAAACGGGGTATTTCTTTTGCGGCTGATAAAAAACCACGCCTTTTGGGTGTGGTTTTTTTTTGTCATTATTTAATGGGAATTAAAAAGGCGCACAAGTAAAGCAGGATCTTACTAGGATCATTATTGTTATTGATATGTAAATTACTGATATCATTAATGCTTAGTGGTCTAACGTATTAGTAACCTCTTTTAAAATCAATGAGATAGTTAAGTTTTTGCTGTTGTTGAAAATGGAAGTAGTTGGCTTTAAATATAGTAAGCACTTGTTCTGGGAAGCTTTCTGCTGCGATGTGTGGCGTAAGAGTGATCTTTGGGTGACGCCAGAATGGATGATCTGTTGTGAGCGGTTCTGTTTTGAAGACATCAATAAAAGCATGACAGAGATATTGTTGCTCAAGTGCAATTAATAGTCCTTTCTCATCCACGGCATTACCACGACCAACGTTAAAAAATAGCGCATTTTTGCAATGACTAAAGCGATCTTGATCAAAAAGATCATCGGTGTTTGTGGTCGCCGGTAAAATGGAAACGACATAGTCTGCTTGAGTAAGAGCAGTGTTTAAGGCTGTGATGGCATAGGTTTTCTGAAAATCCGCGCTGGCAGTGATACCGCTGCGGTTAACGCCAATGATATGGCAGCCAAACACCGCTCCAACTTTGGCTAAATGCTGGCCTATGGTGCCTGTGCCGATAATCACCATGGTTTTACCCGCCATGGATTGATAAGGATGTGATTGCCAATGTGATTGCTGTTGTTGCAGTTTATAACGAGGAAAATGACGCTGGTGGTTGAGAATGTGACCCAAGATATACTCGGCGATCAGAGGGCCAAAGATCCCGCGAATATTGGTGAGTCGATAATCTTGTCTTATCTCGGGTTTAATGAGCGCGTCAATACCTGCATAAGTGGATTGTAGCCATTGTAAATGTGGATATTCAGCTAAATGAGGGGCGACTAAAGGCGGATCCGCAAGCAAGACGGTGGCTTGTTGTGGATCTTCGGTTATTTCCAGTTGTGGTAGCTGTGCGTTAGTCAGTAATTGTACATAACGCTGCTGTTGACGTGAGACGATCTTAACTTTGATCATGCTTTTCCTTTTGTAGCCTTCGTTTATCAAGTAAACTTCAACCTAAATCACTACTGTAGATTATCCCATGCTTAAGAATCCAATCCAGTTACGTTTAGAAAAATTAGAACCTTGGCAACATCTGACTTTTATGGTGTCGTTATGTGAGCGTATGTATCCTAACTATGCTTTTTTCTGTGCAGAAACACAGTTTACAGATGGCCAACGTTACCGAGTGATCTTAGATAGTGTGTGGGAGATCCTCACGATTAAAAGTGCCAAAATTAACTTTGAAGGCCAGCTTGAAAAGTTAGAAGACATGGTACCAAGTGAAAATGATTACGATCTGTATGCTGTACGTCCAGCGATTGATGCTTGTGTAGCACTTGCGGATCTTTTACATGCGATGTTAGATCGTGATCTGATGCTGGAAACCGTGGTTAAGTTAAGTGCTTTATCTGCCGAAACCGTGGCGGATTTAGAGTCTGCGCAAACAGGCATTGAAATTACTAATGAAAATCAAAAAGAAAATGAAGCGGTATGTGCTGAGTGGGATACTCAGTGGGAAATTTTCCGTGCTTTAAAAGAAGCGGAAGGCCGTGATATTGATTTGATTAAAGACTTACGTGCTGAATTGCGTGATGAGCCGATCAGTAATATAGGTATTGAATTGTAATTAGCCATTAAATGGTTAAATAAAAAAAGAAGCCAATGGGCTTCTTTTTTTTGCCAGTGTTATTTTATTGTTCAATATGTTGCTTAATCATTATTTGAACTGTAATGAATAAGTGAGCTTAGTGACGTAATAACTAGACATTATAATTTTTATGTTAATTATTTGTTTAATTCATATTAGTTGTTTATGCTATTTCTAAGTTTAAAAAGCAGTGAATATGACTGGATATAGAATGAACTTTACGCCATTCCACTTATTTTATTTTGGCTATTGTAATTGTAGCCCGTTGGCGTTTATAACATAACTATTGCGTAGCACGTAAGCTATGACATTCGTGGTCTGTTGGTTAGAAGGAGGCAAGTATGAAATATTCTATCGTAAACACTGTTGTATCTTGCTTCAGTCCTACAATTGTTGCTAATAGCAAATCAATAACCACTTCGCTCCTCCTGCTCTCTTTGAATCTTATTCAAGGCTGACAGGCCATACCCGTTTTTCTGTCAGCTTGTGAGCAAGTCGGCAGGATAAACCACTCTACATCCCGTCTCGCTTTCTCCAAGCTGCAAAGTAATTATCAAGGAATACTATGTTAAGTACCCGTAATATCGCCGCCTTAGGCTTCATGACTTTTGCCATGTATTTAGGTGCTGGAAATTTAATTTTCCCGCCCTATTTAGGTTATCAGGCAGGGGATAATTTTCTCTCTGGTATGGCGGGTTTTTTATTAACGGGGGTCGGTTTACCTGCTATAGCATTAGTGATTGTGGCTTGGGTGCGTGGCTCTGATAACTTAACCGCCGCGTTACCGAAACCGCTAGCAACAGGATTTTGGGTGATGCTGTTTATCGTAATTGGCCCTGCTTTTATTATTCCTCGTACTATTACTGTTGCGTATCAATTTAGCTTGGCACCGTTTATTGGCGATAGTGGCTTAGTTCCATTTTCTATTGTGTTCTGTTTAGCGGCAATTTTATTTTCGTTATATCCGGCTAAGTTAGTCGATACCTTAGGTAAGTGGCTGACACCTGTGCTGTTGACGATTTTAACCATCATGGCGATAGTCGCACTATTGTACCCATCAGGTCAGGTTGAAGTGCCATCAGGACCTTATGTGACGGACGCGATGGCTGAAGGTATGACGCAAGGTTATATGACGATGGATGCTTTGGGTTCAATTGGTTTTGGTTGGGTGATTTTCAGAGCAATTGAAAGTATGGGGGTTAAGTGTCCTAAAACTATCGCGAAATATACTTTTATTGCCGCAATTATGTATGCAACAGCAATGGCTCTAGTGTATTTATCGCTGGCATATATTGGCGTGACCAGTGCTGATTTAGGGACTGATTTCTCAAATGGTGGTGAAATTCTTACTGCCTTTACGCATGCTCATTTTGGTGCTTTTGGTACTATGATTTTGGGTGTAGTGTTGGTACTAGCGTGTTTGACTACCGCGATTGGAGTGACAACCGCAGGCAGTGAATTTTACAGCCGTAGCTTTAGTAAAGTAACTTATCCTAAAAGTGTCTGGGTGATCATGGTGCTATCAGGTTTGATTGCTAATGTTGGTTTAGCGCAGTTATTAGAGGTGACATTACCGGTTGTGGTAGCACTACATCCTATCGCGATTGCGTTGTTAATGATTGCACCACTGCGTCATCAATTATCGCAAACTGCGGTATTAACCGTTATGGCAACGGCGGCGGTATTTGGTTGTGTTGATGCGGCTCATATTCTTGGCGTGATGCCAACAGCGGTTGATAACGCTTTAACTGCGCATTTACCGTTATATCATTATTATGCTGGCTGGATCTTACCAACGGTAGTGGTATTGGTGGTCGGTTGGACTGTTAGTCGCATGAGTGGCTATAGTTATTGCGTGGATAATAATTAATCTATAAATCGTGATTATCGGTTGCGGTTATAATGAAATAATAACAATAAAAAAGGGACCGTAATGGTCCCTTTTTTTGTGGCTAGTATTAATGATGTTGATTACATATCATCATCATTATTTTCAATCATCTTATGTTTTTTCTTCCACTTGTCCCAACGTTGATAAGCCAGTTGCTGCATGTCAGTATTTTTATCGGCTTCATCAACAATTTCTTCGCCGACTAAACTTTCAAAAATATCTTCCAGTGTTACAAGGCCTTGCACAGTACCGTATTCATCAACGATAAGGATTAACTGTGAACGCTCTTTCATTAAGCGCTCAAATGCTTTTGGGACACTAACATTATTCATGATCACGGGTAAGGGACGCATTAGTGATCCAAGTTCTTGACCACCTTTACCCGCTTGGCTTTCTGCAAACAGCTCTAAACGGTGGACGAAGCCGACGATGTTATCACTTTGTTCGTTGAATATTAACGGACGAGAGAAGGGACTGCTTTTATATTTGTCTAAAAATTCGTTGATGGTTTGCTCGGCATTGACGCGGAATAATACCGGACGTGGGGTCATTATCTTGGTGACGCTAACATCTTTAAATTGCAGCAGGTTGGTTAGGATTTTAGACTCACCAGCACCCAATTCGCCTGATTCATGGGCTAGCATCGCCATCGCTGATAATTCATCACGTAGTTTGGGTTGGACATGACCATGAGCAAGACGACGGGTTATTTGTTCCGAAACCCATACTAATGGCATTAATAAGATCACCATCCAACGTAATATTATGGCACTGGTTGGCGCTAATTGACGCCAGTAAGTTGCACCGATTGTTTTTGGAATAATTTCTGACAGTAATAAAATACCAACGGTCAATGCGCCTGAGAATACTCCCAACCACTCACTACCAAAGACGACGGTTGCTTGTGCGCCTGCTGTTGCTGCACCGACGGTATGAGCGACAGTATTTAGGGTTAGAATTGAGGCTAAGGGTCGATCTATATTATTTTTGAGTGCGGCAAGTTTAGCTGCTGAGGGGTGGTTTTGTTGACGTAAAGTGCCGATATATCCCGGCGAAATACTCAATAAAACCGCTTCTAAAACGGAACAAATAAACGACACCCCTATTGCTACAGAGATGTAAATCGTAAGCAGTACCATATCAACCTGTCAATTAATCAGCGAATTTCGGCTATATTAATCGGGGCTAGTGGAAATAAAAACAACTCTTTTTTGAATGTTATTAGTAACATTTTGTGAACTTTAGCTCAGTTTATGGTTAAAGAGTCTCCATTTAGACAGATAAAAGCCGACAAACCTTTGCCACATGGGCTTCTTTTGAATTAGAGTTGGACAGTATTAAGCCCAAAACCTTAGAAGGGAAACCTAATGAACAAGACCCAACTGATTGACCTGATCGCAGAAAAAGCAGACTTGTCTAAAGCACAAGCAAAATTAGCATTGGAAGCTACTCTTGAAGGCGTTACTGATGCGCTTAAAGATGGTGACCAGGTTCAACTAATTGGCTTTGGTACATTTAAAGTGAATCATCGTGCAGCACGCATTGGCCGTAATCCACAAACAGGTGCGGAAATTCAAATTGCTGCGGCTAACGTACCTGCGTTCGTTTCGGGCAAGGCACTTAAAGACGCGTTAAAGTAATTGAAAATAGCGCCAGTTTGCATTAGCGGCTGGCGTTTTTTTTATGACACGTATAACGCTTTCTCTGGCGGTTGTATTTTTACTTACAGGCTGTGCGGCAAGCGACATGGCTGAAAATGCAGTAATTACGCCAAAAACTATCACTGTTGCTCAAATGGCAACTGATGGTCCTCATTTTTATTGGTATACCTTCCGTCCTAATCTGCCTATAAAGCTCAGTGAGCGTGTTTTTACCTCAACTCAAGGGCAATATCAGGCTAACTATCGTTGGCGTTCAGGACGGCTGTTTGAGCTCTATCAACAGGGTCAGCAACATATCGATGGTTCTCTGGTTCCATTCCAATTGCAATTACGATTTGATAGCCACGGTTTAGCGGTGTTTCAGCGTTATCAGCAAGGGAAAAATATCATTCCACTAACCAACGCTAAAATTGACAAATTACGTCAGCAAGCGAAAGTACTGGCAGCCACCGTCGAACAACTGTCTGATCATCAGCAAACGTGGGTTCAAGGGCATTGGCAACAACAGCAGTTTATTCCTTGTCAGCAACAACAGCCGGTAGAGGTGATTGCTCAATCCACCGCTGATAAATTATCGGGTCAGGGGTATATGGCGGTAAGTGGTAAGTTACAACAGCAGCAATTGGTGGTTGATGACGTGTTATTGCAACGCCAACAGCAACAGTGTTTGGTGGCACCCAACTTATTGAAAGACTGATTTACAGCAATACTGATTGATGAATAATATTAGTCATAAAAAAACGCGCCTTGAGAGCGCGTTTTTTAGAATTGAAGTATGGGGTTTATTGTTCGCGAGCAATGGCACGATAACCAATATCATCACGATGGAACATGCCATTCCATGAGATTTGCTGTGCTAACGCATAAGCACGTTGCTGAGCGGCTAGAACTGTATCACCCATCGCCGTGGCACATAATACTCGCCCACCGTTAGTCACTACATCACCGTGAACATTATTGGTTGTACCTGCATGAAATATTTTCTCTCCCGCTCGCTCTTGTTGAGGTAAGCCGTGAATAATGTCGCCTTTTTGATAATCAGCAGGATAGCCGCCAGCGGCTAGTACGATCCCAATAGCCGCGCGTGGATCCCATTTTGATTCAACACTATCAAGTTTGCCATCAATTGCCGCTAAACAAAGCTCAACTAAATCAGACTGCATCCGTAGCATAATCGGTTGGGTCTCAGGATCACCAAAACGGCAGTTGTATTCAATCACTTTCGGGGTGCCGTCAGCCATTACCATTAAGCCCGCATAAAGAAAACCTGTGTAAGGTGCACCTTCTGCTGCCATACCTTCAACTGTCGGGTAAATCACTTCTTTCATTACGCGATCATGAATTTCCTGCGTAACAACGGGCGCTGGTGAGTAAGCGCCCATGCCGCCAGTGTTTGGGCCTGTGTCGGCATTACCGACACGCTTATGATCTTGGCTGGTGGCCATTGGCAATACATTCTTACCATCGACCATGACGATAAAGCTAGCTTCTTCGCCATCAAGGAACTCTTCAATAACGACCCGATGTCCCGCTTCACCAAAGGCATTGCCTGCAAGCATATCGCGGACGGCAGCTTCTGCTTCTTGTTCTGTCATGGCGACAATCACGCCTTTACCTGCGGCTAAGCCATCGGCTTTAACTACAATTGGTGCGCCTTTTTGTTTTAGGTAAGCCAAGGCGGGTTCGATTTCAGTAAAGTTTTGGTAATCAGCGGTTGGAATGTTGTGGCGAGCTAAAAAATCTTTAGTGAATGCTTTAGAACCTTCAAGTTGCGCAGCGGCTTGAGTCGGGCCAAAAATGGCTAATCCAGCAGTACGAAAGGCATCAACAACACCAAGAACTAGTGGAACTTCTGGGCCAACAATCGTCAGTTCAATGTGGTTGTTCTGCGCAAACTCAACTAAACCCGTAATATTCTCAACGCTAATATCGATATTTTCTAATGTAGGTTCAAGAGCAGTACCAGCATTACCTGGGGCAATAAATATTTTTTCAACATCAGGGTTTTGTGCCACTTTCCAACCCAGTGCATGTTCACGGCCGCCATTACCAATAATTAGTACTTTCATCATTTTCCCTTTGAGTGCTGCGCTAAAATTAAACGTTAAGAATGTTGTCGTTGATGAGGTGCTACGGTATTACATTAACGTAATATATTCAGACCATTGATTGAGGGTCTGAATATATTTATCGGTTACAAAGCATTAATGGCGGAAGTGACGCATGCCCGTAAAGACCATTGCCATGCCATGTTCATCTGCTGCGGTAATTACTTCATCATCACGCATAGAGCCGCCCGGTTGAATCACACAAGTAATACCCGCTGCTGCGGCGGCGTCAATACCATCACGGAACGGAAAGAAAGCATCGGATGCCATCACGCTACCCGCGACTTCTAGATTTTCATCGGCGGCTTTAATACCCGCAATTTTAGCTGAATACACGCGGCTCATTTGACCTGCTCCGACACCAATTGTCATATTGCCTTTTGCATATACAATCGCGTTAGATTTAACGTATTTAGCTACTTTCCAGCAGAAGAGAGCATCACGTAACTCATCCGCCGTTGGTTGGCGTTGTGATACCACCGTTAGATCGTCTTGCGATACCATGCCTTGATCGCGATCTTGAACCAGTAAACCACCGTTAACGCGCTTAATATCAAAGCCTGTGGTTTTGGTTGACCATTCGCCACACTCAAGTAAACGCAGGTTTTTCTTGGCAGCGATAATCGCAGTTGCTTGGGCTGATATTTTTGGTGCAATGATCACTTCAACAAATTGACGATCAACAATCGCTTGTGCGGTTGCCGCGTCAAGTTCGCGGTTGAAGGCAATAATGCCGCCAAAGGCAGAGGTTGGATCGGTTTTATAAGCACGATCGTAAGCTTCAAATAAGTTATCACCTAAAGCCACCCCACATGGATTGGCGTGTTTTACAATCACACAAGCGGGAAGGTCGAATTCTTTGACACACTCAAGTGCCGCGTCAGTATCGGCAATATTATTGTATGACAGTGCTTTGCCTTGCAGTTGCGTTGCGGTTGCTACTGAGGCTTCTTGTGGATGTGCTTCAATATAGAATGCGGCTGCTTGGTGGCTGTTTTCACCGTAGCGCATGTCTTGTTTTTTCTCGAACTGTTGATTGAAAGTGCGGGGGAATGTTGACTCTTGGTCACCTTCTTTGTTATCGCCGTAAGAAGGCACCATAGTACCGAAGTAGTTAGCAATCATACCATCGTAGGCGGCAGTATGCTCAAACGCAGCAATGGCTAAATCAAAGCGAGTAGCATGGCTTAGTGAACCATCATTGGCGCTCATTTCTGTAAGAACACGATCATAATCATCAATATTAACCACAATTGTGACATCTTTATGGTTTTTAGCGGCTGAGCGCACCATGGTTGGCCCGCCAATATCAATATTTTCGACCGCATCTTCTAAACTGCAATTTGGGTTAGCAACAGTTTCAGCAAACGGATAGAGGTTAACGACCACCATATCAATCGGATTAATACCGTGTTGTGCCATGATTACGTCATCAATACCACGACGGCCTAAAACGCCACCGTGTACTTTTGGGTGAAGGGTTTTGACGCGACCATCCATCATTTCAGGAAAACCGGTGTAGTCAGAAACTTCAGTGACTTGAATGTTTTGTTCTGCAAGTAAACGAGCGGTACCACCCGTAGATAAAATTTCTACACCACGGTTGGCGAGGGCATGAGCGAATTCAACAATACCAGTTTTGTCGGATACGCTAAGCAGCGCACGGCGAATAGGACGAACGTTTTCCATTGCTACCATCTCTCTAATACACAGTGAATAGGATATTTTTCAATACCAATCCGCAGGGATTAGATTGGCGTTGAGAAATATCCTCGGCTAAAATCGAGCAAAGCTAAGAATTAGTAAACGATATGTATCAATCTGATGCCTATTCTACATGAATATTGCTATTGCGCAAACGTTTGCTATTTGAGTGTGATCACTGAAATATTGAGTTACTCGAAAGGACGTTTAAATGTATTTAATAGGACAACTAGCAAAATTATGTAATGTCAGTAGTGATACATTACGTTTTTATGAAAAGAATGGGTTGATTGAACCTGCGGGTCGAAGTGATAGTGGTTATCGTCTCTACAGTGAGGATGATTTATCACGGGTTAAATTTATTTTACGGGCGAAAGCGATCGGTTTGAGTCTCGGTGAAATATGTGAGTTATTGGATATTCGACTTGAAGCAAGTCAACATAGTTGTGCTGAAGTTAAAGCGATCACGCAGGCTAAATTAGATGAAGTGGATAGTAAAATTGCTGAACTACAACGGATCCGTGGCGCTTTAAAAAAGATCAATGACGCTTGTTGTGGTCATCGTAATGATGACGCTAGCCATTGCTCTATTCTTGGCGCGTTAAATTACAGCGATGATATGGCGAATCCTGAAGTAAAACCTGAGCCTTGTCATTTAGGTCAATGTCATTGTGATGATTAATCACTTGTCGTATTTTTGACATTATCAATCATATTTTTGATGAATATTTATCGTTAGTGGTTCATTTGAAATTGTGATAGTTTTTGGGCTTAGAAGATTTGCTTTACCTGTTTAGCAATAAGGAAATTCAATGTTAAAAGTGAATGAATATTTTGATGGCCAAGTAAAATCTGTTGGATTTGAATCAGCCGGTGATCATGCCAGTGTTGGTGTGATGGTTGCGGGTGAATATACGTTTTCGACCGCTGCCCCTGAGCGTATGACTGTCGTAAAAGGTGAGCTTACCGTAAAACTTCCAGGTCATGTTGATTGGGAAATATATGGTGCTGGTGATGATTTTGAAGTTCCTGGTGATAGCGCATTCCACATTAAAGTGACCAAAACTACAGCTTACTTATGTGACTACCTATAAGTTGCCTTAAGCCGATTAGTCAGTAAAAAAGCTTCGTTACGACGAAGCTTTTTTTATGGGTTACGTTTAAGCAGAGTCGCGGCAGATAAGTTGTGGCGAGAGGATTACATGTTGAACTGTACTATTATTTGTTTTACTTACATGTAAGTAATGTGTATTGAATGTAAGATCTTTTAAGATAATGAGATGTGGGGTTATTATTGAATACGTTATTCTAATATAACGTTAATTTATTTTTCCAATATGAAACTTGATGTGTTTTTGTGTTTATTTTTCATCTTCAACTATATACTTATAAGGAATTTAATTTTTTAAAGGATTTGTAATATGCACCAATGTCAGTGTTGTTATTCGTACGATGTAGAGCGAGTACATCGTAAATTTTTTCAACGACTATGGGTGCGACGCCTTTTTGTATGTAATCAATGTGGTAATATTCAAAAAACATTTAAATATGATTTTTTAATATCGACTGATACGGCTGAAAATAAATAATAATGAGCCGCTAAATCACAACGAAATAATAGTGTAATAATATGCTGATTAATCTGTTCTTTCGATAACGAAAAAGCCCATTTCATCGTGATGATGAAATGGGCTTTTTTACAATTATTAAACCAAATTGGTTTAATTCATGCCATATTTCTTTAGTTTCTTACGTAGCGTACCACGGTTGATACCCATCATGGTTGCAGCGCGAGTTTGGTTACCGCGAGTGTACTGCATAATGGTGTCTAGTAGTGGTTGTTCAACTTCTGCAAGCACAAGCTCGTACAGATCGTCGACTTCCTGACCATTTAATTGAGCAAGGTAGTTTTTAAGGGATGCCTTCACTGAATCACGTAATGGTTTCTGTGTGATTTGGTCTTGTGAAGTTACAGTTGTAACTGTTAACGCTTCGGAAGTCAGATTTTGTTCGAACATAATTCTGTAAGCTCTTCTAGTATTTATGCAACGTTTTCGAAGTAGCCTTGCAGCGCATCGATTTGCTGTTGAGCATCCTCGAGTGCGTTGAAGGTCCGGCGGAAATCACCTGCTGGTGCATGCTCTTTCAAATACCAAGACACGTGTTTACGTGCAATGCGTAATCCTAGGTAATCACCATAAAATTGATGAAGTGCCTTAACATGCCTCAACATAATTTCGCTGATTTCGTCTATTGACGGTGCAGCGAGGTGTTCACCGGTTGTTAAGTAATGGTGGATTTCTCTAAAAATCCACGGCTTCCCTTGTGCAGGTCGGCCAATCATTAGAGCGTCGGCACCCGTATAATCGAGTACAAAGCGTGCTTTCTCCGGGCTATCGATATCACCGTTAGCAATAACTGGGATCGAGATGGCTTGTTTCACCGCTCTAATGTAGTCATATTCCGCTTCACCTTTGTACATGCAAGCCTTGGTACGTCCATGAAGGGCGAGGGCTTGTATGCCGCATTGTTCGGCGAGTTTGGCTATGTTGACACAGTTCCGATTATCGAGATCCCAGCCAGTACGGGTTTTAAGCGTAACGGGAACATCTACTGCGTCCACGACGGTACGAAGAATATCTTCGATAAGGTGGGGATATTGCAGTAGTGCAGAACCTGCTAATCGTTTATTTACTTTCTTGGCTGGGCATCCCATATTGATATCGATGATTTGCGCACCGTTTTCAACACTGAATTGCGCAGCTTCGGCCATCAATTTTGGATCAGCACCTGCTATCTGAACCGAACGAATCCCTGATTCACCTTCATGAACCATACGATTGAGCGATTTAGACGTTTTCCAGAGGTCTGGATTCGACGACATCATCTCGCTAACAGCCATGCCTGCGCCGTAGCGAAGGCATAATTCACGAAATGGCCGATCGGTCACACCCGCCATTGGCGCGACTATCAGTTGGTTTTTAAGTTGATATGGACCGATATGCAAAATGTCTCTACCTGACTGTGCCAGTAAGGGCGCGCATTTTACGCATTTTTTACGCTGCTGAAAAGGCCAATAATTGAGCATGATGATTTTGTTTGTCAAAATCGCATGATTTTCAATCAATTGACACTCTAAATTAATTAATAATAATCAACAGCAGCAACCAATTACCATGATTTTTATGCTTTATGACCAGAGATACGACACCATTCTTCGCGTGTCATTACTGGATCTAATGTGATTTCATCGCTGTAATAGGTCGCAACATCTTCAGCTTGGCTTTCAAGTACACCTGAGATTGCTAGGTCGCCACCATTTTTCACTAAGCTCTTAATCACTGGTGATAATTCACGCAATGGACCGGCTAGAATGTTAGCAACAACCACATCTGCTTGAATGCCTTGTGGTTGATCTTGTGGTAGGTATAGCTCTAGATCGCCAGAAACACCATTGCGTTCAGCGTTATCACGAGAAGCTAAAATAGCTTGTGGGTCGATATCAATACCGATTACTTTTGCTGCGCCTAACTTAAGTGCTGCAATGGATAAAATACCTGAACCACAGCCAAAATCGATCACAGTTTTACCGACTAAATCTTGACCGTCTAACCACTCAAGACATAATGATGTAGTTGGGTGAGTACCTGTACCAAATGCTAAACCTGGATCTAACAGTACATTGACGGCTTCAGGGTCTGGTGTTTCATGCCAGCTAGGGCAAATCCACAAACGGCGACCAAAACGCATTGGGTGGAAATTATCCATCCATTCACGTTCCCAATCTTTATCTTCTAACTGCTCGATTTTGTAAGCAAAATCATCAGCAATTAGTGGGCTATTTTTTAGCATGTTCAGCACGAAATCCATGTCGGCTTCAGCATCATACAAACCAATCACATCAGTATCGCCCCATAAACGGGTTTCGCCTGGCATAGGCTCGAAAACTGGCGTGTCTTGTGCATCAAGGAAAGTGGCGGATAGAGCACCAGTCTCTTCCATTAGCATGTCGCCAATTGCTTCTGCGTTTTCTGCAGTAGCGTTCAGTTTAATTTGAATCCAAGGCATGGGTTATTCGCTTATTTTGTGACTACTTGAACATAGGGGGCGCAGTCTAGCATGAAATTTCACCAATCCCCATTAGCAGATGCTAAACAATCTATAAAAAAAAGAGAGTATCTGCTGATACTCTCTTTTTTATTTTTAGTTATGTTAGCTAAATTAATAGGCAAAAATCAGTTAACGTCGGTGATTTTCGGTTTATTAGGACGGACATAACTGCCGATAATAAAGGCGATTAGACCTATAATTAATGTCGGCACGATGGCATGCATACCTCCCATATCGGGTTTGCCTAATGACAGCGCTAGGTAAGTGCTCAGTCCAACAATCATTGATGCAAAAGCGCCAGTTGCAGATGCTTTTTCCCAATAGAGTCCCAATACTAAAGGCCACAGGAATACAGCTTGTAAGCTACCAAAGGCTAATAAGTTGAGCCAGATGATCATATTCGGTGGGTTCATTGCCGCCACAAAAACCAATGCTGAGAAAATAGCAGTTACCAATAATGATAATTTAGGTAACTTGGTTTCAGCGGCTTCACCCTCGGCAATTTTAGGATTGATATAATTAATATATAAATCTTTAAGTAAGGTTGCAGACGCTTGAATTAATTGAGAATCAATGGTCGACATAATTGCTGCCATTGGGCCTGCTAAGAATATTCCTGCAACTGCTGGTGGTAATACTGTCACCATTAAGATTGGCATGATCTGATCGGGACTGGCGATATTTGGCACGATAGCGCGGCCTAGCGCACCGGCTAAATGCATTCCAAACATTAGTAGCGCGACCATAATAGTACTGATCACCATTCCTTTGTGCAGTGAGCGACTGTCTTTATAAGACATGCAGCGTACTGCGGCGTGTGGTAAACCGATAACCCCAAAACAGACCAGAATCCAAAAACTCAGCATAAATGGTTGGCTTAAAAAGTGGTGGGGGCCATAAGGGGAGACTAATGCTGGATCAATACTATGCAGTTTGGTGACGAGAGCCCCAATACTGCCACCAGTATGAACGATCCCAACTAGCAGCGCGATCGTACCAATGATCATCATGATCCCTTGAATGGTATCTGTCATGACTACCGCTCTAAAGCCACCAATGGTGGTATAGAGGCCGACAGTGATAGCAAATAGCATTAGGCCATGGGTATAAGATAACCCCGTTACTGTTTGTAATAAGCGGGCTCCACCAACAAATTGGACAACCATGGTGCCAAAAAAGGCCAGTAGTAGTGACAAGGAAGCAAAGATCACCACACCCTTATGTTGGTAGCGAGCGTATAAAATATCATTGAGGGTTAACGCATTATGGCGTCGAGATTCAATCGCAAATTTTTTACCAAGTACGCCTAAGGTTAACCATGCTGCGGGAAGTTGGATCATGGCGAGTAATACCCAGCCTAACCCCATTTTATAAGCGGCACCCGGTCCGCCAATAAAAGTACTAGCACTAGCATAAGTGGCAGCAAGGGTCATTGCTAATACAAATCCTCCCATACTGCGGCCACCAACAAGGTATTCAGTAAGAAAGTTACCTTTGCTTTGAAAACGGCGGGTATAAAGTGCGACGCCAAAAACAGCGGCTAAATACAACACTAAAGGAATGATAAGTTGGCTATTCATGTGGTTTATCGTCTGTTATTTCAAGCGGGAGATCGCGGTAAATAAATTTCACCATTAAGGCACACAGAATGGTAAAAACAATTGGGCCGATAATGCATGACAGTAGAAACCATAATGGGAACCCAAAATAGAGAGTAGGCATGCTGAGATCATTAATGGCGGGGGCAAACCCATAGGCGGAAACATACCACCAAAGAAAATAAGCTAACGCGAGTCCTATCGCCCAGCGCGCTTCTTTATGCGCTTGACGGTAGCGAGCAGAAAGCGTTTTCATGCGGTTTCTCCAGTTATTATTAGTAAAGGACTGATCAGTGATAGTCATCAAAAAAGGGCGCTATTGTGGCAAAAGATAGGGCTTTATGCCATGTCTAGTATGCCGCGTATAAAATGTGCTGATGTTCAAAATAAAAAAGGCCACCCTTAGGCAGCCTTTTTAACGTTAAATAACGTTATTACTGTAAACCAAGCTTCTTCTCAAGGTAGTGGATGTTAGCACCACCTTTTTTGAAGTTTTCATCCGTCATAATTTCTTGATGAAGTGGAATATTTGTTTTGATACCGTCAATGATCAATTCACTTAATGCATTACGCATACGTGAGATCGCAACGTCACGGTTTTCACCATACGCAATCAACTTACCGATCATTGAATCATAGTAAGGAGGGACAGTGTAGCCAGTGTAGATGTGTGATTCCCAGCGAATACCCATGCCACCTGGCGAGTGGAAACGCGTGATAGTGCCAGGGCAAGGTAAGAAGCGCACTGGATCTTCAGCATTGATACGGCATTCAACAGCGTGGCCGCGAATTTGAATGTCTTTTTGGCTAAATGATAATGGTTGACCAGCTGCAATACGTAATTGCTCTTTAATCAGATCAATACCCGTTATCATTTCAGTGACTGGGTGTTCAACTTGAATACGGGTGTTCATTTCAATGAAGTAGAACTCACCATTTTCATAAAGAAATTCAAACGTACCAGCGCCACGGTAATTGATTTCTAAACATGCACGCGTACAACGTTCACCGATGTATTTACGCATTTCTTCAGTAATACCTGGTGCTGGTGCTTCTTCAACCACTTTTTGGTGGCGACGTTGCATTGAACAGTCACGCTCACCTAAATGGATTGCACCACCTTGGCCGTCAGCAAGGATTTGTACTTCGATATGACGTGGGTTTTCAAGGTATTTTTCCATGTAAACCATGTCATTATTAAAGCAAGATTTTGCTTCCGCGCGGGTCATAGCAATCGCTTCAGTCAGTTCATTTTCAGAACGTACAACACGCATACCACGACCACCGCCGCCACCAGAGGCTTTAATGATAACTGGGTAACCAATACGTTTAGCGAAAGATTTGTTTTTCGCTTCATCGTCATCAAGTGGACCATCAGAACCGGGTACACAAGGTACACCGGCTTTTTTCATGGCGCTGATCGCTGAAACTTTATCGCCCATTAGACGAATGGTTTCTGCTTTAGGGCCCACAAAAATAAAGCCTGAACGTTCAACTTGTTCTGCAAAATCAGCATTTTCAGATAGGAAACCGTAGCCAGGGTGAATCGCTACTGCGCCTGTGATTTCTGCTGCACTGATAATACGAGGAATATTAAGGTAACTATCGATACTACGAGCGGGACCAATACAAACGGATTCATCTGCTAATAGTACGTGTTTAAGATCACGGTCAGCGGTTGAGTGAACCGCAACGGTCTTAATACCTAATTCTTTACATGCGCGAAGAATTCGAAGTGCAATTTCACCTCGATTCGCAATTACTAATTTGTCTAACATAGCCAGGAGCCTCGATTACTCGATGATTACAAGCGGTTGGTCGAATTCAATTGCATCGCCTTCTTGAGCAAGAATAGCAATAACTTTACCTGCTTTATCTGCTTGAATTTGGTTCATCATTTTCATTGCTTCAACGATACATAGTGTATCGCCAATGTTGACTGATTGACCTACTTCAGCAAAGTTCTTTGCTTCTGGGCTTGGTGCACGGTAGAACGTACCGACCATTGGAGAAAGAATTTGATGACCTGGTGCAACAGCAGGCGCTGTTGGTGCTTGGAATGTTGCAGGTGTTTCCACGACAGGTGCTGCTTGAACAGGTGCAGCCATAGGGGCAACAGCATACTGTTGTGGCATTGCTGATGCAGGCACATTACGACTGATTCGAACTGACTCTTCACCTTCAGAAATTTCTAACTCTGCAATACCAGATTCTTCAACCAGTTCAATTAGCTTCTTAATTTTACGAATGTCCATTATTTTTCTCTTTATATATTGTTCAGTTAGCTATCAGCATGCAGGCGATTAACTGCTGCCTGTAGGGCGAATTCATAACCGTCTGGGCCAAGGCCGCAAATCACTCCAACGGCTTTATCCGATAAGTAAGAGTGATGACGAAAAGGTTCACGTGCGTGAACGTTAGATAAATGTATTTCAATAAACGGAATAGCAACTCCAAGTAAGGCATCACGAATAGCAATGCTAGTGTGAGTGAAAGCTGCTGGGTTTATTATAATAAAATCCACGTTAGCGTAAGCTTGGTGAATAGCATCAATTAACTCATGTTCTGCATTTGATTGAATGTGTTCTAATGTCACACCTAAATCGATGGCTTTAGTCGTTAATTTATGAACCAGTTGCGTCAGTGTTTGCTGACCATAATGTTCAGGCTCACGTATACCTAGTAAATTTAGGTTAGGTCCATTAATCAATAAAATGCGTTTAATGGTTGGCATTTTGAGGTCTCATCACTTGTTTATAAAGCTAAACTCGAACAACTTGTTGCTATCTGCAAGTTGACGTCCATGTGTCCTTTTCTTTACTACCAAACATTAATAGTGAACCAATTATAGAGAATTCAACGCAAATCGCAGCAAAATACTGGTCTAATCACCACTTTTTGCGCGAACATGTGTAAGCCGTTATAAGAATGTTAGTAGATGTTAATACGTTCATCCTACGTCAATGTAACGTAACTAAGTGCAAGAATTTAGTAATAAAACTGTGTTTTTGTCCGTTATTATTACGGTGTGATAATTGAGCTTAAAAAAGATGATTTATGTACTTATTTAATAGTGCTATTTCAATAAATATTATCGATATCGAACAGATTAACGCGATACTTTAGCGTTAAGTTGCTTATCCTAAGCTGAATTCATTTTAAATTATCATTAATAACTGCATAAAAAAAGACCACGCTCGTGGTCTTTTGATTTCAGTTAAATGGATTTTTTGTTCATCGTTAATCGGAGTTAAAGTAATTGCTGTTTTTCTGCAATCAGTTTATCAACCACACTGGGATCGGCGAGTGTTGAGGTATCACCAAGAGAGCTCGTATCACCCGTAGCAATTTTACGTAGAATACGGCGCATAATTTTTCCTGAACGGGTTTTTGGTAATGAATCAGTCCAGTGAAGAAAATCTGGGGTGGCAATGGACCCTATTTCTTTTCGAACCCAATCTTTGACTTGTTTGTGTAATTCGGCACTTGGATATTCACCGTCATTAAGAGTGATATAAGCATAGATAGCTTGACCTTTTATGGCATGAGGTACACCCACAATTGCAGCTTCCGCTATTTTATCAAAAGCCACTAGAGCCGATTCAATTTCAGCCGTACCCATACGGTGACCTGAAATATTCAGTACATCATCAACACGCCCCGTGATCCAGTAATAACCATCCTCATCGCGACGAGCGCCATCACCAGAGAAATACATTCCGGGAAAGGTTGAGAAGTAGGTTTGTTCAAAGCGTTCGTGATCGCCCCATAACGTCCGCATTTGTCCCGGCCATGAATCGGTTATCACTAAGTTACCATCAGTGGCGTCTGCTAAAATATTACCTACATTATCAACCAGTGCTGGTTGTACACCAAAAAATGGCCGTGTGGCTGAACCCGGCTTGAGGGCGGTTGCACCAGGAAGTGGGCTGATAAGTATGCCACCTGTTTCTGTTTGCCACCACGTATCGACAATCGGGCAACGACTATTACCAATGGTGCGGTGATACCATTCCCATGCTTCAGGGTTTATCGGCTCACCGACAGATCCCATGATCCGTAATGATGAACGCTTGGTACCTTTGATCGCATCATTGCCTTTGGCCATTAAAGCGCGAATCGCGGTGGGGGCAGTATAGAGAATGTTGACTTGGTGTTTATCAACCACTTCGCTCATACGGCTGGTGGATGGATAATTAGGCACACCTTCAAATAAAACGGTGGTCGCGCCATTCGCGAGGGGGCCATAAACTAAATAGCTGTGACCTGTGATCCAGCCGACATCGGCAGTACACCAATAGACTTCACCCGGTTGATAGTCAAAAACATATTTAAAGGTCATGGTGGCATAAACCAGATAACCGCCGGTGGTGTGCAATACCCCTTTAGGTTTACCTGTTGAACCTGATGTGTAGAGAATAAACAGCGGATCTTCAGCATTCATTGGTTCAGGTACACAGTGGTTAGAAGCGACTGCTGTTATTTGGTGCCACCACACATCACGTTCACTGTGCCATTCAACATTGCCACCGGTGCGTTTAAACACGACTACTTTCTCAATACTAGTAACCAGTGGGTTAGCGAGTGCATCATCAACATTTTGCTTTAATGGTACAGCCCTGCCACCACGAATCCCTTCATCGGCGGTGATCACTACTTTGGCGTTAGAATCAATAATACGTCCAGCAAGGGCTTCTGGGGAAAAACCACCAAAGACGATAGTATGCACAGCGCCTATACGGGTGCATGCCAGCATGGCAACGGCGGCTTCTGCGACCATTGGCATGTAGAGACAGACCACATCGCCTTTACGTACGCCTTGGCTTTTGAGGGCATTAGCAAACTGACATACCTGTTGGTAAAGATCGTTATAGGTTAGGGTCGCATCATCATTAGGATCATCACCTTCCCAAATAATCGCCGCTTGATCGCCACGATCAGCCAGATGGCGATCAATACAATTGGCCGACACATTAAGTTCACCATCTTCAAACCATTTTATGCTGACATGACCACTATCAAATGAGGTGTTTTTTACTTTAGTGTAAGGGGTGATCCAATCAATGATTTGACCATGTTGACGCCAAAAGCCTTGCGGATTAATCGTTGATTGTTGGTACATCTCACCATATTGGTCGTCGTTAATATGGGCACTATTCGCTATTGCACTATCAACTGGATAAATATGAACCTCACTCATCCTTGTTCTCCTTGAGTTCTTTCCCTATTGGGTGGTGTTTGCTATACAGAACAAACAACGGTCTAAGCCGTGTTAATGGTTAAAGTGGAGGATTATATGATTTACGACAATTAGACTTTAGGATGAGATCTCGGTGTAATTTGATCCCATTGAGCTGTTGCATGGGGTTACATTGTATTTTGTGCGCAGCTTAAGTTGTTTGGTTTATCGTGAGGTTGGGATTGAGTGTGACAGTCGTCGCATTTAGGTTGTAAATGTTTGTTATTTTAAGATGAACATTACCGAACGATTACAGATTAGTGGTTGCTTTACGGCATAATAGAGCCGTTTTTCATCTACCACATTTTGAGACCTATTATGTTTAAAAGTAAGCCTTATGGTTGGACATCCCAATATCTATTGGGATTTTTCTTTTCTTATGGGGTGTATCTACCTTTCTGGGCTATTTGGTTTAAACATATAGGCGTCGATGACTCTGATATTGGTTTACTACTTGGTTTGGGCTTTGCGGTGCGTTGTATTGCTAACTTAGTTATTACGCCAAGGATCCATAAAGTTGAACATTTAATTCCTGCCTTGCGAGGGTTTACGTTACTCGGGCTGGTGGCCTGTATTATCTATATTATTTGTGGTGGCAACCTTTGGGCTTTAGCTGCGGTAACGGTACTCTTTAATTTATCCGCAGGGCCAATCGTACCCATTTCAGATGCTATTACTAACCACTATGCCAAAGAAGGTCATTTAGATTATGGTCGTACTCGCTTGTGGGGCTCAATTGCGTTTATTGCTGGCTCAACCGTTGTGGGTGTATTAGCTCAGCGTTATGGGGCTGATATTATTCCGTGGGTAGCTTTAGCTGGTTTAGGTTTTGCACAAATCATGGCTGCTCGTAATCCCGTAGTTATGCCTGTTGATGTTAATAGTCATCAGCAAGTTCGTCCCGCATTAATGCATATTCTACGTGATAGCTCAGTGATTAAATTGATGTTAATTACAGCATTATTGCAGGGCAGTCATGCGGCATATTATGGTTTTAGTTCGATTTATTGGCAGAAAATAGGTTTTGATGAATCTGTCATTGGTTATTTATGGAGTTTTAGTGTTGCCGCTGAAGTGGGGATGTTCCTGGTAAGTAAGCGCTTATTTGCTAACTGGTCGATTAACAATATGTTCCGCTTGGCGGCCGTTGGCGTATTAGTACGTTGGGGCTTAACGGCGACTATTACTGATCAGTGGGCAATGTTTGCGGTGCAGTCATTACACAGCGTGACATTTGCAGCGGCTCACCTAGCAGCTATTCGTTATATTGAGCGTTCACCTAGCAATCATATGGTGGCACTACAGTCGTTGTATAATGCGATTCCGTTAGGGGCGGTGATGGCTGTTTTAACCTCGATCAGTGGTTGGGTTTATGGCGATTGGGGCGCTGATGTGTTCTGGATCATGGCGGTAATGGCACTGCCGGTATTCTTTATTCGTTTACCATTACCCGATGAGCAACCGCAGACTTTAACGCCACAAATGAATTAAGCATGAGTAAAATCTAAATAGCGGTGATAAGCGAGTCCATTAATGGACTCGCTTTTTTTGTGGTTAACAATGGTGGCGGTATTTGATGAAAATAAGCCCTAGCTCTTATTTATGACCGACCTCAATTGAGCCAAGGTTAATAACTCCGTTACAGTGGAATAAGGATCATTGAGGGACGTTGATAATGGATACAAAAATTACAGTGAGGGAGCTAGAAATCTTAGCGGCAAGGTTTGTTGGTCGTAAACGTATTCAACACGCTTTTGCCCTATTTTCAAAGCAACAACAATGTCAGCTTGTCGCTGAACAACAAGCATCACCAACAATCATTTCATATACAGAGCAAGTGCTAGCGTCTGTTTTTGGTGACTTATCAGCAAAGTTAGTACTTACCTCTGCATTGCAAGGTCGTGACATGCAATTAGACGATGTTGTGACCATTGTTGACGAAGCATCGGAGATGTTTGATTTTAGTCGCGGTTTATTACAAGGCGCAATTGAACATATTAGCCAAGGCATCGCTGTGGTTGATAACCAATTACGGCTGGTGGCATGGAATCAACGCTACCTTGAATTATTTTCATTTCCGGTGGGATTAATTCAGGTGGGATGCCCGATTGCTGATTTGATTCGGCATAACGCTAATCAAGGATTATGTGGCAGTGGTGATTCGGAACAGCATGTAGCCAAACGGATCCAGCATCTACAACAAAGAACTCCGCATATTTCATCCCGAGTTCGTGCTGATGGACAAGTGATTGAGGTGCAAGGTAACCCTATGCCAAGTGGTGGCTTTGTGATGAGTTTCAGTGATATTACGGTGTTTCGCCAAGCTGAAATGGCATTAAAAGAATCAAATGAAAACCTAGAAGCTCGCGTTAAAAAGCGCACTCAGCAATTAGAACAACTCAATAAAAAATTGGTTGTTGCGACGCAACAGGCAGAAGCACAAGCGCATTCTAAAAGCCGATTCTTAGCCGCGGTCAGCCATGATTTAATGCAACCGCTTAACGCCGCCCGATTATTTTCATCATCATTAGTTGAAGTAAATGAGGGACAACAAAGCGCTCGTTTAGCTGCTCATATCACCAGTGCGTTAAGTGCCGCTGAAGATTTGATTGGTGATCTATTAGATGTCTCACGCTTAGAAGCCGGTAAGCTGGAAGCTCATATTGTGCCATTACGAGTCAGTGATGTATTGAGTGTATTACAGGCTGAATTTGGCGTATTAGCTCAACAACAGCAGCTTGATTTTAGTGTGGTAATGAGTGAGGCAGTAATCGTTTCGGACAGTAAATTATTACGCCGAGTATTACAAAATTTCTTAACCAATGCGTTTCGCTATAATCCAAAAGGACGGGTGTTATTAGGTGTACGTCGACAGGGTGAGCGGCTATTAATTGAGGTTTGGGATAATGGGCCAGGGATTCCAACGGAGAAACAAGCGAATATTTTTGATGAATTTACTCGAATGGATCAAACGGGTGCAGAGCATGGCTTAGGGTTGGGGCTTGCGATTGCACGCGGGATTTCTCGGGTATTAAATCATCCATTAAGCTTTCATTCATGGCCTCAACAAGGAACCGTATTTTCATTATCAGTTCCAAGGGGTATGCCCTCGATGTTGTCGTTACAACCGTCGCCATTATCTTCTACAGGTAATGTGTTATTGACCGGACTAAAAGTGCTATGTATTGATAATGAGCCGAAGATATTAGTTGCGATGATGACCTTATTAGAGCAATGGCATTGTGAGGTGCGTGTTGCTGAAAATAAAGCTCAAACCTTGCAATTATTAACAGATGGTTGGCGACCTGATGTGATTTTAAGTGATTATCATCTTGCAAAACAACAAACAGGGCTAGAGATTTTGCAGATATGCCGATCTCAATTAGGCTTGCATTTTAAGGGCGTGGTGATCAGTGCTGACCGGTTGACTGAGAATCAAGCAATGATCCGTCAACAAGGTTTTAGTTTTCTAAGTAAGCCTATTAAGCCACTGAAGTTAAGAGCAATATTAAACCAGTGTTTAATGTTTGAAAAATAAAATGACGCTTAAATTAGAGCGTCATTATTAAGATTGATAATAATAAGTACATAATGACATTTGAGCGTAAAGCTTATTATACGTCGAACTAACTAATGTCGAACTGTTGTAATAATATCACTGCTTGAGTGCGGTTCTTAACCTCAAGTTTGCGAAAAATTGCGGTTAAATGTGCTTTGATCGTCGCTTCTGAGATATTGAGAACAGAGGCAATTTGTTTGTTTAATAAGCCTTCAGTTAACATGGTCAACACCTTATATTGTTGAGGGGTTAACGCTGCAATTTTTGTTGTAAGCTGTTGTTGGTGAAAGTTATTGTTATTGATCGTCGTTGGGAAATAAGGTTCGCCATTAAGAATTTGTTTTAAGGCATTTAATAATGTCTGCATGTCACTGGATTTAGGAATAAAACCAAATGCACCATGATTATAAACTTGTTGCACTACTTCGTTTTCTTCACTGGCAGAAATGACCACAATAGCCAGTTCTGGGTATTGTTGGCGTAATTGGATTAACCCTGACATACCACTGGATCCGGGCATTTTTAGATCAAGTAATAATAAGTCGATATCCCCTATTTTTTCTAACAGTGAAAATAAAGAATTCTGTGAGTCAGCTTCTAAGAGGTTGGCACTGCTGATAGCCATGTGAATTGATTGAAAGAGGGCACTACGAAACAATGGGTGATCATCAGCGATAACGATGGTGTATTGAACGTCCATAGTTGAACCTATTCTTGTTATTAGTTTTTCACGCTAACATTTCAGTAACAAAGGCGCAATTTAGTCACTGTTGAGATTGGATCTTGATCATGCTTGAGGGCTCACTTTTGTAATTTGATTTGTTATTGCGCGTTATTTTGTGAGACAGGTGATGATGAGGGAAAAATGATTGATTGTTGTAAATGATGACTAAAATTTTCAGCATTTATAAAGCCACTTATTTTTATCTGTGGTAATGGATTACCTTGAGAGTCCCAAAATAATAAGCTTGGAAAACCGATCACTTCGAGGTATTGCATTAATGCAATATCAGCGCTGGAATTAGCGGTAACATTGGCTTTTAGGCGAGTGAATTTATTGAGTTGTGGAATAACATTGGCTGCAGGAAAGGTCTGTTGAGTTAGCGCTATGCAGGGGGAACACCATTCTGCATAAACATCGAGTAGCACTGGACGTTGTTGTTGAGCGGCTGTTTTAAGAGCATGTTTTAATTCTGAAATTGAGTTTACGGCTGTAAATGTAAGCGCAGTGGGTGTCGGTTTATTATTAAGTAAGTAGCCACTCACTATGGCTATGATCGTTATGATTAATATCACTAAGGCGTATTTTATTTTAATATTAGCCATCAAATAACATCCTTATTATCGTTAGTCTTCGTTATACATAATTACATATGGTTCTATAATTAGCTTAGCCATTATTTATGACCTGCAAAAAAAAAGCTGCTCGAAAGCAGCTTTTAATTACTGAGTATCAGTCGTCAATTATAAAATAAAGCTACCGAATAAGAAGCCTAAAGCCACTGATGTAGAAATGGTAACAACCCCTGGAACAAAGAATGGGTGGTTAAAGACCAAGTTACCAATTCTCGTTGAGCCAGTATCATCCATTTCTACTGCGGCCAATAGTGTTGGGTAAGTTGGCAATACAAATAAAGCACTTACCGCTGCAAAAGAAGCAACCATTGTTAATGGCGCTACACCAATAGCGAGTGCGGCTGGCATTAATGCAGTCGTTGTTGCGCCTTGTGAATAAAGTAGCATTGAAGCAAAGAATAAAACTAATGCTAGCATCCAAGGATGGCTACTTAATAACGAGCCAGCGACTTCTTTAATACCATCTACGTGACCATTTACAAAGGTTGCGCCTAGCCATGCTACACCAAGGACACAAATACAAGCAGTCATGCCTGAACGGAACGTTGCTGCTGATGGGATTTCAGCTGCATCAATTTTAGTGATCCATACCGTTGCTGCTGCTGATGTTAGCATTACCGCAATAATCGCTTCGTTACGACCCAATGTTGGATGAGTAATTAAACCGATAGAATTAGAGATAGCGGCGGCATAACAAACTACAAGTACAATCGCGGTAATAAAGATATAAGTCGCTTTGCGTGCTGTTGGTTTAATTTCACGTTTACCTGCTTGTTCAATATTGACCAAGCCTTTAGCTAAACGATCTTTATAAACAGGATCGTCTTTTAGCTCACAACCCATAAAGTTAGCCACAAAAGCGCCGACCATACAGGCAATAAAGGTAGTTGGAATACAAATGCTTAATAACGTTATGTAGCTTACGCCTACTGGTTCAAGGATTCCTGAGAAGAAGACGACTGCTGCTGAAATAGGTGAGGCAGTAATTGCTATTTGTGAGGCAATAACTGCAATAGAAAGAGGGCGAGAAGGGCGAATGCCTTGGCCTTTAGCTACTTCAGCAATAACAGGGAGGGTTGAAAAAGCAGTGTGTCCAGTACCTGCTAACATTGTCATTAAATAAGTAACGATAGGTGCATAGAAAGTAATGCGTTTAGGGTGTTTACGAAGGAAGTTTTCAGCAATTTCTACTAGCCAATCCATACCACCGGCAACTTGCATTGCGGCAATGGCTGTGATCACTGACATGATAATTAAAATAACATCGATAGGGATTAATGATTCACTGGTGGGCATACCAAAAACGAGGGATAACACTAACACACCAGCACCGCCGGCAAAACCGATACCAATACCGCCAATTCTAGAGCCTAAATAAATAAAGCCCAGAACGACCAAGAGTTCAATTCCAATCATAGAATTTTTCCTGTCTAAAAGTTTAAAAGATCAAAATAAGGGAGGATTTAGTTGCAAAAAAAAAGCGGATAATCAAGTGACAATCCGCTGGTATTCTCAGGAGCTAACGTATTTAGTTATAACGTTTAGCTTTATATTGAGGATGCATTAAGTTCTCGATGGAGAAGATATCATCTAATTGCTCTTCAGTCAGTAATCCACGCTCAAGTACGACTTCACGTACATTCTTACCTGTTTCTGCACAAATCTTACCAATAATGTCACCTTCGTGGTGGCCAATGAATGGATTTAGGTAAGTTACGATACCGATAGAGTTAAATACGTAGCTTTCACACACTTCTTTATTAACTGTAATACCTTCAATGCACTTATCACGTAGGTTAATACATGCATTTTTAAGTAGGCTAATTGATTCGAAAATCGCTTGACCAATAACAGGTTCCATTACGTTTAACTGTAATTGACCCGCTTCTGCTGCAAAAGTAATCGTGGTGTCGTTACCAATAACTTTAAAGCAAACTTGGTTAACCACTTCAGGGATAACAGGGTTTACTTTAGCTGGCATGATTGAAGAGCCGGCTTGCATTTCAGGTAGGTTAATTTCGTTTAGACCAGTACGTGGGCCTGAAGAAAGTAAACGTAAGTCGTTACAAATTTTAGATAATTTAACTGCAGTACGTTTTAGCGCACCGTGAACCATTACGTAAGCGCCACAGTCTGATGTTGCTTCGATTAAATCTTCTGCAGCAACAACAGGTAAACCTGTGATTTCAGCAAGACGCTGAACTGATAATTGTTGGTAACCAGTAGCTGCGTTTAGACCAGTACCAATCGCTGTTGCACCTAAGTTAACTTCAAGCAATAGTTGTGCAGTGTATTGAAGGTTTTTAATTTCTTCTTTTAATAATACGCCGTATGCATGGAATTCTTGACCGACAGTCATAGGCACTGCGTCTTGAAGTTGAGTACGGCCCATTTTAAGAATGCTAGCAAATTCAGTTGCTTTAACATCAAATGCTGTTTTTAGGTAATCTAGTGCTTCTAGCATGCTAATGATGCTGTTGTAAACAGCTACGCGGAAACCGGTAGGGTAAGCACAGTTAGTTGATTGTGATTTGTTTACATGATCATTTGGGTTAACGATATCGTAGCGACCTTTCTCTTCACCCATAATTTCAAGTGCAAGGTTAGCGATAACTTCGTTAGTGTTCATGTTAACAGATGTGCCTGCGCCACCTTGGAAAACGTCTGATGGAAATTGATCCATGCAACGTCCAGTTTCAAGAATAAGATCACACGCTTGAACAATGTAATTACCGATATCTGAAGGAATAGCGCCAAGCTCTTTGTTGGCCATTGCTGCGGCTTTTTTGGTAAAGACCATGCCACGTACAAGTTCAGGAACATCAGAAATTGTTGTGCTTGAAATATTGAAGTTTTCAATTGCACGTAAAGTATGGATACCCCAATAAGCATCCGCGGGAACATGGCGTTCGCCAAGTAGATCTTCTTCTATACGTGTTGCTACATTGATTGTTGCATTGTTTTTTTCAAGATCAATCATCTGAGACATAATATAGCCCTTTACGAAACTTTGTAATTAAAAATCAATAAGTAAGCCAACAGTTATAGCGATAATCCATTGTCGCAAAATTGTGGCAAGATGATCATACCTGACACCTTAATTGGTGCCGATAATACTCCCCTCAACCGCTAAAAACATAATCCAGATCACTTTTTAAGAGAGCTTGTTAATATTTGCACAGAAACGCGATCTCTTTCACAGTTTCTGTTAACAGTAGCACGTCTTTTTACCCATAAAATGAATAAAGATGACAGGATGTGAACAAAATGTAAGGGTGTTATAAGTATTTTTGGACCGAATTCAAATTGTAATGTTGTATTATTTGTTAATACATGTTGATAGTTCAATGAAATGGGTCATGGGTTAGTGAGAGTAATGATTAGGTAATATTTGTTGTTATGCGTTAGCGTAAAACTATTTAAGTAAGGGAGGTATTTGTGTTTCCACTATTAATGTTGCTGTTTATTGTGGTGCCAATGGTTGAAATTGGCTTGTTTATTCAAGTTGGAGGGTTATTAGGTTTATGGCCAACAATTGCGATTGTTTTTTTTACTGCAGTTATTGGTGCATCGTTAGTCCGAAGTCAAGGGATTGCAACCTTAACTTCCGTTCAGCGTAAGTTACAACAGGGTCAAATGCCAACCCAAGAAATTGTTGAAGGGATGCTATTAGCGGTGGCTGGAGTGTTATTATTAACCCCAGGATTTATGACAGATGCGTTAGGGATAATATTATTATTGCCACCATCAAGGACTAAAATCGCGCAATTATTAATGCGAAAAGTAACGCTTCAACATGGTTTTAATCACTTTGGTGAGGGGTTTGAACATCATACTCATTCACATGATGCTGCTAACGGTGATGTGTTTGATGGTGAGTATGAACGTAAAGATGACCATAACAATAACAATTCAAATCATCGTTTACCGTAAATGAAACATGAAATAAGCTAATATGTTACTAATAAAAAAAGCAGCTTCGGCTGCTTTTTTTTATTCATGCTATTCATATTAATTAAGGTGGCGAAAGCATATTTTTACGGAGTTTTAGTGCATAACAATAAGCACCAATACCACTGATGATATTTGCGATAGTAATACCAATAAATAATCCTTCGGTACCATAAATATAACTGCCTATCCATGCCGCGGGTACGAGTAACACAAAAAGTCGTAATAGATTCCAACATAGCGCATTAATCGTTTTATGTAAGGCATTCAGCGCGCTAATTAGCAACATACAAATAGCCTGTAATCCATAACTGGCGGGAACGACTAATAAATAATGCCATAGTTGATTTTGAACGATGACATCTTTTGAAAATAGTGCGGCTAATGGCATGCTGAGTGGCACCATGGCAATAAATACCAACAATTGAAATCCGATAGCAAAGTGCATGGCGGTAAATAATGCACTAAATGCGCGTTGTGGCTTTTTCGCCCCTAAGTTTTGCGCCATAAAAGGCATTAATGCCGAGCTGAGTGCCATCATTACAATGACCAATAATGATTCAACTCTCATTGCTGCACCATAAGCCGCAACGGATGCGGTGCTTTGGCTAGCAAGCATGGCCATTAATAATGCACCAGAGAGCGGATTAAGTGCGGTTGATAAACTGGCAGGCACACCAATATGCAATATTTGCTGCCAATCGCTTTTTAATAAATGCCATTGCGGCAAAATCAGTAATTTTTCGCGGTTATAAAGTAGATGCAGTGAAGCAATAAGTGCAAATATCCAACTTATACCACTGGCAATGGCCGCACCTTTAACTCCTAATGCAGGAAAAGAGCCATAACCAAAGATCAATAGCGGATCTAACAAGCCGTTAATTATGCCAGCGATCACCATGATCTTAGCAGGATTTTTAGCATCTCCAGTTGCACGAATAGCACTATTACCCACCATTGGGATCACTAGTAGAGGGATCGCGATATACCACACCGTCATGTATTGCTCGATAATGGGTAATAACTCACTTGACGCTCCCATTAAGGTAAATAATGGCTTAATGGTGAGTAAGCCAATGATCGAGCCAATAATCATTAACAATAGGCTGAGTAATAGTCCATGAGTGGTTATGCGAGCAGCACTGTGGCTATTACCTTGACCGAGCATTCGTCCAATACTGGTTGAGATACCAACGTTCATGCCCATGGTGATACAGTTCAAGCCAAAGGTGACGGGAAAGGTAAAACTCACAGCGGCGAGTGCATTAGTGCCCAAGCGTGAAATGAAAAAAGTATCGACTAAATTAAACATTAAAATCGCGACCATACCAAATACCATTGGCACCGTTAAACGACGTAATGCATCAGGAATGGGGGCCGATAATAATCCATGTTTATCTGACTTGAGTAGTGTTGCCATAGTGGTCTCAAAATAAGGATGCTTGCATACCCTAATGCAAAGTGTGTGATCGGGCAAAATTTCTCAAATAAATAACAAAAAAAAGCTGCCTAAACCTTGCGATTTAGAAATTAGACCCAACATCTTACCCATATAGAAAGTCATACAAGTGAAAGCTTGTGGGCTTCAAATCATGAACATTACCTTAATTATCAGGAGAGACGACCAATGAAAATTCGTCCTTTACACGACCGTGTTATCGTTGAACGCCAAGAAGTTGAATCTAAGTCTGCCGGTGGCATTGTACTAACTGGTTCTGCGGCTGAAAAATCTACTCGCGGTAAAATTCTTGCAGTAGGTAAAGGCCGCATTCTTGAAAATGGCACCGTACAACCACTTGATGTACAAGTAGGTGATGTGGTTATTTTTGCAGAAGGCTACGGCACTAAAACTGAAAAAATTGACGGTAAAGAAGTTCTTATCATGTCTGAAAATGACATTATGGCAATCGTTGAATAATCCGATCACATTAAATTAAAAATTAAGAAAGGAAATCCCAAGATGGCTGCTAAAGACGTTAAGTTTGGTAACGACGCTCGAATTAAAATGCTAGAAGGTGTTAACATTCTGGCTGATGCGGTAAAAGTAACATTAGGTCCAAAAGGTCGTAATGTTGTGCTTGATAAATCATTTGGTGCACCCACTATCACTAAAGATGGTGTATCTGTAGCGCGTGAAATTGAATTGGAAGATAAGTTCCAAAACATGGGCGCACAAATGGTTAAAGAAGTTGCTTCACAAGCGAATGACGCGGCGGGCGACGGAACAACAACAGCAACAGTACTTGCACAAGCGATTATCGCTGAAGGTTTAAAAGCCGTTGCTGCTGGCATGAACCCAATGGATCTTAAGCGCGGTATCGACAAAGCTGTTATTGCTGCGGTTGCAGAACTAAAAACATTGTCTGTACCTTGTGCTGATACTAAAGCTATCGCACAAGTAGGTACTATCTCTGCAAACTCTGACACAACTGTTGGTAACCTTATTGCAGAAGCAATGGAAAAAGTAGGCCGTGATGGTGTTATTACGGTTGAAGAAGGTCAAGCACTTCAAGACGAGCTAGATGTTGTTGAAGGTATGCAGTTTGACCGTGGTTACCTATCTCCATATTTTATTAATAACCAAGAAGCGGGCTCTGTAGATTTAGACAGCCCATTCATCCTATTGGTTGATAAGAAAGTTTCAAATATCCGTGAACTTCTTCCAGCACTAGAGGGCGTAGCTAAAGCTTCTCGTCCACTACTTATCGTTGCAGAAGACGTTGAAGGCGAAGCGCTAGCAACATTGGTTGTAAATAACATGCGCGGTATCGTTAAAGTTGCTGCTGTTAAAGCGCCTGGCTTTGGTGATCGTCGTAAAGCAATGCTACAAGATATCGCAGTACTAACCGCTGGTACTGTTATCTCTGAAGAGATTGGCTTAGAGCTTGAGAAAGTTCAGCTAGAAGATCTTGGTCAAGCAAAACGTATTACGATTACAAAAGAAACCACTACTATCATTGATGGTGCTGGTGACGAAACAATGATCAAAGGTCGTGTTGCACAGATTCGTCAACAGATTGAAGATGCAACCTCTGACTACGATAAAGAAAAACTTCAAGAGCGTGTAGCTAAACTTGCTGGCGGCGTAGCGGTTATTAAGGTTGGCGCTGCAACTGAAGTTGAAATGAAAGAAAAGAAAGACCGTGTTCAAGATGCATTACATGCAACGCGTGCAGCAGTTGAAGAAGGTGTTGTTGCAGGTGGTGGTGTTGCTCTTATTCGTGCAGCATCTAAAGTTATTAACCTTGAAGGTGATAACGAAGAGCAAACTGTCGGTATCCGTTTAGCACTTCGTGCAATGGAATCACCACTTCGTCAAATCGTTAAGAACGCAGGTGAAGAAGATTCAGTTGTTGCTAATAACGTACGTGCTGGCGAAGGTAACTACGGTTACAACGCTGCAACGGGTGAATACGGCGATATGATTGCAATGGGTATTCTTGACCCAACGAAAGTAACGCGTTCAGCGCTTCAGTTTGCAGCCTCTGTAGCGGGTCTTATGATCACTACTGAAGCGATGATCACTGATAAAGCATCTGATGCTCCATCTATGTCTGATATGGGTGGCATGGGCGGTATGGGTGGCATGGGCGGTATGATGTAAGTCGACCAAGTCGATCTTGGTCTTTGTAAAACAATGACTTAAAAACATCTGTAGACATTGATGTAGACAGTGAGGGATGCTTAGTTGAAGACAACGGCATCCCTTTTTAGTTACAATTCCAGCCTTTTTCCTCTAATAGGTGCCCTGAAAGCCATTGTGCATCTTGAATCTCATCAAAGAGGTAGTCTTCTGATTCTTTTGCTTGCTCTGGACTTTCAAAATTCCAGTCTATAAAACTGTAGGTATGAAGCTCTTCGTCAGGCTCTGAGTGAAAATAGTCATCAGCCATCAGCTCGTCTCTTGCTTTAGCAGCTTTCTTTGCAGTATCAAATCGACCACTTTTTTTTCCATCACCTCCAATAGCCTTATACCACCCCCCTTTCATTTTATAGATTCCATTGAACCCACTCACAAGAGAGCCTTTCTTCGCTAGATTGTTTTGTCGAGTAGTACAGCGCCGTAGGTTCCCTCTAGTGTTATTTAGTGGGTTTGCATCAACATGGTCGATTTCTTGGCTACGTCCATTGGGATTCATTAATAACCGATGAAGGTAAGCCCCTGTTTTATTGCTCTTGGCTACATATTTTCCATCTTTTCGCTGGTGGCTGTAAAAGCTATGCTCCAGAAGGATATCAATATCGCTCAAGCTAATAAGTGTCGTTTTCTTCTTACCTAATCCAATTTTGGCAACAATGTGGCCATCAACTGTCGTTATCTGAATATTCTTTCTGTGGCATCCATAGCCATTTTTTAATCGAGTCATCATTAGTCCTTTTGTAACATTCTGTTACATCAAAAATCACAAATGTTACAGCCTAAAAACTGCTAAATCCCTTTGTTTACGGGGTGTTTTAGATGGTTGTAACATTGCAACATTGTAACTTCGGTTTATTAACACACACATATATAGAGAGAGATACAAAGATAGAGTGGGGTGTTATTGGTTAAATAAGCGTAAAGCTCAAGCGGGCTGAGGTTTTTTCACAATCCAGTTGGAGACAATCAAGCTTAACTGCTTTTTTTGCTATTTCAGACCTTCTTGCCGTAATACCTTACCAACAGTGTTTCGGTGGCAACCTACTTCAATAGCAATAGCTAAATGGGTGAGCTCTGCATCTCTCAATGTGATTATTTTTTCTCGTTTAGTGCGTGTAATTCGATTAGTGCGCATGTTTACTCCGTGTTTAATGGGCTGGTATCAATATTTTAATCGTTTTGAACAGCGGTGAACTTAAAAGCCACGTTATGCACATCAGATTCAATATCAGAGAACCTATCGGTTATAAGTAAGGTAATGACAAACAACCATTGGATACCAACAAATGAACTTAAAAAAACTAGCTTTAGAACTGCTTAAAAACGCACTGATTTCGGTCTTAATTAATCTATTACAAAGGTTAAACCCCAATTACAAATAGTAAAAATAGGTTAAGAAAAAGATAAAAATCTAGCGAAAACAAAATGTTAATACTAGAATGGGAGAGGTTATGGCGAACGTTGGATACGCACGAGTTAGTACGTCAGGACAGAGCTTAGAAGCTCAGTTACAGGCATTGTCTGATTGTGGGCAAGTGTTTAAAGAAAAGCAATCTGGAGCTTCTACGGAGCGACAGGAGCTATCTAGGATGCTTGAATACGTAAGAGAAGGTGACTCTGTAATTGTCACTAAATTGTGTCGTCTGGCACGTAACACTAAGCACTTGCTTGAGATTGTCGAGTTGCTCGATAGCAAGAAAGTATCGTTACAAGTGCTAAATCTGGGGATTGATACAGCAAGCCCAACAGGCCGTTTAATGGTCACATTAATTGGAGCGATCGCAACATTTGAGCGACAGCTTCTCCTAGAACGTCAGGCAGAAGGAATAGCACTGGCTAAACAGAAAGGCAAATACAAAGGACGTAAACCAACGGCAAGAGCTAAGCAAGTGCAAGTGCGCGAATTACTCGCTGGTGGTATGAGCAAATCGCAAGTAGCGAAAGAGCTTGGTATTAGTCTTTCAAGTGTTTATAGGATTACTAAATGAAAAAATTAATGATTTCTGCATTCCTACTTTTGTCTAGCATGACATTGATAGGGTTTAATGGTGAATCTTCCGCGAGTGAGTATTTCGGAGGTAATATTTATGGGGACTGGAAATTAAAAAATATAGATGGGAAGGCTGTATCTGATCCTAATGCTACTGGTGATCATAGAGAAGCATATTTTGTAAAACTCGAGTCACTTGAAGGTGAGAAACTTTTGTCCTTGAAATGTCAGACACTATCTACGACTAGGTCTGACTGGTATAAGGCACCTTCAGTGCGTGTAGCCATTAACTTTAGTGACTATAACAAACACACTGGAAAGATGTGGAATAACAAACAAATTCTGTCCCATACTGCAGAGTCAAAAGCCCTTTGGCGCTACCTTGAGAATGAAGACGTATTTACATATACAAAAAGGCATACATTCGATACTAAAGGTTTTAAGAATACATGGAATAAGGCAATGGGACATTGTTTAAGTGCCTATAATATTTACATTAAAGAATGGAATGAAAAGAAAGGTACAGATAGTAGAACCGTAGACCCAAAATTGTATTAAAACTATACCCTAGTGACAAATAGAAAACCCACCCCAAAGCATGTCTTTAGGGTGGGTTTTGTTCTTTTGGCAAGTTTTTCTCATAGGGTTGAGCCTAATGACAATGCTTACCAGATGATACGTTCGACACATTGGTCATATGCTTCTTTGAGCTGTTGCAGGTCGTAGCCTCGTGAATAGTAACCATAGGTCATAGTGTTCCCTCGCTTATGACCGAGAATGGCTGCTGCTTTCAGCTCGTCAACACCAGCTTGTTGCATTGCTGTTGAAAACATTACGCGAAATGAGTGGAAGCATTTTGTAGAGTCAGTCGAGATATGTTCCGTTTTAATTCGAGAGAACCAGCGGCTCATGTCTTTTGTTTCCACGTCCAGTAGGAATGCTTCATCTACTTTATGTTCAGCAAGGTTTCTAACCCGATTACCTAGTTGATTAGTGAGTGGTATGGTTCGTGTTGCGGCATCTGTTTTACCTTGCTCGATAAAAATTGCTGTAATATCACCATCTACAATCACATTTTTGCAGCGAAGCGAGCATAACTCGGATATGCGACAGCCTGTAAATACTCCTAATTCAACAAGTAATCTCTTAATTGGGTCGTCAGTCGCTACGTTAGATTTAATCCATGCCATTTCAGAAAGAGAGAATGGTTGCTTCTTCTGTGTTGAATTACCACCAGCGTAAACATGCCCATCGAAAGGGGATTCCCCTGATACTTCACCAATTCGGTCACAGTAGTTCCAGATAGAGCGGAGGCGGCTAATATGACCTTGTACGGTCGTTTTAGCATAGGTTTTTTGCATCTGATTGATATAATCGTGAACCTGACGTTTACTAATATCAGCTAATTGAATGTCTATTAGATTTAGGTAGTTTAGAAAGTCGCTCGTAGCACGCTTTATTTTGCTAATAGTATCTTTCGTTTTACTTTGGTGGTGTTGTTGTACCCATAAAGACAGTGCTTCACTTAAGGTTATGCGGTAAAGCATACTTTGGTCTTTTTGACCGCTAACAGTTGTCAATGCGTGTAGAAATGTATCATCTGTCTTGGCTACTTTGTCGTAATCATATGGTTCATCCCAAGAATAAGGATACTTTGCCCTATCTTCGGATAGTGTTCGTACTAGCTCGTGAAAGCGGTACCTACTCGATGGCGGAGTTACTGATTGTTGCTCTTGAAGGCGACCGTTAACTATATCACGCTGTCTTCGAGCTTCGCGAATATCACCAGTGCCTAAACTTTCGGAGATTAATGTTTGATTGGGGAATTTGTGCCTTAGCTGTACTGGCACTCGGCGTTGATACCACCAAATATTGCCACGTAGTTTTAGGTATTGATTGTTTAATTTAGTCATGCAACCAGCTTTGTAGTCATAAATGTAGACAGTAATTGTGCCATAAAGCCTTATGTATCGCTATGTTAATAGCTTGGTAGTGGTTAGGGCGGTATGATGTAATCCATTTATAACCGTAGAGATTAACGTCTCTTTGTTATAAAAACAGTATCAAAAAAGTCGAGCATAGCTCGGCTTTTTTATTGCCTCTATAAAAGTCACTGTATATTAATTTTAGCTATTGATTAGCTATTGATTAGCTATTGATTAGCTATTGATTAGCTATTGATTAGCTATTGATTAGCTATTGATTAGCTATTGATTAGCTATTGATTAGCTATTGATTAGCTATTGATTAGCTGCTGTCCTTTGCGAACAGTTCACTTGGAAGATTGCCGTAAAAGCTGTACGTAAATAAAATGCATATAAAACAGCTAGTTAGGTTGTTATTTTGTGTGTAGATGAAATTACGTTAATTGGTGCAGCTATTAGCTGTATTTTTAATTAAACGCTGACCGTAACTCAATGGTTGAGAGTGATGATACTTATTTATTTATTAATAGAGGTAAGTGTTTAATAAATTAAAACTGATCATGATTGGAATAAGTGCACGGATAAAAACCCAAGTACAGTTTTATTTATAAATTTAATCTTTTTGTTGATTAATATTATTTAAGTTTATTTTACTGTTATTTTATTACAGTACTATATTTTGCTTTAAAGAAGGTTATTTGCAAAATATAAGTTATTTTATACATGGATAGTTATTTGCTTATTATTTTCTTTTAGCTGCTTATTTTAAAATAAATTGAACAGTGAGGTTTGGTATTAATATTTTATGGTGTTATTCGAGAGGAAGGTTAACATTTATTTATCGCTGAGGGAGAATAGTGACAGAGTTAAAGTAACCCAACTAACTATAGCTTGCTAGGTAAAAGACCTGAAAAGCTGTACGCTTATTTAGTCGTTTGTTATCAGTCACTTAAATTCAGTTTGTGTTTTTTGGTCGTAGTGTTATTTGTCGTGCATAAAATAGCTGACATTTTTGTGTATAGCTGTACGTTTTGTGTGGCATTGTTAGATTAAAGAGTGCCATTAATCATTGAGGCATAAAAAAGCCCCTGTAGTGATAACAGAGGCCATTAATATATAAAGACATACTATAAAAAGAGGTCTATTAATTCTAGCTTGGTAGATGTTCTTGGTTTAAGGCTACCCACGCCGCCATAAAGCAGACTACAAATGATTGAATGTAGCCACGTAGATCAATATCACCTTGCACTAGCACATCATCCGCGTTGGGCTCCATATTAAACGAGACCTTATTATCTTTAATGCTAAAGAATACACGGCCAATTAAGATAAAGTTATCACCATCATCATCTGGGTTGTAGACCATTCCGGCGCCAATTTGATCGTGCTCAGTAATTTGTAAGGCACTGAATGCTAATTTTTCTGCGCCGTCAAAGCCAAAGCCTGCATAACGCTTACCTTGTTCTGGTTGTTGCAGTAGTTGTGAGATCAGTTGTGTATAGGTAGTCAGCGCCTCTGCTGGCACTTCATTGGTATTTACCTGTCCCATACTATATGGGTTATCATCTTCTACCATTTCAACATCATAGCTAAAATCAATCATGACTAATCCTTTTTCAGTTCTATCGTCATTGTATTGTTTATACGTTAGCGTAATTTGCTGGTTCGAGGTAGTACTAATCAATATATTGCTTACTGAGTGTTTTAAAGATCACGTTATCGATTCATAACCCGTTTTTTTTGATAGCTGGACAGTCATGGGTTTATTTGGGAAAAATGCAGAGATTGATAGCAATTTTACTACCATGTTACTTTATCTATAGTTTGCAGAGCAAAAAGCTCAAAAAGCTGTACGATTATTTTTCGTTTAATATCAATGACTTGCTGTTGTTTTTGTTCGGTACGGGAAGGTGTTGGTAATGAACACCTTTTAGCTGTTATTTTGATAAAAATATGAACGTTATTGTTTGGGTAATAAAAAGCAGCCATATAAGGCTGCTTATCGATAACGTATTCTTTATAAGTTACTGATTTTTTAAGTTACGACGGCTTTTCCCTGCATTTTTTTCAATATGATCAATGATCATACCTGCAATATCTTTGCCTGTTGCCGCTTCAATACCTTCAAGGCCTGGAGATGAGTTAACCTCCATGATCAGTGGTCCGCGTTTAGATCGTAATAAATCAACGCCAGCAACACTGAGCCCCATCGCTTTTGCCGCCGCAATCGCAGTTTTACGCTCTTCTGGCGTAATTCGAATTAATGAAGCACTGCCACCACGGTGTAAGTTGGATCGGAATTCACCTTCTGCTGCTTGACGTTTCATTGCTGCGATGACTTTTCCCCCAATCACAAAGCAACGAATGTCAGCACCACCGGCTTCTTCTATATATTCTTGCACCATAATGTGAGCTTTAAGGCCTAGAAATGCTTCAATCACACTTTCTGCTGCTTTTTGGGTTTCCGCTAGAACAACGCCAATCCCTTGAGTGCCTTCTAAAAGCTTTATGACTAGAGGCGCACCGCCAACCATTTTAATCAGATCTAAAACATCATCAGGTTTACTCGCAAAACCGGTAACAGGCATACCAACACCTTCACGGCTCAGTAATTGTAATGAACGTAGTTTGTCGCGAGAACGTGAAATTGCAATAGATTGATTCACAGAAAATACATCCATCATTTCAAATTGACGTAATACCGCACAACCATAAAAGGTAATGTCTGAGCCAATGCGAGGAATGATGGCATCAAAGCCAATCAGATCAGTCCCTTCAAAATGAATCGAGGGTTGAACTGAGTTGATATTCATGTAACAGCGAAGGGCATTGATAATAACCGCCTCATGGCCTCGTTGTTGACAAGCCTCATGCAGACGGCGGGTTGAATATAAGTTTGCGTCCTGTGACAAAATGCCAATTTTCATTGCGATACTCATGTAAGGGAGCGGGTTGGCAGCAGCGACGACGTTTGGCGACGCCTAGAACAATAAAGGGCTGCGTATGAGGCGCGACTATGCATGTAAATCATTAAAAAATCGAGATCTGCCACGATGATTTTTTTTAATGGTGAGCTGCAATAAAATTGGCGGGTAATTAAAAGTAACATCATAGGCAAATAGCTTTTTAGATATATAGCTAACAAAGCTGTACAAGCTGTACGGTCATTATAAAACAATGACTTATATATTGTTATTGTAGCGCCTATGATAGGCTGAAATATAAGTGTATATTTTTGGTGTTTTTGAGGTGGGAAGCTGTACAACTTAATGGCTATCGTCATCAGCTGTGATCTATTACTGACTCGCGATAACGAGTCAGTATGGTAATAGTGGTGCTGCATCGAAAAGGAGGGAGTTGTAACCGTTAAAATTGTAGTTATTTAAGTCGTTATTCAAGTTGAAGATCAAGGGGGGTTTTGCTGCTTCTGCCGCCAATCTCGCGCGCTAATGTAGGGACTAGATAGCCAGAAACATTATTGATTAATCCAGCCATTAAGATACGTGCCTGTTGATCACTGACAAAGAAGTGTGCAGCGCCTTGTACGTGATCCAGTACGTGTAAGTAGTACGGTAATATTCCAGTATCAAATAAGGCTTCGCTGAGGTCTGTAAGCGCTGTGACGGAGTCATTAACCCCTTTAAGGAGTACGCTTTGGTTTAGCAGGGTGACCTTAGCGAGCTTGAGCTGTGTCATCGCCGAGGTTAGCTCATTATTGATTTCATTGGCATGGTTAATATGGGTCACCATGATAATTTGTAAACGACTGCTAGCAAATAACTCACACAGTGCTGGTGTGATGCGATGTGGGATTACAACGGGTAAGCGGCTGTGAATACGCAACCGTTTAATATGTGGAATAGCGGCAATATGTTCGAGCAACCATGTTAATTCGTGATCTTTAGCCATTAGTGGATCACCACCAGATAAGATGACTTCGTTAATGTGTGGTTGGGTTGCGATGTAATCAAGACTTTGCTGCCAGACGGTTTTATTGCCTTTGTTATCTTGATAAGGGAAGTGACGTCGAAAACAATAGCGACAATTCACTGCACAACCGCCTTTAACGATCATTAATACACGGTTATGGTATTTGTGTAACAGCCCTGGAATGGGGTTATCTTGCTCATCAAGAGGATCAGTTGAGTAGCCTTGATGAACCTCAAATTCTTGCTCTAGCGGCAGTACTTGGCGCAATAATGGATCGTATGGGTTGCCAATTTCCATTCTTTCGACAAAACTTACAGGAACGCGAAGCGCGAATAAATTTTTAGCCGCGAGGCCTTTTTGCCAAGGTGTTGGATCAATTTTAAGCCAATTGAGTAGCTTTAAGGGATCAGATATCGCATTAGCTAGATCATTCAGCCAGTTTTGCTCAACAGATGGCACGTTTCGGGGTATGATATGCGACATTAAATACAACTCGAAGATGTTAAGAGGATTAGAATGGCGTCTTTCAGCACCAATGAATTCCGCAGCGGAATGAAAATTATGCTTGATAATGAACCATGTGTCATTATCGAAAACGAATTTGTTAAACCTGGTAAAGGTCAAGCGTTCAACCGCGTACGAATCCGTAAACTTATTTCAGGTAAAGTTCTTGAAAAAACGTTTAAATCAGGTGAATCAGTTGAAGCTGCGGACGTAATCGATACTGAACTTGATTACCTATACAACGACGGTGAATTCTACCATTTCATGAACAATGAAACATTTGAGCAAATTGCTGCAGACTTAAAAGCTGTTGGTGATAATGCGAAATGGTTAGTAGAAAACGATGCGTGTACGTTAACGCTTTGGAACGGTAACCCTATCGTTGTTACTCCTCAAAACTTTGTTGAGCTTGAAGTAACAGAGACTGATCCTGGTCTTAAAGGCGATACACAAGGTACTGGTGGTAAGCCAGCAACACTAACTACAGGCGCTGTAGTACGTGTTCCTTTATTCATCGCAATTGGCGAAGTTATCAAAGTTGATACTCGTTCAGGTGAATACGTAAGCCGTGTGAAGTAAATTCATATTGAGCTTTAAAAAAGGTCGCTTTGGCGGCCTTTTTTGTTGGCTAAAATTCAGGGTTATGATGTTTTAAATCTTTAAATAACAGCCATAAAAAAAGCACCGCAAGCGGTGCTTTTTTAGATTGTGTATCAATGACTATTTAATCATGAACACAAAGATGATTGATAGCGCAGTCACTAAGAACGCTACTGCGTAACAAGCAATTTTACCTACAACACCAGTATGAAACTTAAGGTCGTGCATACCATGGTGTAGACGGTGCATACCATGCCACATTGGCAGTGATAAGGTAGCAATGACAAATAATGCACCAATAAAGCTGGTTGCAAAATCAGCAGCGCGATCATAGCTCATCGCTTCTGGGCTAATAATACCCAGTGGAACCATGATACCTAGTACTAAAATAGTAACTGGAGAGATCATTGCAAACCAAGTACCACCGGCACCAAATAAACTCCACCATACTGGTTCATCGGAACGTTTTGGATGTAAATTAATCACGAGCGGCTCCTTAAACTAGCGCTAAAACAATGGCGGTGATGACAGCAACAACTGCCCACTGTGCAAGAACGATAATTTTCTTATCCAGTTTCTTGCCCTTAATGCGAATTGGCACCACTTGCGGCATCATGCTAAAAAATGTTTGCGCGTGGAATAAACTGCCAGCTAACGCAAGAATATTTAGAATGATTACAATTGGGTTAGCCATAAAATTTAGCCAACCTTGCCATGCTTCAGGACCTTTTACTAAACAACCTAAACCGAAGGTTAAGCAGATAGTAAAGAAAATGAGCGGTAATACAGTAGCTTCACGTAGCATGTAAAAACGGTAGAAAGAGCTGTCTTTCCACCATGTACGCGTCATTTCACGAACGTAAGGTTTACGGTTGCTCATCCTTATGCCTCCTGAGGCTTCAACATTGCAATAACGAAATCTTTCGATGATTCGACTTTGCCTTGGTTTACTGCAGCTGCTGGATCAACGCTCTTTGGACATACTTCAGAACAGTAACCTACAAACGTACAACCCCAAGCACCATTTTCACTGTTGATCAGTTCCATACGCTCATGTTGGCCATGGTCACGGCTATCAAGATTGTAACGGTGTGCCAGTGTTAGTGCAGCTGGACCGATAAATTCAGGGTTTAGACCGAATTGCGGACACGCTGAGTAGCAAAGGCCACAGTTAATACAACCAGCAAATTGCTTGTATTTTGCCATTTGCTCTGGTGTTTGGATGTTTGTACCATCTTCTATTGTGCGGGTATTACCAATAATATAGGGCTTAATCGCTTCAAGACGCTCAATAAAGGGAGTCATATCGACAATTAAGTCTTTCTCAATCGCAAAGTTTGCTAATGGCTCAATTTTTACGCCATTAGGGTAATCACGAAGAAAGCTCTTACAAGCTAACTTAGGTACGCCATTAACCATCATGCCACATGAGCCACAGATCGCCATTCGGCAAGACCAGCGATAGCTTAGGTGTTTATCAAGATGATCTTTGATGTAACCAAGCGCATCAAGTACTGACATAGTGTCGTTGAACGGTACTTCAAATGCTTGTAAATATGGTTCTGCATCTGTTGCTGGGTCATAACGCAGAATTTCAATTTTTTGAATGCGATTGTCTGACATTATGCCTTTTCCTCTTGAACTTCTGACTGCGCTGCTTGAGCTTTTTCATGTGCTTCGTGAGCTTCAGCTTCAGCACCGTATAGACGAGCTTTTGGCTGTGATTTCGTGATCTTTACATCGCTGTAATCAATAATTGGCGCGTCGCCATTGTTATAGAATGCCAATGTATGTTTCAGGAAGTTCACATCATCACGTTCAGTACAGCCGTCATCTAGACGTTGGTGCGCACCACGAGATTCTGTACGTAGAATCGCTGAGCAAGCCATTGCTTCTGCAACATCAAGACCGTAACCCACTTCAATGGCATATAGCAGATCAGTGTTAAAGACTTGGCCTTTATCTTGAATGCTAATATGTTTAAAGCGTTGCTTAAGTTCAGCTAGCTTATCAATGGTTGCTTGCATCAAATCTTGTTGACGGTAAATACCACAACCCGCTTCCATGGTGTGACCCATTTCAGTACGGATTTGAGCCCAGTTTTCATCACCTTCTTGTGCCATTAGGGCATCAATACGTGCTTGTACTGCGTCTATTTGGGTATTGATTGAAGCGTCGTTCCAACCTTTGAATTCTTCAGCGCGTTTAACAGCGTGTTCACCTGCAACGCGGCCAAATACTACAAACTCAGCCAGTGAGTTTGAACCTAGACGGTTAGCACCGTGAAGACCAACAGAAGCACATTCACCAACAGCAAATAGGCCTTTAACGCGGGTTTCACAGGTACCGTTAGTTTCAATACCACCCATGGTGTAGTGTACGGTTGGGCGAATTGGAATTGGCTCTTTTGCTGGATCAACGTTTACGTATGCTTTAGCTAGCTCACAGATAAACGGTAGACGCTCATGTAAGTATTCTTCGCCAAGGTGACGTAAATCAAGCATTACTACATCACCTAGTGGGTGTTGAATAGTGTTGCCTTTTTGCTGTTCATGCCAGAACGCTTGCGAAACTTTGTCACGAGGACCTAGTTCCATGTATTTGTTTTTTGGATGACCCACGGGTGTTTCAGGGCCCATGCCATAATCTTGTAGATAACGGTAACCGTTTTTATTGACGATAATACCGCCTTCACCACGACAACCTTCAGTGATTAAAATACCAGTGCCTGGTAGACCTGTTGGGTGGTATTGAACAAATTCCATGTCACGTAGTGGTACACCGTGACGGAATGCCATTGCCATACCATCGCCAGTTACAATACCGCCGTTAGTATTACAGTGGTAAACGCGACCTGCGCCACCTGTTGCTAAGATCACTGATTTTGCTTTAATACAAACCAGTTCACCTTCTGCCATGTGAATAGCAATCAGACCTTGAACTTCGCCATCTTCAATTAAAAGATCAACCACGAAGTATTCATCGTAACGTTTGATTTGCGGGTATTTGATAGATGTCTGGAATAGGGTGTGTAGCATATGGAAGCCAGTTTTATCTGCCGCGAACCATGTACGCTCAACTTTCATACCACCAAAACGACGTACGTTCACTTCACCGTTTTCTTTACGGCTCCATGGGCAGCCCCATTGTTCCATTTGAATCATTTCGCGGGTTGAATTCTCTACGAAATATTCAACCACATCTTGTTCGCATAGCCAGTCACCACCACCAACGGTATCGTTGAAGTGATTATCAAAGCTATCTTCGTCTTTGATAACAGCAGCAGAGCCGCCTTCAGCTGCAACTGTGTGCGAGCGCATTGGGTAGACTTTTGAAATAAGTGCAATTTCTAGTTCTGGGTTTGCTTCTGCAGCAGCGATGGCAGAACGTAGGCCTGCACCACCCGCGCCAATTACAGCGATATCTGTGGTAATAGTCTTCACAGCTATCCTCCGAAGATTAAGACGGTAAAAAAATGAAAAGGTACGTCGTGCGTACCTATCCTTGAAATCCTGCGCGTATTTTATGGAACCTCATTAATAGAAAATATGATGTAGACGCGTCTTTTTACCGAAATAATCAAAAAATGTAATCTGATTACAAAGTTTGTGATTATTGTCACAATTTTTCATGTTTGTTCATTGTTAATAATTTGTTTCGTTTGGTATTAATTGTTTATAGCTCATTAATGACGTGTTTCATTGTTTGGTTGTAACATCTTATGATGAAAGATTTAATAAGCTATGCGCTGCACAATGCGACTGTTTTTTGTAATTATTTTGTTAGTAACAATTTTGTTTTTGTTGGCTATTTGTTCGTTATTGTGCGGTTATTTGTTTTTTTAATCTCTGTTTACATGGGCTAGTTATGCTTTTTTATTAACACTGTTCATTTTTGGTCATAATAGTTTGGTGTGGTAAATAAATATAAAGCAGTCAATATTTGGTTAAGTGCGAGGCTTTGTTAGAATTAGACCATTATTTCCTTTTATGTAAGAAGAAACTGTTATGTCTCAGCCTTGGCAACCTACTGCGGAGATTACACAACTAAGACAACGAGCAGGGTTAATCGCGATAATTCGTCAGTTTTTTGCAGATCGTGATGTTATAGAAGTAGATACACCGGCAATGAGTCAGGCTACGGTGACGGATGTACATTTACATGCGTTTAAAACTGAATTTGTCGGCCCTGGTTATGCCGCGGGTCAAACATTGTATTTGATGACCAGTCCTGAATTTCATATGAAACGACTATTGGCGGCTGGCAGTGGTGCTATTTACCAAATTTGTAAATCATTCCGTAATGAAGAATCAGGACGTTACCATAACCCTGAATTTACAATGCTAGAGTGGTATCGACCTGGATTTGATCATCACCAGTTAATGGCTGAGATGGATCTGTTGTTACAGCAAGTATTAGGGTGTGGGGCAGCAGAAAAAATGACATATCAACAAGCATTTATTGATGTGTTAGCAGTGTGTCCACTTGAAGGGTCAATGGCTGAGTTAAAAGCCGTTGCTGCTCGATTAGGGCTAGCAGACATTGCTGAACCTGAGCAAGATCGCGATACCTTATTACAATTACTGTTTAGCATTGGTGTTGAAGCTAAAATTGGTCAACAAGTCCCCGCTTTTGTGTATGACTTCCCTGCATCACAAGCGGCTCTGGCGCAGATAAATCCTCAAGATCCACGTGTGGCAGAGCGATTTGAGGTTTATTTTAAAGGCATAGAATTAGCGAATGGCTTTCATGAACTTGCTAATGGTGATGAGCAGTTACAACGTTTTGAAGCTGATAATCAAAAACGAGTTAGCATGGGACTACAATCACAACCGATTGACATGCACCTTATTGAAGCGTTACGGGCTGGATTCCCTGATTGTGCAGGCGTTGCGTTGGGGATTGATCGGGTGATTATGCTGGCATTAGAACGTGATCATATTGATCAAGTTACGGCTTTCCCGATTGAAATAGCGTAAATATTATTCTTATCCTACAGCTTGATTCCAAAGATGTAGACGTAAAAAAGCACGGTATTTATGACCGTGCTTTTTTGTCATCAAATATCCACCATGCACCAGTTGATATTAGTAACGATGAATCACTCGTTTCATACTGAGGCAACGTGCATTTAATATCGAAGATCTGATTTGGTGTAAATAAATGATTGAATTAAACGGCAAGTAGGATTTCAAGGCGTTTAAACCGTGCGATGACTATAACGTTACTCTTTTTTAATTGCAACTGATTATCATTTGCAATTAGTGGTTAGTCGATTACAATTCGCGCATTAACAGGCTGTAGTGGACGGTTATTGTCACCCATCATTTGATTTAGTTGTTCAATTTGAGCAGCTGAACTGGTGAGATGGCTTTGCATAACATACCAGCGAACACCTTCAGTACAAGGTGGTGTGGTTAATGAACCATTGTAACGGAAATATTGGCGCTCACGTGGCAGTAGTGCGTTAGGGGTCAGATCACCATTAAAGTCAATGGTCTCACCTTTGGTTGGAATTGTTTTTAATAAGGTGGTTAATTCATTATTTGCGCGAGGTCCATTTTCAAACATGACTGAAATAACTGCAATATGACCGGTTGCATCAACGTTAACGAAATGCGCTTCTAACGGGTATTGTTTGCCATCAATATAGTTTTCAGAGGGGGTGTGAAAATGAAACTGTTTAAGAGTGTACGTATCACCATTAATCACCAAGGTATTATCGCCACTTACATTGGCTTCTATCGTGTGGCCGTTATTAGTTAAACTGGTGATTTTACCATCATAGCTAATTTGTAAGGGCTGAGTTTGGGCCTGAATCGGTGATTGAATGTCAATGGGACTTTGGTTTTCGCCGCCACAAGTAGGGTAACTGTTAACCCAATGTTCAGTGCCTTTTTGAGTGCTATATCCCCATGCGGCGTCGGCGTGTGCAGAAAGAGAGAAGCAAGTCGCTAACGCGAGTACTAATGCTGACACTGTATTTTTTTTCATGATGATTACCTATAAGTATGAAAATTATCCCGACCTAATCGTAGTACTTGATCTGCGAAATGGCACACTAACGTTAGCATACTAATCTTTTGGTTTGAGATTAAAAGTACGACCAAAGAAACGGTTCAGTTTATCGCTATCATATAAAGTGAAAGAAAGATTATCGATGAGAAAAAAGAAATTAAAGTCAGGCATTAAAGAAGAGATACGGAGTAAAGGCATACTCCGTATAGTTTGTTTTTATTTATTATTTCACTAAACGTTCAGCGTAAGGTTGTCCCATGCGGGTCACTTGGTGTGGTTGCATATTTTCTACAAAACGAATGCTGTCTTTAGGGAATAAATTGATAACAGTTGAACCCAATTTAAAACGGCCCATTTCTTGGCCTTTCTTTAAATTGATCGCTTGCTCACCAGTGGTAGGATAATTCCAACGACGAATCTCAGGTCCCGTTGGCGGTGTTACTGTGCCTGCCCATACTGTTTCGATGCTACCAACAATAGTGGCACCAACCAGCACTTGAGCTAATGGACCAAACTCAGTGTCAAACACACATATTACACGCTCATTACGGGCAAATAAATTAGGTACGTTAGCTGCGGTTAATGGATTAACAGAAAATAGATCACCAGGAACATAAATCATTTGGCGTAGTACACCGTCACATGGCATGTGAACACGGTGGTAGTCACTAGGTGAAAGATATAATGTCGCAAACTCCCCCCCCATAAACTTATCTGCTAAATCGCTATCACCGCCTAATAATTCACAAGCATTAAAATAGTGCCCTTTTGCTTGAAATAAACGTCCCGCTTTAATTGGGCCAAATTGGCTTACGCATGCATCAGCAGGATGGCTAATAATATGCGAGTCATTGTTAATTGGACGGGCACCTTCCATCAATTCGCGTACAAAAAAACTGTTGAAGGTTGAATAGGCGGCTGGATCTGGAATGCGTGCTTCAGCCATGTTGACGTTATATTGTTTGATGAACCAACGAATAATAGTAGTAGTTAGTTTTCCACCTTCATAAGCCGCCAGTTTACCCATTAAACGAGTTAATGCATGCTTTGGTATACAATATTGAAGGCCAATCTTAATCTTATCTAACACAATCATTCTTCCAGTAAATATTAATTAATCAATAAGTTAGTTATTCTTTTCTTATTTGGAAGAATAACGATAACCTGTAATAATACCGAACTATTGTAATAATGTCAGTTATTCTAGTGCTACGCAGAGAGTGGAGAAGGCAAGCTAGTCAGTGTTAATTAGAATTGTAGTCGATAAAAAATAAGCCTAAGAAAATAATTAGTTCTCTTAGGCATATATTCATTATCAGCTTGGCTTGTTACGTGAAAATTGACGGTTTGCGACAGTTTCCGACATGCTTTCAATAATTTTATGGTAACTGTTATAACGTGCACGACTAATATCACCACGTTCAACTGCTTCGCGAATGATACAACCAGGATCGTTACCGTGTTTACAATCACGGAATTTACAGCCACCTAAATGTTGACGAAACTCAACAAAGGCTTCAGTAATTTGTTCGGGCTCTAAATGCCATAAACCAAATTCACGTACACCTGGGGAGTCAATTAAATCACCGCCATCAGCAAAGTGATATAATCTTGCCGCGGTGGTGGTGTGTTGACCTAAACCAGAGTTTGTCGAAACATCACCAATATCAGCTTCAACGTCAGGCATTAATGAGTTAACCATGCTGGATTTACCAACACCAGATTGGCCAGCAAAAATACTGACATGATCTTGTAAATCAACTCTTAGGTCATCAAGTCCTTCACCCGTATCGGTACTGACTAAGCGTACGCTGTAACCAATGTTTTGGTATTGCGTTAACTTTCGTTCAACGTCAACTCGCTGCTCTGGTGTAAGTAAGTCGACTTTATTGACAACGATTAATGGCTTAATACCAATAGTTTCAGCGGCAATAATGTAACGGTCAATAATGTTAAGCGACAATTCTGGTAGAATCGATGACACAATGATAATACGGTCAACGTTTGCTGCTACCGCTTTAACGCCGTCATAGTAATCAGGACGGGTCAACATTGTTTTGCGTTCATGTACTGCTTCTACAACGCCTGTAATACCTTGTAATGCTTCAACACCAGGACGCCAGACGACGCGGTCTCCAGAAACAAGGCTCTGAATACTACGACGTAGGTTACAGCGATGAATAATACCCGTTTGCGGATCTTCAACATCAGCGTGTTGACCAAATCGAGTAATAACCAGCCCTTCACGGGCACTTTCCAATAGAGCTTCATCCCATTGGACTTCGTTTTTAGCGCGATTTAGGCGCTTATTTTGGTTAGAGCGGACACGTCGGCTCTGACCTTGAGTCAGTTTTTTCTTTTTTGCCACAAGAATATCGTTCTATTTGGTTGGCTTTCGGTATTATCATACATGGTTTAGTTATAAAAAGAGGCAATATCGAATGACAATCAACGATCAGAACCTTATTTGGATTGATCTGGAAATGACCGGATTAGATCCAGAAACGCATAAAATCATTGAAATCGCAACGGTTGTGACCGATCCACAGCTTAATGTGTTGGCTGAAGGCCCTGTTATAGCTATTTATCAGCCAGAAGCTGAATTAGCAAAAATGGATGATTGGTGTACAACCACACATACTAATAGTGGTTTAGTCGAGCGTATTCGTCAAAGCACTATTACTGAAGCACAAGCCGTTGCTCAAACTATTGCGTTTTTAGAACAATGGGTGCCAAAGGGTGTATCACCTATTTGTGGTAACAGTATTGGTCAAGATCGTCGTTTCTTGTATAAGCATATGCCAATGCTTGAACAGTATTTTCATTACCGTTATCTTGATGTAAGTACACTTAAAGAATTAACGCGTCGTTGGAAGCCAGAGTTACTTGATGGCTTTTCTAAAAAAGGAAGTCACTTAGCATTGGATGATATTCATGATTCAATTGCTGAGTTACGCTACTATCGTGAGCATATTTTCAATATTTGATGTGAAAATAAGCAGTTAGAAAAAAATCTGCGTTTTTTGGTTTAAGAACTATTGCATCCGACAATTTTAGTCGTATAATGCGCAGCCTCGAAAGGAGATAACGAGTTTGTTTTCTTTCGTTGTAAATCGGACGCGGGGTGGAGCAGCTTGGTAGCTC
>NZ_WMDN01000002.1:0-338101 GCF_021236965.1 Photobacterium carnosum | reverse complement strand
ATAACAATAAAAAAGATATGCCTTATGAATATCGATAGCACTCAACACATGGTTAATGAATTACTTAAACCTATCAATCAATTTCTTCAATGTGGCACCCCTGATAGCTGGATCAAGGAAGCTATTAAACCTGAAAATCTGATCCCATTATTGGTCGATCATTGTAATTGTGAGCTTAAAGCAAGTCAGACGGCCATGTTTATGGTGCGTAAATATGCCGTCGATAAACAAAGTGGTGAGGCACTAATGGCATGGGCGAAACCTTATGAAGATTTCGTTTATAGTGGAAATAACCGCTCAACAGCCCATTTTCACAGTAAGAAAAATGGCCTACTCGCCCCACTCACGCCTCGCAGTGATTTTTATCATGGCCAAGAATTGATCGATAAAATGGTGCGGCTAATAAAAGAAGAATTTCATCACTTTGAACAAGTGTTAGAAATTATGGATAAGCGTGGTATCCCTTATAGCAACCTTCATGCTGGACGTTATGCCAAAGGGTTAATGAAAGCCGTACGTACTCATGAACCAGCAACCTTAATCGATAAGCTTATTGTCGGTGCATATATAGAAGCACGTTCTTGTGAGCGATTCGCCAAACTTGCTCCTTATTTAGATCCAGAACTTAAAAAGTTCTATATTTCATTATTACGTTCAGAAGCGCGTCATTATCAAGATTACCTGACATTGGCTGAAAAAATCGCTGGAACAAATATTGCCGATCGTATTCGAGCAATTGGTAACAAAGAAGCAGAATTAATTATGACGCCAGATGATACATTCCGGTTTCACAGTGGTCTTCCTGTCACCACCAACGCTTGTGTTTAAAATCATAAGATCACGTGTAGCACCTACAAAAAAACCGCCAAATTTGGCGGTTTTTTTAATCACAGAATAATGAATTACTCTTCTTCTGCTACTTTTTCTTTTTTAGGCTTTTTACGCTTATCGGTAATTTCCCACTTACCGTCCACAAATAGACCCGTCCAACCACTTGGCTTACCGTCTATTTCTGAGCGCACATAGTTTTCTTTCGTTTTACGAGAGAAACGAATCACTGTTGGTAAACCATCAGGATCAGCCACTGGCGCGTCAGTTAAGTATAAGAACTTAGGTGATAAACGTTCTTTAAAGCGTACAAGCTCTTCCACTAACGGTGCACGGGTTTCACGTGATTTAGGGAAGGTACTCGCTGCCATGAACAAACCAGACGCACCATCACGTAAAACAAAGTACGCATTAGTATCTTGTGTACATGGAATTTCAGGTAAATGTACAGGATCTTCTTTTGGTGGCGCAACTTCGCCATTCTTTAGAATCTTACGGGTGTTCTTACACTCTTCGTTAGTACACCCCATGTACTTACCAAAACGACCGTTCTTCAGTTCCATATCAGAACCACACTTGTCGCATTCAATCAGCGGACCTTCATAGCCTTTAAGCTTGAACTCACCTTTCTCAACAATGTAACCATCACAGCTTGGGTTATTACCACAAACGTGAAGTTTACGATCTTGATCAATCAGGTAAGCATCCATTGCTGTGCTACAAATAGGACAACGTTTCTTGGCACGTAATGCTGCCGTTTCAACGTCTTCCTCTAGAACATTAACAATGCCTTCTTCACTGCCTAAATTGATCGTTGTTTTACAACGCTCTTTAGGTGGCAATGCGTAGCCAGAACAACCAAGGAATACCCCAGTTGATGCGGTACGAATACCCATTGGACGCGAACATGTTGGACATTGAATGTCAGTTAGCACGATATTGTTAGGCTGCATACCGCCTTCTGATTCATCTAACTCCGCTTTTTGAAGCTCAGTCGTAAAATCAGAGAAGAACTCATCGAGTACTTTCTTCCAGTTTTTCTCACCTTCAGCGATTTTATCAAGATTACCTTCCATGCGGGCAGTAAAATCAAAATCCATCAAATCAGGAAAACTGTTATCAAGGCGGTCAGAAACAATCTCACCCATCTTTTCTGCATAGAATCGACGTTGATCAACACGTACATAACCACGATCTTGAATGGTTGAAATAATCGATGCATATGTTGATGGTCGACCAATACCACGCTTTTCAAGTTCTTTAACCAATGCTGCTTCTGTAAAGCGAGCTGGTGGCTTAGTAAAATGTTGTTTAGACTCAACGTGTTCTAACTTCAAGACATCGCCAACGTTTACTTCTGGCAATGTTGTATCTTCATTTTTACCAGATGGGCGCTGTACTAATGTCCAACCTGCAAAACGTAATGTACGGCCTTTCGCTTTTAGCAAGAAATTACCTGCTTTAACGTTGATCGTACTTGAATCGTATTTTGCTGGCATCATCTGACAAGACACAAATTGACGCCAAATTAAGTCATATAACTTAACTGCATCTTGATCCATGCCTTCTAAATTTTCAGCTTTCACATCAACACTTGAAGGACGAATGGCTTCGTGCGCTTCTTGAGCATTTTTCTTATTGCCATAAACATTGATATTTTCAGGTAAATATTCATTACCATACTCATTACCAATAAACTCACGAGCAGCTTCAACGGCCTCTTTTGAAAGATTGGTTGAGTCAGTACGCATGTAAGTAATGTAACCCGCTTCATACAGACGCTGTGCAAGGCCCATAGTGCGCTTAACACCATAACCTAAACGTGTACTTGCCGCCTGTTGAAGTGTCGAGGTGATATAAGGCGCTGATGGCTTACTGCTGGTTGGGCGATCTTCACGCTCAATCACTTTATAAGCTTCTTTTTCAAGTAGCGCATGCGCTGCCATCGTATCGACTTTATTCTCAGGACGGAAAGCTTTACCCGCCTGTTGCGCAACCATTAACCGTAATGCATCTTTGCCTACAGTTAGTGTATCAGCATGAATATCCCAAAACTCTTCAGGATCAAACGCGTTAATTTCATGCTCACGCTCAACAATCAGTTTTACCGCAACTGATTGTACACGACCAGCAGATAGCCCACGGGCAACTTTTTTCCACAATAGTGGTGATACCATGAAACCAACAACACGGTCGAGGAATCGACGTGTTTGTTGTGCATTCACACCATCAATATTTAGCTCACCAGGTTGTTCAAACGCTTGTTGAATCGCATTTTTAGTAATTTCATTAAATACAACGCGTTTGTAGCGTGATTCATCGCCGCCGATGATCTCACGAAGGTGCCACGCAATGGCTTCTCCTTCGCGGTCTAAATCCGTTGCGAGATAAATACAATCAGCATCTTCTGCTAATTTTTGAAGTTCACTAACGACTTTTTCTTTACCAGGAAGTATTTCGTAATGCGCATTCCAATCATCATAGGGATCAACACCCATCTTGCTGATTAACGCTTTACGATCTTTCTTGTGTTTTATCGCCGCTTTTTCTTCAACACTCAACCCTTTAGTCGATGTTGCCACAGCTTTTTTACCGCCACTTCGGGCGCCCGTTGGTAAATCACGTACGTGACCAACGCTTGATTTTACAATGAAATCCTTGCCCAAGTACTTATTGATTGTTTTCGCCTTGGCAGGGGACTCCACGATAACGAGAGATTTACCCATAATGACCCTATTACGTCCTCGTGCTCGCTAATTCTAAAAATATAAATAACTGCTTAGCTAATCATTAGCGCCACAACATTCGACCAATCTCATTAAGTCACTGATCGAAATATCTAAGAGCAGTGAATTAATATGATGAGTTACAATTTGAGAATGATACATATTTACAATTAATTATTGCACTTCATTTTTGTAAAATACTCTTTACATATTGGGCTAGAAAACAAGAAGGTCAACTGCTTTTTAATTAATTTCGTCTATTTGGTTGTACCTTCCGCACTTGTTATTAATTTGTAAATATTTTTCACGTTACGTTTTAGCCCCTTACAACGTACTGATTATCAAGGTGATAAAATCCTAATTTACCTTACAGGACAACCACTTTGATGCTTTATAACTATAGTAAGAATATAACGCTACACCATCATTATCATCTATATAGAATTATTTGATCAGTTTTACTAAATTTTTTTGCATTTAATCACAATATTGATTCTTTTTAGTAAAATCCTTACTCATATTTGAATAGATATTAACCAATTAACAATCCCGTTATTTGTTTTCTAGCAGCAACTTACTTAAACTGTATCCATTCTACTATCGATGAGTATTAATCATGGCTAATAAAGCTGAAATTTCAATCAATGAACTATTAATGATCGCTAACCAAGTCATTCAAGATCACCAAGATTACGTTGACGGCATGCGCGCAACATCTGTCATAGAAAAAGATGGCGTATTGATATTCAAAGGTGAATATTTCCTCGATGATGACGGTTTACCAACAGCTAAAACTACCGCCGTATTTAATATGTTTAAATTTCTTGCGCATAAATTATCACCTGAATTTACACTCAATACACTGCTTGTTTAAGTAAAAAAACCCGCAATAAAATGCGGGTTTATTTTATTTAAGCAAAACGAACCATATTACATAAATGGACGCTGACCGCGTGCAACCCACTTCATTAATAATGTATCAGCAGCTTCACTTGAAGCACCTGATAGTTTTTCGATTAACTTCTTACGACGCACATATTTAACTTGTAACACTTCACGCACTTTACATGCTTCAGTGATCAAATCATCACTGGTGCTAATTTGATCAACTAAGCCTAATTCAAGTGCTTGTTGACCAAACCAATGCTCACCTGTTGCGACTTTATTAAGATCAAGCTCAGGACGGTGAACAGCAATAAATTGCTTAAATAGACCGTGTGTTTCTTCAATCTCTTCTTTGAATTTTTCACGCGCTTTATCTGAGTTTTCACCAAACATAGTTAACGTACGTTTGAACTCACCCGCTGTGATTTGTTCAAACTCAATATCGTTTTTCTTCAATACCTTACTAAAATTAGGCAACTGTGCAATAACACCAATTGAACCTACGATAGCAAACGGTGCTGATACAATTTTATCCGCAACACATGCCATCATATAACCACCACTTGCAGCCACTTTATCAACAGCAATCGTTAGTGTAATGCCTGCTGCTTTTAAACGGTCAAGTTGTGATGATGCCAAGCCATAAGCATGCACCATACCGCCACCCGTTTCTAAACGTAGCAATACTTCATCGCCTTCAATTGCAATCGCTAAAATAGCACTGATTTCTTGACGCAATGACGACACTTCACGCGCATCAATACTGCCATGAAAATCAATCACGAATAAACGTGGATCACGCGTTGTCGTTAAATCGCCATTTTTTACTGCTTGTTTAATTTCATTTTGGCGTGCTTTATCTTGCTCTTTCTCTGTTTTTTTATCCGCTTTATCACGTGCTTTTAACAGTGCTTTATCAAATAAATGTAATTCTAACTGATCAATAGTGTCTTTATATTGTTCAGTTAAATCGATAACTTCTAGTTCACCTTTTTGTGAACCATGGCGACCATTTAACGCTTTTGCTAACACCAATACGCCAACAATCGCAATCACAACTGTCGCTATTTTGGCAAAAAACAAACCATATTCAAACAAAAATTCCAAGATTCAACCCTCTATTTTGGCAAGAAAAAATGCCATAAATTATTATAAATGTGTAATCACTATCGCCGTTATTAACTCAACTTATCGCTATAATAAATCAAATTCACCGTTACGATATTCAAATAAAAGTACATTCTCTCAGAATGTAAATTCTGATATGTTTTAGTAGTAATCGATATTACAGCCAAGCTCAAGACTTGATACGTTCTTCGACGAAAAAACAGTCAAATAACGACAAAAAGACATTTTTCAAAAGGAAGCGACTGTGGATTATCAAATTGCTGCAAACAATTTAAAAGATCGCGTGATATTAGTAACAGGCGCTGGTGATGGTATCGGCCGTGAAGCGGCAATCCAATATGCAGCTCATGGTGCAACTGTGCTTCTACTAGGAAGAACCGTTGCCAAACTTGAAGCGGTTTACGATCAAATAGAAAAAAATGGCAATAAGCAAGCTGCGATTATTCCTTTAGATTTAATGGGTGCTACCAAACAACACTACCTTGATATGGCAAACACCATCCAGCAACAATTTGGGCGTTTAGACGGTGTACTACACAATGCGGGATTATTAGGCGCATTAAGTCCACTTGAGCACATTGAAGAAGCAATTTTTGATGATGTTATGCAAGTTAACGTTAAAGCACAATTGTTACTTACCCAAGCAATTTTGCCATTAATCAAACAGTCACCGGATGGGCGCATTATCTTTACCTCATCAACCGTTGGTCACAGCGGACGCGCATTTTGGGGTACGTATGCTATTTCTAAATTTGCTACAGAAGGTATGATGCAAGTACTAGCGGATGAGCTTACTGATACAACGGTAAATGTTAATGCCATTAATCCTGGTGGCACTCGCACCAGTATGCGAGCGCAAGCCTTTCCCGCTGAAGATCCACGTTTATTGAAAACACCGCAAGATATTATGCCACTTTATTTATATTTAATGGGACCTGAAAGCCGTCATATTTCAGGGCAATGTATTGATGCTCAGCCACAACGTAAACCAGGTATCAGTGGCGAAGAAGAATAATGACTCTGTGCTGTAATCAGTAAATAATAGCCATAAAAAAAGCCGACATCACTGTCGGCTTTTTACTATTCATTGTATGCGTTTACTAATACTGTCTAAGTATTACTGACGTGTACGAGGCTTAACGGGCTTATTCGCTAACGGGTTACGACGATTTGCCGCATTACCTGAAGGCTTACGCTTGCCAGATCCACCTTGTGGTTTATCTGATGCATTATAAGGCTTCTTCTCATCATCTCGTGGCTTACCCGCAATGTGCACAGGTTTGCTTTGAGCACGATCTGAACGTGGTTTAGTATTATCACGAGTAGGTGCTGGTTTAATTCGACCACGGCCACCACGTTGCTCTTGTTGTTGTGAATCAACCTCAGTATTACGGCTTGCACTTGATGGTGCACGACGGTCATTATTACGACCGCGACGACCGCTAGGACCCGTTGTATCAACACGCTCTTCATGACGACGAACAGCACGACGAATCTGACGAATACCTTTCTTACGCTTCTGACCTTCAACGGTTAATAACGTTTCAGTTTCAGGTGGCAATTCTACTGCTGTACGCAGTTCATTTACTTCTTTTAATTCAAGCTCGCTCCAACCACCACGAGGCATATCTTTAGTTAAGTAAACATCACCATAACGAACACGTTTCAAACGGCTAACGGTTACACCTTGTGAATCCCATAAACGACGTACTTCTCGGTTACGGCCTTCAGTGATCATAACGTAGAAAGTATGATTCATACCTTCACCGCCAGAATAAACAACATCTTCAAAACGTGCCACGCCGTCTTCTAGCTCAACACCTTTAACGACATTTTTTATCATCTGTTCGTTTACTTCACCAAATACACGTACCATGTATTCACGTTCAACAGTACGGCTTGGGTGCATTAAACGGTTAGCCAATTCACCATCGGTGGTGAAAAGTAACAGACCTGATGTGTTCGCATCTAAACGACCAACAGAAACCCAACGGCCTGTTGTTAGACGTGGTAGACGATCGAAAACAGTACGACGACCTTCAGGATCATGACGAGTACATAGCTCACCTTCAGGCTTGTTATAAGCCAAAATGCGACAAATTTCTTCATCTGATGAAATTAATGTAATGTTATTACCATCAATACGAACATTAACACTAAGATCTTCAAGACGATCACCCAGTGTAGCAACAACACCATCAACACTAACACGGCCGTTTTGAATCATTAATTCAATTTCACGACGAGAACCTTGACCAGCACGCGCTAGTACTTTTTGTAATTTTTCGCTCATTGTAAATAAACCTTTGTCGCCTTCACAGGCGTCGAAATTCTCATCAAAAAACCACCAATTGATACGTTCTAGTAGCAAGAATTGCTTTAAAAAGAAAGTGACATGGGGTGATTGATGCGAATAGCAATAATTTGGATTCTAACGCGATAATCTATCATGCTAGATATGTAGCCGATTATTATCGCAAATATAACGATTATTTACCATAAAAATAGCGATAAAAAAAACGTATCATAAACAACATGATACGTTTATAAAAACACATATAACAACAATATAATTACTACACAAATTAAACGGTTTTATTCAAAAGGCGTAATATCACCAGCGCCAATACGTACAATATCAATATTGCCGTCACTAAAATCAATAACCGTCGTTGGTTGTTCGCTAAGATAACCGCCGTGCATAATCAAATCGACAGCATGTTCTAATTGATCACGGATTTCATCGGGATCCGCTTCTGTGGTCTCTTTACCCGGTAAAATCAAACTGGTCGACATCATCGGTTCACCCAATGCTTCAAGCAACGCTAAAGCAATATTATTATCGGGAACACGAATACCAATCGTTTTACGCTTAGCGTTCATTAATCGACGTGGTACTTCTTTGGTACCTTTAAAAATAAAAGTATAAGCACCAGGGGTATTATTTCGCAATAAACGAAACGCGATATTATCAACTCGGGTATAAAGCGATAACTCAGATAAATCACGGCATAATAACGTGAAATTATGCTTATCGTTTAAACGTCGTATTTGACAAATACGCTCAAGCGCTTGTTTGTTTTCCATTTGACAACCCAAGGCATAACCTGAGTCGGTAGGATAAACAACAACACCACCATTTTTAATAATATCAACAGCTTGAGTTATCAGCCTTGCTTGAGGTGTTTCTGGATGCACATAAAAAAATTGACTCATTTATCCTCCTTCGAGGCAGATAACTCTGCAGTTATTTCTACCTCTACTCGCTTTTTCTCTACCGTCCAATCTTGCCATAGCGGCACTACATCTTTAGGTAACCACAAATTACGGCCTAATTCGGTCCATGGTGATGGATAATGAAAATCAGACCCTTGCGAAGCGAGTAAATTATATTCGATGGCGTAATCCCCAAAGGTACGTCGTTCTTGCGGTGCTTGTTGAGGCTGAGCAACTTCAATGCCATCGCCTTCTGCTTCAATAAAGTGCTGAATTAAGCGCTTTATCCATTTTGCCGTCATTTGATAACGACCGGGATGAGCAATAACAGCTTGACCACCAGCAGCATGGATCACGGTCACTGCATCAGCAATTGAGCACCAACTTGGTGGTACATAACCGGGATTACCTCGGGTTAAGAATTTCTTAAACACCGCTTGCATGGTTTTGGCATAACCTTGTTCAACTAACCAACGAGCAAAATGCGCACGCGTAATCGACGCGTCGCCCGCTAATGCCATCGCACCTTCAAAAGCACCTGGCATTTTGTTTTTTTCTAACCGTGCGCCAATCTCTTTTGCTCGTTCAAGCCGATGCGCAGCTTGAGCGCTAATAAATGAAATTAACTCAGGATGATTGGGGTCTATATTAAGCCCAACGATATGAATATCAAAATTTTGCCACACCGTTGATATCTCAATACCATTAATTAATGTAATTGGTAATTGCTCTTGTTCGATAACCGCATGAGCTTGTGCAAGCCCATTAATCGTATCGTGGTCAGTAATTGCCAACACATCAACCCGCTTTTCAACAGCACGGCGAACAAGATCTTGCGGCGATAAGCGGCCGTCTGACGCTGTAGTATGACAATGTAGATCAAACAACATAACTTTACTTCTTGACTTTGTTTTAATGAACTAGTTTACTAGTACGCGATTACTGAGGCAGTTATTATTATTTTTCTAACTGCTACTTTAAGCTAGTTTAAACCTATTCACTCTTATATACCTCAATGAACCTAGGATATAGAAACAGGCAAAATAAGATAACGTCATGTTACAGCAAATTAGTATCCAACGACCGCCTTTCTTGATTATTTACGAATGGCAAGCAATGTTACAGAAATAGTAAAAGACAGTAACATTTGGTACTTTTACTCAAGCCCGTCATTATATAAGACTTTTTTTAGTCATAACAACATGAGTAATAATTACCCAACATATTGATTATTATCAATTTGACTAAAATAAAATATCACAAGGTATTTTGTTAAAAATTATCAGTAAAAGTAAAAAACTAATCTTGCTCAAATGATCAGTTTACGCCACTATCGAATAATAAAAGCAGGATCGCATTAGTACAAACGACAGGGAGAACGCTGTGACAACTCACTCTATTGGATCGCATATCGATAACACAACACCAGAAAATCAACATCAAATTAAGGTACTTAACCTCGATGTACCTTATATGGCTGACCCTACTGATGCTTATTTTACACTGTGTGGTGATAGCCCTTGCCATCTATTATTAGAATCAGCTGAAGTCAATTCGAAACAAGATCTTAAAAGCTTATTATTGATTGATGCCGCCGTGCGGATAGTTTGTCGTGGCAAAAAGGTTATATTAGAAGCTCTGTCTGACAATGGTCAACGCATCCTGCATGTTCTCAACAGCCATCTCAAGTCTGATATTAAAGCGACCTATAGTGCTGATACGCTGCGCTTACATTTTCCAACCCATGTTCAGACGTTAGATGAAGACTCTCGCCTACGCCAAACCTCATCTTTTGATGCATTACGACTGATTCAACATGCCTTTGATACCAAAAACCATCCTCGCGATGCATTATTCATTGGTGGCTTATTTGCTTATGATTTAGTGGCAGACTTTGAACCACTTATCGCCGTTGATGCGGATAATAGCTGTCCTGATTATATTTTCTATATCGCTGAAACATTGTTGATTATCGATCATCAACACCAACAAGCACACTTACAAGCAACCTTGTTTGAGCATGATACCCCGTCAATTGCTGATGATCTTCAACACCGTTTAGTCACACTTAAAACCCGTTGTCTTAATCCTCAGTCATTACCCGTTGCACCCGCTATCACCGCTTGTGTACCCGTTCCAACGATAACGGATCATGACTTCAGCCAAACCGTTGCCGCCCTAAAACAATTTGTTATTCGAGGTGATGTGTTTCAAGTTGTGCCATCTCGACAATTTAAGCTGCCGTGTCCCTCGCCGCTTAACGCGTATAAAGCATTGAAGATTGGTAACCCAAGTCCATATATGTTTTATCTGCATGATACTGACTTTACCTTATTTGGTGCCTCGCCAGAGAGTGCATTGAAATATTGTACCCAATCTAACCAAGTTGAAATTTATCCAATTGCAGGTACACGTCAGCGCGGTAAAAACAAGGATGGTTCAATTAATCTCGATCTCGATACGCGTATCGAACTAGAACTTCGCTGTGACACCAAAGAAAATGCTGAACATATGATGCTGGTTGATTTAGCCCGTAATGATGTCGCCCGTATTAGCCAAGCAGGAAGCCGCCACGTAGCTGATTTATTACATGTTGATCGTTATAGCCATGTGATGCATTTAGTGTCACGAGTCGTGGGTCAACTACGCCATGATCTTGATGCCCTGCACGCTTATCAAGCTTGTATGAACATGGGTACCTTAACGGGCGCACCTAAAATTAGAGCCATGCAACTTATCCGTGAAGTTGAACAACGTCGCCGTGGAAGCTATGGCGGTGCGGTTGGTTATATTACAGGGCATGGGGATATGGATACCTGCATTGTGATCCGTTCCGCTTATGTCGAAAACGGTATCGCCAGTGTTCAAGCAGGTGCAGGGGTGGTTTATGACTCCATACCACAAGCTGAAACAGATGAAACCAAATCGAAAGCACAAGCGGTAATCAATGCCATTCGTCACGCCCATCAAGGTTAAGGAGCACAAGATGACCATCACGAAAAATCACCATAATGCCCATATTGTGCTGTTAGATAACTTTGATTCCTTTACTTACAACCTTGTTGATCAATTTCGAAGTCTGGGTTTTCCCGTCACGATTTATCGTAATAATTTATCAGCGCAACAAATCGAACACGCATTACTTGAACATAAAAACCCGGTATTAGTGTTATCACCAGGCCCTGGCGCACCAGCTGATGCCGGATGCATGCCTGAACTAATTCAACGCATCAAAGGCAAAATCCCAATGTTGGGTATTTGTCTGGGTCATCAAGCGATTGTTGAAGCTTATGGAGGCACCGTTGCCGGCGCTGGCGATATCGTACATGGTAAAGCGGCAATGATGACCCATAACCAGCACCCTGTTTTTGGTCAACTTGCCAGCCCACTTACTGTCGCCCGTTATCATTCTTTGGTCGCAACCCATGTTCCTGCGAGCCTTGAAACGATTGCTGAGGTGAATGGATTAGTGATGGCGGTTGTTAATGAACACGATAAAGTCTGCGGCTTTCAATTTCATCCTGAATCTATCCTCACCACTCAAGGCGCGGAACTACTTACTCATACACTGGCTTGGGTTATCAAAGCACCCACCACATGCCTAAATACCCATTAAGGAAGATGATGAACGCTACTATTGCTAAACTCGCCGATAAACTCTACGCCCAGCACCCCTTGAGCGAAGAAGAAAGCCATGTTCTCTTTGATGCGATCATCAACGGTGATGTTGAGCCGATTGTATTATCAGCCGTATTAACAGCATTAAAAATTAAAGGTGAAACCCCCGCAGAGATTGCAGGTGCAGCTAAAGCACTGGTTAAAAATGCCAGCCCTTTCCCCCGCCCAGATTATGATTTCGCAGATATTGTTGGCACGGGTGGCGATGGCGCTAATACCATCAACATTTCTACTACCGCCGCCTTTGTCGCTGCTGCCTGTGGTGTAAAAGTGGCTAAACATGGCAACCGTGGCGTATCAAGCAAATCAGGATCATCCGATTTATTAGATAAATTTGGGATTAATTTAGCCATGCCAGCCCAAACAGCACGCCAAGCATTAGATGAGCTCGGGATCTGTTTTCTATTTGCGCCTGAATATCACGGTGGCGTACGTCATGCGATGCCGGTACGACAAACATTACAAACGCGCACTATTTTTAATGTCTTAGGCCCATTAATTAACCCTGCCAAACCTAATATTCAATTAATGGGGGTTTATGATATCGCTTTGGTTCTCCCTATTGCTGAAACCTTAGCAACAATGGGATTAAAACGTGCTGCGGTGGTACATGGTAGCGGACTTGATGAAGTTGCCATTCATGGTGAAACCCATGTAGCTGAAATTATTGATGGGGTGATCACCGAATATACTCTTACTCCGGCTGACTTTGGGCTCAAAAGCTATCCTTTAGAAGCTATTCGTGGCGGTGAGCCTGATGAGAACTGTACCCTCATTAAACATATTCTAACGGGTAAAGGAACACCCGCTCAAGAAGGTGCCATCGCTGTTAATGTTGCACTCTTATTGCGCCTTTTTGGCCATCAGGATCTTAAAGCAAATACTCAACGCGCAATCACCATCATGCGTTCAGGTAACGCGTATCAACTTGTAGAACAACTGGCAGCACGAGGTTAATCATGGAAACAGTCCTTGCTAAAATTATCGCGGATAAAAAAATCTGGGTCGACGCCCGCAAAGAAGCGCAACCACTCGCCAGTTTTCGCCACCAGCTTACGCCTAGCGATCGTGATTTCTACCACGCACTTACCAATACAGATCAACATGGGTGCCATCGCCCTGCTTTTATTCTTGAATGTAAAAAGGCATCACCATCAAAAGGCTTAATCAGAGAAAATTTCGACTTAGATTATATCGCGACGGTTTACAACCAATACGCCAGTGCCATTTCAGTATTAACTGACGAGAAATATTTTCAAGGCAATGTTGAGTTTTTACCGAAGGTACGCAGCCAAGTTACCCAACCAGTATTATGTAAAGACTTTATGATTGATAGCTACCAAGTTTATTTGGCGCGTCATTATCAAGCAGATGCGATTTTATTGATGTTATCTGTACTGGATGATGAACAATACCAAACGCTTGCCGCTGTGGCTGAATCACTCCAACTCGGTATTTTAACCGAAGTAAGTAATGAAGCTGAACTCACGCGCGCCATCACACTCAAGGCAAAAGTCGTCGGTATTAACAACCGTAATTTACGCGATTTAAGTATTGATCTAAATCGAACTAAACAGCTCGCGCCCGATTTACCTAAAGGCACAATTGTTATTTCTGAGTCAGGGATTTATACCCACCAGCAAGTACGTGAACTCTCGCCTTATGCCAATGGTTTTTTAATTGGTAGTTCATTAATGGCAGCTGATAACCTTGATTTAGCGGTTCGAAAAGTCTTATTTGGTGAACATAAGGTTTGCGGGTTAACCTCAAATGAAGATGCTCATCAGGCTTATCAACAAGGGGCAACCTATGGGGGTTTGATTTTCGTACCATCATCACCACGAGCTATTGATCTCGACCACGCTTTAGCGGTTACCACCTCCGTTCCACTTAATTTTGTCGGTGTATTTCAAAACAGCCCATTGACAGACATTGTGACGACAGCAACAACTTTAGCCTTAGCGGCAGTGCAATTACACGGTAATGAATCACCACAATATATTGCGCAATTACGTGAACAATTACCGGTTAACTGCCAAATATGGAAAGCCCACGCCATCACTGACAGCGTACCTGATCTTACTCAATGGTCAGTCGACAAGCACCTATTTGACAGTAAAACTGAAGGCAAAAGTGGAGGCACAGGTATCACCTTTGATTGGTCTTTAATTACACCAGAAAATAGATCAAACAGCTTACTTGCTGGTGGGCTCAACCCAGATAATGTACACCATGCCGCCTCGCTTGGTTTTAGCGGCTTAGATTTAAATTCCGGTGTAGAGAGTGCCCCGGGTAAAAAAGATCCCCATAAATTAGCGGCAGCCTTTACGGCAATCAAACATATTAAGGACAATAAATAATCATGAGTAAATTGAATGCCTACTTTGGTGAATTTGGTGGTCAATATGTCCCTCAAATTCTAGTACCAGCCTTAGACCAACTTGAAGATGCTTTTATTGAAGCTCAACAAGATCCCGACTTTCAGCTGCAATTTATAACGTTATTAAAAGACTATGCAGGACGACCAACAGCGTTAACGTTATGCCAAAATTTAACGCAAGGCACAAAGACCAAGCTTTATTTAAAACGTGAAGATCTTCTTCATGGTGGCGCGCATAAAACTAATCAAGTATTGGGCCAAGCATTACTGGCACTGCGTATGGGTAAAACTGAAATCATCGCAGAAACAGGCGCGGGTCAACACGGGGTTGCTACAGCATTAGCGTGTGCTTTACTCGGGTTAAAGTGTCGCATCTATATGGGCGCGAAAGATATTGAACGTCAAAGTCCTAATGTTTTTAGAATGAAATTAATGGGCGCAACGGTTATTCCTGTAACGTCAGGTTCAGCAACCTTAAAAGATGCATGTAATGAAGCGATGCGCGATTGGTCTGCTAGCTATGACAAAGCCCATTATCTATTAGGAACTGCCGCCGGTCCTCACCCATTCCCAACCATCGTGCGTGAATTTCAAAAAATCATTGGTGAAGAAACAAAAACCCAAATTATTGCAAAAGAAGGCCGTTTGCCCGATGCGGTTATTGCTTGTGTCGGTGGCGGATCAAATGCAATTGGTATGTTCGCTGATTTTATCGAAGAAAGTAGTGTCCGTTTAATTGGCGTTGAGCCTGCTGGAAAAGGGTTAGATACCAACATGCATGGCGCGCCATTGAAACACGGAAAAATCGGTATTTTCTTTGGTATGAAAGCACCGCTAATGCAAGATGAACATGGTCAGGTTGAAGAGTCATATTCAATTTCAGCAGGGTTAGATTTTCCTTCTGTTGGCCCACAACACGCGCATCTTAATGCGATTGGTCGTGCAGAATACGGTGCTGTTACCGACGATGAAGCATTAGATGCATTTCAACTATTAGCCCGTAAAGAAGGCATTATTCCAGCACTTGAATCTGCACATGCATTGGCTTATGCACTAAAAATAATTGCAGATGAACCTGAAAAAGAACAATTATTGGTGGTTAACCTTTCAGGCCGAGGTGATAAAGACATTTTCACTGTGCACGATATTTTAACGGCAAAAGGAGTTTTATAATGGATCGCTACCACAATTTATTTACTCAACTTAGTGCCCGTAATGAAGGTGCATTTGTCCCTTTTGTTACCCTTGGTGATCCAACGCCACAACGCTCAATGGATATTATTGATACTTTAGTTGCCGCAGGGGCTGATGCCTTAGAGTTGGGGATCCCTTTTTCAGATCCTTTAGCTGATGGCCCAACGATTCAAGGGGCCAATATTCGAGCTCTTGCAGCCCAAACCACCCCCATTGTTTGTTTTGAAATGCTCACTCAGATTCGCGCTAAATATCCTCAATTACCGATTGGATTACTGATGTATGCCAATTTAGTGTTTGCGACAGGTATTGATAATTTTTATCGTCGTTGTGCTGATGCTGGAGTTGACTCAGTATTAATTGCTGATGTACCTGTTAATGTGTCACTTGAATTTAGAGTTGCAGCAGAAGCTCAGGGGATTCACCCTATCTTTATCGCGCCACCTAATGCTGATGCTGCAACCTTAAAAACAGTCTCAGAGCTTAGCGGTGGTTATACTTACCTACTTTCACGCGCTGGCGTCACAAGTGCGGAAACGAAAGCAGAAATGCCGATTGAGCCATTATTAGCCGCATTAAAAGCTCATAATGCGCCACCTGCGTTACTCGGTTTTGGTATTTCAACCCCAGAACAAGTTAAAGCCGCCGTAAGTGCTGGTGCTGCAGGCGTGATTTCAGGTTCAGCCGTCGTTAATATTATCGAACACAACCGCAATGATCATCCCGTTATGCTGCAGAAATTAAGCGATTTTATCTGTACGATGAAGTCAGCCACACTTCGCTGATTAAACAATATAGCGTTAATAAAACAGCAACTAATAACTAGCTACTTAGACAACTAAGTGGCTTTTTTTCATTCAGAGCTTGGAACAGGTATACTCTGATTAATTATTTTTAATGAGCTTGCATCAATGAAGCAACTGATAGAATTTATTCCGTTACTGATCTTTTTTGTATTATTTAAAACCAATGGCATTTTTGTCGCGACAGGTGCGTTAATTGTCACAACAGCAATTCAATTAATCGTGACATGGGTTATCTATAAAAAAATAGAAAAAATGCAGCTAATCACCTTTGTTATGGTGGCTATCTTTGGTGGTTTAACACTGTTTTTACATGATGAAAACTTCATTAAATGGAAAGTGACCATCATTTATGGTCTATTTGCTCTCGCATTACTTATAAGTCAATTGATGCATAAGCCATTAATTAAATCGATGCTAGGCAAAGAGATGACACTGCCAGAGAACGTTTGGTTACGTATCAATCTAGCATGGACAATATTTTTTGTTGTTTGTGCTATTGTAAACATTTATATTGCATTCAATTTTCCGCTTGATGTCTGGGTGGATTTCAAGGTATTTGGTTTGTTAGGACTAACATTACTCTTTACCTTCGCTACGGGTGGCTATATTTATCGCCACTTACCGAAAAGCCCTGATGATCAATAAAGTTGTATAACTGATGACTACTGAAAACAATATCCCTCGTGGACAGCTTCTACTACGCACATTAGCGATGCCTGCCGACACCAATGCAAATGGTGATATTTTTGGTGGTTGGATCATGTCGCAACTAGATTTAGCGGGTGCTATTTTAGCCAAAGAGATCTCTCGCGGCCGAGTCGTTACCGTTTCTGTTGATAAAATAGAATTTAAAGCCCCTGTTGGCGTTGGCGATGTCGTTTGCTGCTACGGTGAATGTAAACGTATCGGTAATACATCGATGAGTGTGGGTTTAGAGGTGTGGGTAAAACCTGTTGCTGTTGATGGCATCGGTGAACGTTACCGCGTCTGTGAAGCGACATTTAATTATGTCGCAATTAACAGCGAAGGTCGTCCACGTAAGATTGAAGTCACACAATAATCCCATAAATAAAAAAGCACTTAATTAACAATAAGCACTAACTAACGTTGGTGCTTTTTATTATTTGCCTAAATCTACTTGTCCCCTCTCAATATTTAGTTAGTATGGTGCATATTAAAACAGCACGAAGCGTTATTCGTGGTTTAAACCATAACTGAATAAGGAATACCCACGATGTGGTATGTGATTTTTTCTCAAGATGTTGAAAATAGCCTAGAACGCCGCATGAGTGTTCGTGAACAACACTTAGCTCGATTAAAAGAATTACAACAACAAAACCGTTTATTGGTTGCAGGGCCAATGCCTGCGATTGATAATGAAAATCCAGGTGACGCGGGATTTACAGGTTCCACCGTTATTGCTGATTTTGATTCATTAGAACAAGCACAGCAATGGGCCAATGCCGATCCGTATATTGATGCAGGTGTTTACGCGAATGTGATCGTTAAACCCTTCAAAAAAGTCTTACCTTAAATATATTCAGGATCAATTTGTGAACCTAACTAAAACAAAAAAATTACTGGTTGCCGCTGTCGGTCTGTTTATCCTTGGTGGCTGTGCATCACACGACCAACAGATGGTGGCTGAATCACTAGCACAATCACGAGCAGCAGCGATTGATAGTAAAGCACCCTACCCAAGAATTGATGCTTACCAAATCACTCAAGCCTACGCGAGTAAAAATGTTGTAAAAATCAATATTATTTATGGTGGCAATGGGCGCATAAAACCCACAACAGCGATAAAAACAGCCAGTACCAATTACTGTAATAACGCTGAATTAATACCTTTGTTTAAACATGGGGTTAATTATTTAATTACCGTTCGAGATGTGAGTGGTCGACAGTTAGTATCACAAACCATTTCAGAAGAATATTGTGACTCGTTAAAATAACCAGTATGCAATAATCAAGAAATCCCTAACTGCAACGACCATTTTATAATGTCAATATTGCTGGTTAGGGTTTTTTATTTCTTCATAATAAGCCACTATTCAACAGGAATAGTTTCAACATTAATTGCATCATTAATTTGCACTTCAAACGATCGTAGTCTTTTATAAATAGACATTAATTCAACAATCGTGCTCCATGAATGCACTAGAAATTGAAATGATTCTTCTACTTTTCCAAACGCTCTGAGTATCTGCTGCAATACCCCCAACGTTAATGCGCCAGAAATAATAGCAGGACCCAGTGCGATATAAGGCACAATCACGGTATATTGAATATATGACCATTTTGCGATATCAAAATATAAATAATGACGATAAAGATTAAAGTAATTTTTACGAACATTAAAAAAGAGGTCTTTCACTGTTTCTGGTTTTGCTCGCTGTGGATTATCTTCCCCAAACACTAACTCTTTACGATAAGCGGCTTCTACTTTTTGATTTTTAAATTCTAAGCCCGGTAAACGAATACCAACAATCGCCAATAATACCGTTCCAAATAATGCCGAAATAATGGCTAAATACACCAACGAACGATCGACACTGCCTATCCATGGTAACTCGGTAACATTTTCACTTAACGTCCATAAAATAGGTAAAAACGCAACCAACGTCATTAAGGAGCGCATAAAACTCACGCCAAGACTTTCGACTATACGAGCAAAACGCATTGTATCTTCTTGAACCCGCTGTGATGCACCTTCAATATGGCTAATTTTATCCCAATGTTTCATGTAATAATTATTCATCGCAGTACGCCAACGAAAAACATAATGACGAACAAAAAAATCGAGAATAACCGCAATAATGATATACATTGAGACAATATTGAAGAACTCAATACAACCCGCCAAAAATTCATCAAATGTCACAGCGTTAGGTTTAGCGAGTGCCTTTTGAATAAGATCATAAAAACTCCCAAACCATTGATTCACTTCTACATCTATCTGAACTTTATACCAAGTAACATATAAAATAACGATACTACCGACAATCGACCATAGAAACCAACGCCGATCAAGAAAGAACGATTTAAACATAGTCACACATCCTTAATGTATTTATATTGAGTGCACCCCTTGCACTAACAACGTAATCAATTCATTTAATTGTTAATCACTTATTTTAGTATTTGTCACCACACACGAAAGCGCAACAAAATCCTTACAATAAAGTTCATATCGCTTATTATAATAAAAAGATGACTACTAAATTTAGACAAAAAAATCCCTTATAAACGCTTAACTAAAAATAGTAGAGTCGATAAGGGATTCTTGTTTTAGCTGTCTATTCTGACGCTAAAAACTTAGCAATGACGCTCAAAAACTAAAGCTTTAAGCCCTCCTTCTGGCTCAATATCTTTAAACTCAGCAGGGTTATCTAAACGGTGAGAAAACACCATATCAGGCGCTTCAGCAGCCATTCCATCAATCAAGAATTGACTGGTTAAGGTTGGATCATTAACACAAGCTAATACAACACCCTCTTCCGTTAATAATTCAGGTAAACGGCGCAAAATCTTTTGGTAATCTTTGGTCAGTGCAAAACTGCCTTTTTGAAATGATGGTGGATCAATAATGATCAAATCATAAGGACCCATCTTCCGTACTTTACCCCATGACTTAAATAACTCATGGCCTAAGAAACTCACTTTCTTTAAATCATGGTTATTGAGGTGATGATTATCACGCCCGCGACTTAAAGCCGCTTTTGCCATATCAAGATTAACCACATAATCTGCGCCACCCGCAATGGCTGCCACAGAAAAACCACAAGTATAAGCAAATAAATTCAACACTCGTTTACCTGCGGCATGCTCACGTACCCAATCACGACCATAACGCATATCAAGAAATAGACCGTTATTTTGATTACGGCCTAAATCTAATTTATACGTTAAACCACTTTCAATAACATCTTGATAGTCAGAGCTTTGTCCCCACAATACATCCATAGGTGAACCTTGACGATCACGATGTTGCAACAATAAAGAACGCGCACCACTTGCTTGCCAAGCATCAGTTTCTGTTAACGTAATGAGCAAATCAGTTAACACTTGCATAAAATCAGCATCGGGCTCTTTGAATAAGGAAACCAGTACTTGACCTTGAAGCCAATCAACAGTGATTTGTTCAAGCCCTAGCCAACAACGACCGCGGCCATGAAACAATCGGCGAACTTCTGATGGTGGTGTCGCTAAAGCCGTTAATAAATGGGCTTCTAAAGTAGGTAAAGCGCTAATTTCCATAACATCATTCAAAGTAGTCAATTAAGGCGGGCTATTCTATACGTTGAGCCTCAGAATACCAACCGTGGGATAAAATAGAGTCATTTACTAATGTTGAGCACGTAAGACATATTCAACCGAATAATCAATAAGACTCGTGGAATGTAATGTCAGTGTTGCTGATGATGAAATAAAGTGACGCGGGGTAGTTTCAGGTAATATCAAATGTTGTTGAGCACGATTTCGACGATGATGTGATTGACGTTTTTGTTGAGAAACTCGCATTTTCAGCGTACGTGAATGAGCACTGCGCATTGTAAACCTCTAACTAATACATTCTTGGATACAGTATAAATTATCAATACCAAAAAGAAATGCACATCCACGTTTTACTTTTCAACTGCTTATAATATGCTCAATTAGCATGTGCATATCTGCATTTAATTCATGTTATTATTTTTTATTCGCTAATACAGGCCATGATAGCATCCAAGGTTGCTGCCATTTAGTTAATGCTAGCTCAGCCTCAGGTGTTGACCATAACTCTCCGATAGTAGGCGGACATAAAAATTGTTGTAGCTCACCTTGATAAGGAAAACGTAAACCATAAGCATGTAAATAGCCGCGATCTGCCGCTTCATTACCATAAATATCATCACCCGTAATACCAGAACCAACGCTGCGCAATGCCACCCGAATTTGATGGGTTTTTCCTGTATAGGGTTTACATAAAAAGATACGACGGCCTTCGCCACCAGCAGTGGAAAAAAACTGAGTAATTGCAGGGTTTACTTTGGTTGTTTCTAACTTCCAACTACTACGGCGTGAACGGGTCATATCACCAATCACAACACCTTGTTTTTTCTTTGGTTTTTTAGTACTAATCGCTACATAAAACTTTTCAACCCGACGTTCAGCAAAATTAGCGCACAATGCAGCTGCGGCCGTTTTATTGCGTCCAAGTAGCAATAAACCTGATGTCATTTTATCAAGCCGATGAATTAAATACAGTTTTTCATCGCCAGTTTGCTCGGCAACGGCTGCAAGTAATGGCTGATCATTATCGTCTTTATGTACACTAATCCCTGGGTGTTTATTAATAATTAAGAAATCAGTGTGCTGGTAAACAAGATCAAACATAATGAAAATAACGCCTTTACGGTACAAAGATGGCGCGAGTATAACTAGCCACTAAAAAAATAAAAGTATTAAGATTAAAGTTATAACAGTGCGCAACATTTAATCACCGCTAAGACAATCAAAATTACCTTATTTTTTTATACTAAAATGGTAACGCCTCCTCAAAAATAACCTTGATAATTCAACATAAGCATTAAAGAGCACTGAATATTAGGTTTTTTTTCCGTTTCAATGCACTATATATACAAATTGTATTTATATATTGATGAAGTCATTCGATGGAACAGTTTTATCAAATCTTAACGTGGATTGGCATTTTCGCCTATTGGCTGTTAATTGCATCTGTCACTGTGCGTGTGGTCTTTAAACGCCGAGCTGTTGGTGTATCTCTCGCATGGATGATGATTATTTATATCGTCCCCATTGGCGGTGTTATTGCTTATCTATTATTTGGCGAGCTTAATTTAGGAAAAAAACGGGCGGAACGGGCTCGTGAAATGTTTTTCCCCTTTCAAAGCTGGTTTCAATGCCTAACTGATTGCCCCGGCCACATGCCACAAAAAATGAGTGATGTTGCAAAACCAATTAACGATCTGTGTGAGAACCGTTTTGGGTTACCCGGATTAGTCGGTAATCACCTGTCATTAAAATCATCAACCGATGAGATTTTACGATCGCTTATTGCTGATATAAATAATGCACAACATTCAATTCATCTAGAGTTTTATATTTGGTATCCAGGCGGCCTTGCTGATGAAGTAGGTGTTGCCCTGATTAAAGCAGCAAAACGTGGTATTAGAGTTCGCATATTGCTTGATTCCGCCGGTAGCATGCGTTTCTTCCGCTCTCATTGGCCGAAATTGATTCGAGGTGCAGGTATTGAGCTTGTCGAAGCACTCGCTGTTTCACCATTTCGTATGTTCTTACGCCGCTTAGATTTACGTCAACACCGTAAAATAGTGGTTATTGATGACAACATTGCTTATACCGGTTCAATGAACTTAGTTGATCCCGCCTTCTTTAAAGTTGATGCGGGTGTCGGTCAATGGGTGGATGTCATGGTCAGAATCAGTGGTCCTACGGTTTCAGTACTTAATTGCATTCAAGCATGGGATTGGGAAGTGGAAACGGGACAACGTTTTTTACCGCCATTACCTACTTGCCAGATACCAACAGAAGATGAACCAGAGTATGACACGGTACAAGTGATCCCTTCAGGTCCAGGTATGCCCGATGACATTATCCATCAGGTGTTGCTATTAAGTATTTACCAAGCAAAGAAAAGTATTGTTATTACTACGCCTTACTTTGTGCCAAGTGAACACTTATTGCATGCAATGAAAGGTGCCGCTGAGCGTAATATCGATGTTCATATTGTACTACCCGATAAAAACGATTCGACCATGGTTGAATGGGCAAGTCGTTCTTTCTTTAGTGATTTATTAAAATCAGGCGTGCATATTCACCGTTTTCATGGCGGTTTATTACACACTAAATCAGTGGTGATTGATGATACTCACTGCTTAATCGGTACGGTTAACCTTGATATGCGCAGTTTATGGCTTAATTTTGAAGTCACAATGGCGGTGGATAATCTTGAGTTCACCCATAAACTGAGCCAATTACAGCAAAGTTACATTGCCGATTCAGAGCCGGTAGATAAAGAACAATGGGAAAAACGTTCAGTACGTAATAAATTTGGTGAACGCTTCTTCTATATGTTTAGCCCATTATTATAATACGGTAAATATACTGATAATAATTTGATAATAATTTGATAATAGCTTAATCATAAAAACAAAAACGCCTCAACTAGTGAGGCGTTTTTTATACATTATATATTGCTAATCTTGTTTCACTAACAATGAGCGATTACATTGCAGCCATAAAAATTTGTGAAATTTCTTCATGCGTTGCTTGCTTAGGATTAGTAAAACCACACGCATCTTTTAATGCATTATCCGCTAACAATGAAACATCTTCAGCTTTCACATTAAGATCTTTTAAGCCAGCAGGAATACCTACATCTTGAGATAGCGCCATGATTGCATCAATGGCAGCAGCAGCGCCCTGTTGTGGCGTCATTTCAGTCACATTCACACCCATTGCTGCGGCAACATCACGTAAACGCTCAGGACAAACCTGCGCGTTATAACGTTGAACATGAGGCAATAGAACAGCATTACATACACCGTGTGGCAAGTTATAAAAACCACCTAACTGGTGCGCCATTGCATGAACATAACCTAACGATGCATTGTTAAATGCCATGCCAGCCATAAATTGAGCATAAGCCATTTGCTCACGCGCATTTAAGTTTTGACCGTCTTTAACGGCTGTACGTAAGTTCGCTTCAATCAATTCAATCGCTTTAATCGCAACTGCATCTGTGATTGGTGTAGCGGCAATAGACACATAAGCTTCAATAGCATGGGTTAATGCATCCATACCTGTTGCAGCAGTCAATGAAGCAGGTTTTGCTAACATTAATTTAGGATCATTAACTGACATTAATGGCGTAGTGTTCTTATCAACAATTGCCATTTTAATATGACGTGCTTCATCTGTAATAATACAGAAACGGGTCATTTCAGAAGCAGTACCCGCAGTGGTATTAATGGCTACAACAGGTAGTTGTGGTTTTGCAGAACGGTCAACACCTTCGTAATCACCAATCTGACCACCATTCGCTGCTAACAATGCAATACCTTTTGCACAATCGTGAGGTGAACCACCACCTAATGAAATAACAAAGTCACAGCCGTTATCTTTTAACAGTGTTAAACCTTGATCAACATTGGTAATGGTTGGGTTTGGTTGAGTACCAGCGTAAACAACTGAATCAATTCCACGCTCAGTTAATAGCACAACAACTTGCGAAACCACACCAATTTCATTTAATACTTTATCGGTTACTATTAATGCTTTTTTAAAACCGTGAGCCTTAACGGCATCCGCCGCTTCTGTCAAACAACCAGCACCCATAAAATTAACACTTGGGATATAAAATGCACTGCTCATAATAACTTACCTTATTTTTCAAATATTCATTATTAAATATGTCTTATTCTATAAAACAGGTTTAAATAATGACACTCAGCGAAAATACGTCTTAAGTATTTTTACGCCTTTGGTTTTAAAATCTATTTGATCTAAAACAAGTATTGAAAAAACATTGCAACTTATATGCAAAACCATGAGCAAGATCTCAAAAAAACACCCACATTGTTTCCCTATAAAAACAATAACATTCATTAAGGAAACATAAAGCCTTAAAATAACTTATGAAGCAATATCACATCTCAATTTAATCGGTACAAAAGTCCAGTAAATGATCACTTTGTCATCTTACTATGAGCAGTATTTCCACCTACTATGCAACTAAAGCAACTTATTATTACTCTTAGTGCCTTAGAATATTCACGATTGATCAATGTGAACATTCCTGAGCTACATATTTGTTAGGTGGAAGATTATGACGTTTAAATTGACTCCAATTGCTATCTCTCTGGTATTATCCTTCGGTTTATTTGGGTGTAACAACGATAAGAATCAGCAGATATAAAAAATCCCTCGTTAGTTATAACGAAGGATTTTTATGTTTAGCTCAAGCTATTATGACAGCCTGCTATCAATCTAATAATCAGTCTTATGACCAAAAATCATCAACGGGTGCAGCTTTATTTTTACGTTTCTTTTTGCCTGTGCCTTCAGGTTTTGCCATTGGCTTTTCTGCCGCTAATAAGGCTTCTGACTCATCAACTTCAAAACCGGCAACTTGTTCACGCTCAAGTCGAATTTTATTTTTCTTCTCGATAACTTTAAAGTGATGGCTGTCTTCATAATCAATCAGTGATAATGCTAAACCAACTTCACCCGCACGACCACTACGACCAATACGGTGCATGTAATCTGCTGGGCTACGCGGTAAATCAAAGTTAATCACAACAGGTAGCTTTTCAATATCAAGACCACGTGCCGCAATGTCAGTTGCAATCAATACTTCAATATCGCCTAATTTAAACGCTTCTAATACACGAGTACGTGCACCTTGACCTTTATCACCGTGGAATACTTCAGCACAAATACCACGTCGAGAAAGTTTATCCGCTAAGTGTTCACACGTGTTTTTAGCATTCACAAATATAAGCGTTTGACGCCATTGATTTTCTTTAATCAATTGCGCTAATACTGCGGTTTTTTCGCCTTTATTAACGGTAAACACACGCTGTACTAACGTACTTGCATCAACACTTTGTAATTGAAGCTCAACCGGATCATTAAGTAATTCTTGAGTTAATGTCTTTACTTGCTCAGGAAACGTTGCTGAGAATAATAACGTTTGCTTGTTTTTAGGTAACAATGCTAATAATGATGATAATTCTTCAGTAAAGCCAAGACTTAACATACGATCAGCTTCATCAAGCACTAAGGTTTTAACCCGATCAAGCTTAATAGCATTACTTGAAATCAAATCTAATAATCGACCCGGTGTTGCCACTAAAATATCTGTACCACCACGTAATGCTAGCATTTGGGTATTGGCTGATACACCACCAAATACAGCAACAGTTTTAATTGCGCCGTTAAAATGGGTCGCATAAGATTTAATGCTATCTGCAACTTGTTTTGCTAGCTCACGGGTTGGAACTAAAACAAGCCCTGAAACATAGTTACCCTTTGCATTCTTATTTTCAGTAGCTTTAGTTTGATGCAACTGTTGTAACAACGGCAAAGCAAATGTTGCCGTTTTACCTGAACCTGTATTTGCACCCGCAATTAAGTCACGTCCCGCTAATACACTCGGAATAGCTTGTGCTTGAATAGGCGTTGGCTGTTGATATTCCAGCTCCGTTAATCGTGCTAACAAAGGTGAAATAAGGCCAAGTTCTGCAAAGTTGGCTGGTGTTGTAATAGTGGTCATTAATATACAGGCTCAAAACTAAAATAATTGCTGTCATTTTAGCTTATTTAGCCTGTACTCAGTTAGTGATATTCTGTTATGAAGGTAACTTGAGGGTTTATCGGGCTATTGCTGATGGGTTATTTTCAGTCCCCCACTTCATTTGAGCTTGTTCTATCGCACGACAGAAAACAACCGCAAATTAACTGCCAGAACATATTCTAATATAAGTACGTATTGCAATACCTCTTACCCCCCCCTTTTGGGTTTGTTATTTACCATTTAAAGTCTCGCTCTGACCATGAAATGAACGTTGTTATCTATTAACATTACAACAAGAAAAACAAGGCAGGGAATAATTCAATTAGATCATTTTGATACTCATCCCCCCTGTTACTAAATATCACCTAGGAGCTTTCTATGAACAAAAAACACGTTGCTGTTATTGGTGCTACAGGTCAAATAGGGACACCTTTAACTAACGGTTTACTCACGTTAGGGCATGATGTCACCGTCATCACTCGTGAGCGTAACGCAAGAAATAGTGCTAAATTAGCGCAGTTTGAAAAGCAGGGAGCGAAGATCGTTGAGTGTGCATATATGCATGATGTGGATTCAATGGCAAACATTCTTCAAGGGATTGATACATTAGTAGCAAGCGTTCCTGGCTCTAAAGAAATCATCCAGAAATCCGAACCGATTTGGCTAGCAGCCGCGGTAAAAGCAGGTGTTGAGCGATTTGTACCTACCGAGTTTGGTTCCCACACTCAGGCGATTGAAATGGGAGATGGTGAAATATTTGACCAAAAAAAACACTTCCATGATTTACTCATGAACTCAGGTATTGGTTGGACACTTTATTATAATGGTGGGATTTTTGACTATTTCTTACCTAACTTAAGATTCTTTCGCAAGATCACCACATTTGGAAATCTTGAGTTACCTATTTATACCCACGATATTGAAGATATTGGCTACCTCGCCGCTATGGCAGTGACGGATGAACGGACGATTAACAAATGTGTCCAGGTTGATTTCAATGCCTTAACTCAAAACGAAATGTTAGCTCAAATCAAACAGAATTGGCCTAATTATCCCTTTGAATATGAACACTTCTCTTCAGAATACATCACAGAAATGAAAGAAAACTCAGGTGATGAGATCACATCAAAGAAAGGGAACGAAACTGACAAAGAGCGTTGGGGCATCAACTATGTTAATTATGTAATTGATAAACTTGCTGCATTTACCGAACAAACTTTACGAGCCAGTGATCTATACCCTGACTATGTGTGTAAACGCCCAGAAGAAGCATTGAACGATGCGAAATTTGTCTTCGAGGATTAATCAGCCAACATGATAAAAAGAGATAACCTTCTCGTTATTTCTTTTTATCCAAGGTACAAGATATAGCAATTTCAACGTTCGATATTAACCATTTTTCGCCAGAGGTTGACCGTGAATGTCATGTGTTGAGACATTAATATAAAGGCATCACTAACCTAATATACAAGTTCTCATTATGGATTCTTGGTTAACCTTATTACCTCCCTGTTTATCAATACTGCTTGCCATCACCACAAAGCAAGTTTATGTGGCCATTTTTGCTGGCATCATGGCGGGATCTATCCTGCTATCTCATAATGTCTTACTGGGTATTACAAATAGTTTCAATGCGGTCGCTGATACTTTTCAGTCATCAAACTCAGTAAAAAGCTTGATATTTATCTTGATGATTGGCGCAATTATCAATGTGATGAAACAATCTGGTGGCATTGATACGCTCATTTATCAACTGGTATACAAACGAAATATTGTAAAATCAAAAGGGAGTGCACAGCTTATCACCATCGCCTTTGGCTTTTTAATGTGCCTAGAAGGAGTTGGCTCCATGATGTTAATTGGTCTTGTTGGCCGTCCGCTATTTAATCAGTTTGATATTTCACGCGAAAAGCTTGCGTTTATAGCTAATTGCACCGGAGCACCCTTAGCCTGGCTGATGCCATTTAGTGGCGCAGGGATTTTTCTTGCCAGCCTAATTGCAGTTCAAGTGGAAAATGGCACTTTGGACAAGCCGCCGATGTACTATGTATTAGCCGCATTACCTTATCAAATCTACACGATGGCTATACTGGTTTTAGTGCTATTGCTGGCGTTGAAGCAGCATGATTTCACTGCTCAAAGTACATCTGCAAATCAAGTTAATATTGTACCTTCATCTGATCATCAGCCACAAACCAGCATCTTGGCTATTATATTACCTGTTGCTATCTTATTAGCGTCGATTCTTGTTATTACTTACGTAACCAGAGACATCAGTTCAGCGGTTTATTGGAGTGGTTTCATCTCGCTTATCGGATCAGGGATCTACTTTCGAGTCTGCAAAGTTAACATTAACCAATATGTAGAATGGTGCGTAAAAGGGATGGAAAACATGCTACCCGCAGCCATCATACTGACATTAGCATTTTCATTAAGCGGAATTACCGGAGAACTTGGCACGGGGAAGTATCTGGCTAGTTTTGTATCAAACGAGGTACCTATATGGCTTGTATCGGCTTCTATCTTTGTTATTTGTGTGCTGATTTCATTTTCTACAGGTAGTTCTGGTGCAACCGTTAGCATCATGACCCCTATTATTATACCGCTTGCTGTTAATATCGGAATATCGGTACCGCTTGTTATTGCCACAGTAATTTCAGGCGCTGTATTTGGCGACCAAAGCTCACCAACATCTGATTCAGTGGTTGTCGCCTCATCGGCAGCTAATTGCCCACCAGCAAAACACTTTGCAACTCAGTTGCCTTATACTTTGGCTGTCGCTCTACTGTCACTGATGTTTTATCTTATAATGGGTTTTTACACTTAAATATTGAATGAGTATTTATGATATGAATATCCCTTTAGTCGGCTTTAATCACGTTAAAACATCAAATTGTGAAATTGAAGTTATTGATTTAGAAGCGTTGTATCAATGCAAAGAAAGACTCACTCATAACCCCACATTGCCACATCGAGTCAATTTTAATCATATCATTCATATAGAAGAAGGAGAAGGTACCCACCTGATTGACTTTGTGAACTACCCCTATGAGTCAGGGGCATTTATTTTTATTCAAAAGAACCAAGTGCATGCGTTTGATTTCAGCCATAAACCAAAAGGGAAAGTACTGATATTTACTCAAGAATTCATCAATCAAGCACTTACCAATATGAGACTACCAGAATTTGTACCAACGCATCTCGAGTACACTTATAAGCCTGTTTTTATTCCTGACCCAGAAACAATTAGCAGTAGTGAAATATTGCTAACTGAAATCAGCAAAGAACTTCATTATCAGGAATCTAATCCGCTCATCACTATGTTTTTATTTTCTTCACTGTCGCTCATATTACGCCGAGTCATGCCAGAAAATCATCATGATAAATTAAACAAAAATCAGTTATCTAAGTTCAATGATTTTGTTGCACGGCTTGAAACAAACTTCCACCACACCCGAGATGCAACCTATTATGCAGACCAACTGCACACGACCTACAAAACCTTAAATCAGATATGCAAATTAGCTTGCAACCAAACAGCTAAGCAACTCATCGATGCCTACACTATTTTAGAAGCCAAACGACGGCTGGTTCTGGATGGTCTACCAACCCAGCAGCTTGCTTACGAACTTGGCTTTGAAGATGCCAGTAATTTTGTAAAATATTTTAAAAAACATACCTTGATCACCCCATCCCGTTTTCAGAAACAATTCCAAGGTGTGTGATTGACCATTTTCTTACTTATACTGACCTTATTATCCTCGGCCTTTATAGTATTATTTACTCATTCCAATAAAAGGGAATGATGACAAAAAAGGTCTTTCTACCGTTTTATCCACAACGGTTTTAATGCGCACTGCATGTACAAGTCAGTTTCAGCAGAGGAAAATACGATGAGCATATCTAACAAAGACAAAGCAATTGCCCTGCTTAACAGCATTGAAACTAGAGAGCAGCAGGCTGTCGCTTATGTCAATCCAGATAAATATATTCAACACAACCTAGCTATTAGTGATGGTCTTGCAGGGTTCGGTGCAGTCCTTCAAGCACTCCCAGAAAACAGTGCCAAGGTTGATATAAAACGTGCTTATCAAGATGGTAAATACGTATTTACCCATACCGATTACACTTTCTTTGGCCCTAAAGTTGGTTTTGATGTATTTCGCTTTGAAGATGGCCTAATCGTCGAGCACTGGGATAACCTGACTGAAAAAAGTGCGCTAAACCCAAGTGGTCGCACGCAGCTAGATGGCGCAACAGCAGTCAGTGATTTAGATAAGACAGAAGAAAACAAAGCACTCGTTACTGACTTTGTTGATACTATTCTTGTTAACGGTAAATTAGCACAACTTGGTCGTTTTATTGCTGACGGTGACGCGAACTATCTGCAACACAATTCAGCGATTGCAGATGGTCTTTCTGGCTTAGGCAACGCACTGGAAGCTATGGCCAAACAAGGCATTAAAATGGCTTATACCCAAAACCATATCGTCTTGGGTGAAGGTAACTTTGCTTTAAGTATCAGTGAAGGTAGTTTTGCTGGCGAGCATGTTTCTTTCTATGATTTATTCCGCATTGAAAACAACAAGATTGTAGAGCATTGGGACACCATCGAGCCAATTCCAGCAAAAGACTCATGGAAAAACAACAACGGTAAATTTGGTTTCTAAGCTAAATCAATCATCCAATAAACCGTAGCAGCCATATTGCTACGGTTTGATTTTCTGTTTAACCATCCTTCCTTTTATCTCATTACCTCTATTACGAGGATATCTGGTGCTGTCGTAAAATTTTGGTAAGTACAAACGTATCGAATTCTAAATACAACTATGCAGTGAATACAATAACTCTACGACTCACTGTAGAGAATGACGGGGTGAGTTTTGCCATCACTGTAAAAAATAGCTGGAATTAATTGCTATATTTCAGCAGCAAATAACGCGGGTTATTTCCCGTCATCTCGGAAGCGAAGCATGAGCTATCCGTGATCTATTCACCACGCCATTGAGCATTAAAGATGCCAATAAAAATATGCCTAAACATCAACGTAAATAGTAACCTTACGACATGCTAATAGTAGATTCCCTATCTCGTTAGTAACCTCACTGTAGGGAATGACGGGGTGAGTTATGCATTCACTGCAAGGAATAACGAAATTTGATTTATTCAGACGTAAAAAAGCCGCTGTAAAAACAGCGGCTTTCTTGAATGTGGCGGAGCTGCTTCGAGGATTAGCGGATTTGAACCCTGCTTTACTCACTCAGTCCAAACGCCCACTTTCATTCAGACGTAAAAAAGCCGTTAACTTTCGTTAACGGCTTTTTCAAATGTGGCGGAGAGATAGGGATTTGAACCCTAGATACGCTATAAACGTATGCTGGTTTTCAAGACCAGTGCTTTCAACCGCTCAGCCATCTCTCCAATTTTTATATCTCTCTAAAAGAGATATGGCGGTGAGGGAGGGATTCGAACCCTCGATACGTTGCCGTATACACGCTTTCCAGGCGAGCTCCTTCAGCCACTCGGACACCTCACCACATTGTTGCCAACAACGCTTTGCTTGTCGACGGCGTGTAATATATTGATTTATGGGATATAGGTCAAGGGTTTTTATTGAAGTTTTTTCTATTTGCTTACTTATATTGCAATTCGCATTGTTTTTATACCAAAACCATGACTTGCTCTCATTTAAAAACAATAAAAGCACCTCAAAGGGTGCTTTCGACTAATAGCAATAAAACTAACACAGGTTAAATAAGAGGTTGAGAAGTCACTGTAACACGGAACATTCTGCGGCATAGCTCAAGAAATTGACCATAAACCACACCTAGTGCGCCTGACACTAAAATGTTACTCATTACCGCCGCTATAATTTGTTCTTTATTCGCACCAACAACCAAAAGGATACATGCATAGATAGGAGACTGGAATACCACATATGCCACCATATCTGATAACCCTTTCATCCATCGTGTTGGCGACAACTTCCGACCCCAACCAATAACATAATCACGGAACATACCGTAGGGCCATGCAATCGCAATATTAATCGGAATAGATAACGTACGAGATGCTAATGACTGTTCAAAAGACATGCCTGAAATAAAAATTTCAATCATCATCCCAGTAATAAAGCCAAACACAACCATTGCAAATATATCTGCAGCGGCATTTCTAACTCTAAATGGCACTTTAATAACAGACATTCACTTCCCTTACTCTAGCAAAATCAACCAGTATTGGATCTACATACGTTACTTAAAACTACCTAATCAACACGATGTAGTTCATGTGCGAATTAAAACAGCTTTTTTATAAAATAAGGTTCTGTATTTAATATTGGTTTCGAGTTAATAACTACTATTTGAGTTAAATGTAGGGTTTTTATCTAGTCTAAAAATAACCATTAGAGCATTTAATTGTCACTATTAGTTTATTTAATACGGCAAATTAATAACAACTAAAAATCCGAATTTAAGAATAAATTCGGATTAGTTATTTATATGTATTTATCGGGCTTATTACGCCAAAGATGGCTGTGGTAATTTAGGTAACTTAATCGTTAGTGCGATAATTAATGAAACAATTAACAATGCAAACATTAAATAGAACGTCGCGATAAAACCGCCGAAGATAGAAGCAACAATTGAACCAATGAAACTACCAACACCAAACCCTAAATAAATGATACCGTAATTTTTAGTAAGGTTATTCAAACCAAAGAAATCACTAACTAATGAAGGGAATACAGTAATTGTGCCACCAAAACTAAAGGCAATACAAGCAACAGCAACATAGAAACTCATCTGACTTTGATGAGCAAATAATAAAGCACACACACCGATTAGACATACTGCTAATGATATTGCGACAACCTTAGTACGTGCCATTTTATCGGATAACACACCTAAAACTAGTCGACCACCTAAGTTAGCTACAGCAATAATAGCCACGCTAGATGCAGCAACATCTAATGATAAATGTACGTAGCCCTGACCGATGTCTTTTGCAACACCAATAACGTACAAACCACTCATACAAACAGTTAAGAAAACTAAAGCTAACATCCAAAATTGAGGACATTTCATTGATTGTGAAAGACTAAAATCACGTACTTCTGCAGCAGATTCTGTGGCAGAGACTTGTTGTTTAGGTGCATCTTTCATCATTAAGCCGCCAATGATAACCATGACCATTGCAATGATGCCCCAGTAATCAAATGTGCTTTCTAAACCATTATGCTCAAGGAAGTACATATTAATGAATTTAAAACCTAAACTCCCTAAACCATACGCACCAATCGCACAGGCAGAAATTAACCCTTTACGCTCAGGGAAAAACTTAACGCAGTTAGAGAGCGTCATTAAATAACCCGTACCGTCAGCAAAGCCAATTAACAATCCAGCAAAAATATATAATAGCCAAATATTGGTAGCATGAGCAGTAAGCAATAAACTCACACCCAATAAAACACCCGCCCCCAGAGTAACGTTACGTACACCGAACCGTTCTTGCATTTTACCCGCCATTGATGATGCAACGGCTAATGCCAAGCTCATAATACCAAAAGAAAAAGCGACACGACTTACAGGCTCAGATAACTTACCTGCAAGTTGAGAATTAAATAAACTCCATGTATAAACTGAACCTAAAGCAAACTGAGTAATAACAGTACCGAGTAACGTGAAATAACGGCTACGACTGGTGAGTTGAGTGGTCATGGTGACGTCCTTTTTTGGTGAAATACTCAAGGCCATATTGCAGATTGCCTTGCTGCTGTTCACCAAAATACGACAATAACCATAGATAACAAGAGGGTAATAAAACAATAAAATCAATGGTAACGTATAAGGAATAAAATGCAGTATAGCGGCATGAAATACATTTAGCCGCTAATCATATGTTGTGATTTACAACTGCATTAGATTACGAAAAGCTTTTAAATTACTGCGACTCACAGGAATCTGTTGATCAACATGGTCCATTTTTATCATATAAGTACTATTGACCCATGGAATAATTTCTTTAACCTCATTAATATTAATGCAATAAGAACGGTGACAACGGAAAAAATCACTAACAGGTAAACGTAACATTAATTCACTGATCGTCATTGATGCAATAAAGCACCCTTTCGCAGTATAAACCTGTGTTACTTTTTCATTGGCAATAGCACAACAAATATCGCTAATCGCTGTAACATGAATATGATTATTAAGTATTAAATTAATACTCTTACTACGTATATTAAGGATTGGTTGCGGTAATTCTTGTTCTTGAGCCCGCACCTGTAACTTAGTTAATAATCCCATCACTCGTTGCTCATTAAGCGGTTTCAGTAAATAATCGACCGCTTCTAATTCAAACGCATCTACCGCATATTCTTTATAAGCGGTGGTAAATATAATTTGAGGCTTATGGGAAAATTGGGCAATATTACGTGCTAACAACATGCCATCAATTGACGGAACATTAATATCTAAAAAGACAATATCAACCTTATTAGATTGTAAAAATTTAAAAGCATCTAAACCGTCATCAAATGCTGCCACAATATTAATGGTGCTATGCTTTTCAATTAAATAGGTTAATTCTTCACGGGCTAAATATTCATCTTCTACAATCAACGCATTTAATATCATGATCTTAATCCTGATCTTTTATAAAAAACTGCATACTCGTTCCTTGCTCAAGCCGAGCAATATGTAATCCATCGCTATACAATAACAACAACCGCTGATGAACATTATTGAGTCCAATATGATGCGAATCTATTTTACCTTGATATAATCTATCAATCGTTTGCTGATCGATACCAACCCCAGTATCTGTAATTGTAACAACCACATCATCAACATTTTTTTTAACTGAAATAACTACTTTCCCAGCGACTCGTGACTGCTGAATCCCGTGTAAAATAGCATTCTCAACTAACGGTTGAATCAATAAACACGGTATTCGAGGGTGAACATCATCAATATCAAACACCACCTCAAGTTTTGATCCAAACCGTGCCTGTTCAATGGCAACATAATCACGTACTTGTTGAATTTCTTCTTGAATATCAATTAACCCAACATCACGTTCTAAATTGTAACGTAAAAAATCAGCCAAATTAGCAATCAATTGTCGCGCTTCATCAGGACGAATACGAATTAAAGTCGAAATAGCATTAAGTGCATTAAATAAAAAGTGTGGATTTATTTTACTTTGTAGGGCTGAAAACTCGGCTTTTGCTGCCATTTGCTTTAATTGTTCAATCCTTGAAACTTCCATTTGAGTGGATATTATTTGTGATAAACCAATCGCCATTTCACGCAATGACATGCGAATATGATTAGGCTGACAATAAAATATTTTAAGGGTGCCACTCACCTCGCCATTTTCCCACAATGGAATAATAAGCAATGAGTGAAAATTATGTACGTTAAGGTTATTACTTATTATTTGTTCGCCACTTTCTACTGCTTGACGAGTCATTTGGCTGATTTTATGATGGGCATCTAAAAAGTGTTCTTCCCCACGGCCAACATAAGCACGAACATCTTGCGTATTAGTAATAGCTACCGCATCAGCTCCCGTATAAAAACGAATAATACTGCACACTTTTTGTAAGGCCTGTCGCGTGTTAATACGAAAATAAGGTAAGGTTTTATTGGCAATCTCAAGGGCGAGCTTAGCTTGTTGCGCCGCTATCAGCTCTTGCTCTTCATCTAAATCTTGCACTAATTTAATAATTAATCCAATTGATAATGTACCAAAAATCATTGGAAAACTAATATGGGCAACAATATTATAAGCTTGGTCTTTATTATGTGATAACACCATAATCAATACCATTGTCAGTATTTCACAACACATTCCCGCTAAAATACCCAATTGGGCATAATTTTTTTTAGTACACTTACAATGGATCCATGTTGCTAATAAACCCGCAAAAATACTTGTTATTAAACATGCAACAGATGTAGGGCCATCAACATCAATTAAATAGCGATGAATACCCGCAATAATACCCGCGGGAATACCCACCCATGGACCAAAAATAATACCACCCGATAACACCGCAATAATGCGCACATTCACTAATGAACCATCAACATATAAACCGGTATAGGTACTAAATACTGCAAATAAAATAAACAATGCTGAAATCATTGCGGTTTCAACGGGTCTTCGATGCGTTTTCTTTACTATTGATTGAAACAATTGGGTACGCGTTAATAAAAATAATGTCATCAACATCAAGGCCGCGCGTTCAAATACGGCTAATAACATCATGAATTGTTCGATGTACATCGCTAAATCCTAACTATAAGTAAAATAATGAGACTCTTTAATCTATTTTCATAACATAAATCTATTACATATTTAAAGATTATGTTATTAGTGACGTCTTCATGTTTTAATTAAAATCAACAATAACCAATTTAATATCAGTAATCGTAATTTGTGCCTCTTTTTTGATGCAATATGATAAATATTTTTAACCGTGACTAGGTTGTTATCAGGAGGCTGTTACAATAGTGATCTAAAGTTCAGCTATGCATGTATAAGTTAATGCACCTGAACACTTCACCATAATTAACTTGAGATTGTTTTATGCCTTCACACCTAAGTACTATTTTGCAAAACGCTCAACTAGCAGATCAATTGCTATCTGAATCACAAACTCGCGGCTTTGTAACGGCAATGGCGGCAGCACCGCACCTTATTGATCCGACTGAATGGTTAGCTTTTATGTGGGGTGGCGAAGAAACATCACCTTTCGATAGCCATGAAGACTTAGAAACTTACGCAAAAGCTATTATTGAGATCTGGAACGAAGCTCGTGCAGCATTATTTGAAAGCACTTGGCAATGGCCTGAAGGCTGCGCTTTAGATAATAGCCAAATTGTTACCGATGCTACCAGCAACTTTTGTGAAGGTATGCTACAAGGATGGCAATTAGCGCGTGATGATTGGGAAACAATTATGCCACCAGATAGTGAAGATAACGCGTTACTTGGCGGTGTATTATTATCTTTTAGCTTATTATTTGATCCTGAAACTGCATTAGAAGCGTTAAAAGAACAAAATGCCGATGCACTAGCGCAATTTGAAGAAATCTTTAATGCGATTCCCGTTATGCTATGTGGCCTAACACAACGTGGCGCGCAATTAGTCGCAGCCCAGTAATATTCCCCAAAACAAGACTAAAAAAGGCGAGTTGATTTTTTAATGAATACTCATTTCAAATCAACTCGCCATTTCGTTTTTATTTAGTTCGTTTTAATTAAGTAAGTAACTACTTACGCATTACCCTTTACTTGCAATTGTAAATCGGCGGCAAACGCTAACATTCTGTTGAGTGGAATAAGTGATTTCACACGAATGGCTTCATCAACAAAAATTTCATGTTGCGAGCCACCTTCAGCCAAGGCTGTATAAATAGCTTTTAAGCCATTCATTGCCATCCACGGACAATGTGCACAACTGCGACACGTTGCGCCTGCACCTGCAGTCGGTGCTTCAATTAATTCTTTATTGGGCACCATTTGTTGCATCTTAAAGAAGATACCTTTATCGGTTGCCACAATTAATTTGGTCTGTGGTAATGTTGTTGCGGCTTTTATTAATTGACTGGTTGAGCCAACAGCATCAGCTAATGCAACCACACTGGCAGGTGACTCTGGATGCACCAAAATAGCAGCATCAGGGTGTAGGTGCTTCATCTGTTTTAGGGCTTGTGCTGAGAACTCATCATGCACAATACACTCCCCTTGCCACAATAGCATCTCAGCGCCAGTTTGTTTTTGAATATAACCACCTAGATGGCGATCTGGACCCCAAATAATTTTATGCCCTTCACTATCTAAGTGATCAATGATTTCTAACGCGATACTCGATGTTACCACCCAATCAGCGCGGGCTTTAACAGCGGCTGATGTATTTGCATAAACCACAACCGTATGATCAGGATGCTGATCACAAAACTCAGTAAACGCATCAACAGGACAACCAAGATCGAGCGAACATTCAGCCTCTAATCTTGGCATTAAGACTGTTTTTTCAGGGGTTAATATTTTTGCAGATTCGCCCATAAATCGGACGCCACAAACAATCAATGTTGTTGCTGAATGTTGATTACCAAAGCGCGCCATTTCAAGTGAATCACCAACAAAACCTCCCGTCGCTTCAGCGAGAGCCTGAATCTCGGGATCAGTATAATAGTGAGCTATTAGTACGGCATTATTGTTCTTTAGTAGTTGTTGGATTTCTTTAATGTAAACCTGCTTTTCATTATCCGATAAAGCGGCAGGTTTGGCTGGAAACGGATAGATCATTTCCGATGGATCAAATGTAATATTCATTATTCATTTGCTCGTCAGCATTCCTTACGTGTTTGATCATTATACGCATGATTTTTTAAATATCATCATTAACTAACATAGCCATAACATCACAGACATATAAAACACCATTTGTGCGCATTATATTTCTAAAAAACATATATAAAAGTGAAAATTTATTAATTTTATTCTGAGAATCCTCTGAGAACATCTCAGAAAAAATATTATTGATATACGTCACAGTTTTAAAGGTCACTATATTAAATAATATCTTATCGCTTTATTGCAACGATTTAACTACCTGTAGAAGAGGTGAGACATTGGTGAAGGTCTATAACTATCATCAAGCTAGCCCTTACGGCATACAATTATAAATTAAGCCGAAAAGCCTTTCTCATTTGAGAAAGGCTTTATTTTTAAATATCAGGCTATTTTTTGAAACACAAAAAAACGTATTAATAATCTCTTTGGGTAAATGAGTATTACTTAATACTTTCACTATATTTACGTTTTGGCCAAAAAACACATTTGTTTCAAGATCTGTAACAGAAATAGGCTTATCGATATGTTCAAATATATACTTTATAAAGCGATAATTACCACTGCCATCACGCACTGAAATTACTTTGTGTCCATCACAAAAAACAGTTTTCGTCTTGTCATCAAAAGAAAGTCGTTTTTCTTTATTCTCAAAAGACATTAATAAATAGACATAAGAAACAACCGTCATAATACAAAAGAAAACAAATATCACAATCATAAAGAGCTCCATATATTTAACCTATTTAGCCTCTTTACAAATTTGAGGTATATTCTTCACACTAACCCACTGCTGGAATCGTTGAGGATCACTTTGACATAAGGTAATAATTGAACCTATTTGTGCAGTCCAACCATCTTGTTTCCATAATTCTATATTTGCTAAAATCACTGCTTCTGAATGATCATTATGTAATGATTGCTCAATAATATTAAACGCATTCTCACCAGCCATTTTAGTGGCATAATCACGATTTATGTTAACACCATAAATCAATACACCACCAGTAATCCAACCAGAAAAAGCCAATAATACTAAGAATACCGATATTATTTTATTCATAGAATAACCTTGGTAGCTATATACGCAAACGGCATATTGTTACAATGGCAGAATCAGAAAGAATTTGCTTCAATTTGTCACGATCATTATCACAAATAGTCGTTACAGATCCTGTTTGAGCCGTCCAGTCATTTGCAAACCAGAATTGTATTTGTTCAATAATTTCTTGATCTGATTTTTTATTTTGCAGAGATTGAGAAACAATATTATAAGCATTTACCGTAATTTTATCATTAATAAAATCACGATCATTATTTAAATGGATAAATATTAAATAAGCGGCAAACAACCAACCTGAAATGGAAATTAATGAGTAACATAATATTTTTTTTTGACTTAGCAAAACAACTCCAGCTATCCATAGTATTAGTATTACATTTAGTAAAATTTACTGATTTATTTAACAACAGCAAATAATACCAAAAAAAATAGTAAATTCCATGATAGTTTATGTTAGATAAAAATCATTTTAATACAGTTATTATTAATAGGCTAAAAAAGAATAATACCTAGCCAATAACAAATAAATAGCAAAAAAAACCCACATAAATGCAGGTTTAAATAGATTAATAACAATAAGTCTAGTGCTTTGATAACTTCAATAACGCAGACTGTGCTTGCTTAGCACTGGTCGAGTTCGGATATTCCTTCTCAACTTGAGTGTAGTAAGACATTGCTTTAACGGTATCATTACCTCGCTCAGCAATAACACCCAGTTTTAATAATGCATTTGCACGCTTGCTTGAATCTTTAATGCTCACAACAACTGCAAAATTCTTTGCCGCTTGAACTAAATCATTTTGAGCGAAATGAAGCTGACCAAGCCAATAACTTGCATTAGGCCTGTATACTGACTCAGGATAAGTGATTAAGAAAGATTCAAATGCTTGAGTCGCCCCTTGATAATCTTTCTTTTTCAAAATTAAATTTACTGCATTTTGATACGCATCATTCTCATTCATATTTTTAGAATATGTTTCTACTGATGTGTGACTTACCGCTTTAACTGCTGGCGTTGCTTTTACTGGTTGGCGACTTAACTGATCAACATCATTGTACAGCTGTCGTTGACGCTCTTTCATCTGCTTAATATCGTAACTATTACGTTCTACTTTGCCACGAATATTATCAATATCAGCCGACATTTGATCTAGCTGACGTTGAACTTGCAATTGTGATTGCCCTTGAGCTTCAAGCATACGTTCTAATGTTTGTAAATTAGCTGCTGAAGCAGGCGCGGCGACCACTTGGGTCGCCGCACCAACCAGCAACACTAATGCAAACTGACGCATTATTTTGTTACTGTTCATAATTATCAACCTAAATCTTAATTAATAAACGATCACTGCACGACGATTCTTCGCGTAATCAGCATCCGTATGTCCAAATAATAATGGTTTTTCTTCACCATAACTTACAATCGACATTTGATTAGCCGACACACCTAATGCTTGCAGGTATTGAGATACAGCGGTAGCACGACGCTCACCTAACGCAATGTTATATTCAGGCGTACCGCGCTCATCAGCATGACCTTGAACAACAACCTTGGTATTAGGATGATTACGTAAATATTCTGCGTGAGCCTCTAACATGTTTTGATACGCAGGTTGAATTTCAGCGTTATCAAATTTAAAAAAGACTGTTTGCTCTTCTTGACGCAACTTTTTCATTTGTTGCTCATGCAATTGTTGCTCAGTCATCGATCCACTTTGATCAATCGGCGTAGAGATTGTTGTTTGGCCAAGACCACTATTAATACCAACATTACCATTCTGGTTTTGAGACGCGGTAGAGCTGCCAGTACTATCTGTTGAACTACATGCTGCCAATGTCATCATTGGTAACGCAATGGCTAAGCCTTTTAAAATTCGGTTAAATTGCATCTATTTTCATCCTTCATCATTCAGTAATACCCATTAATTGGATATATTATTGTTCTATAATCCTATTATAGGAATGGACCCCAAGCAGGTGCTCGTACTCGTTTACTTGTCGATGGTAAACGCGCTTGGAATCGACCGTCAATAGACACTAGAGACAATTCATAACTATTATTTTGTGCTGAGCTATAAATAATCATACTGCCATTAGGGGCAATGCTTGGTGATTCAGCTAAATTTGCTTTTGTTAATATCTGAACAGCGCCACTTTTTAAATCTTGCTTAGCGATGTTGTAACCACTATTTGAACGATTCACCATCACTAAAAAACGGCCATCAGGGGTAATTTGAGCCCCCATATTTTGGCTGCCTTGCCATGTTACACGTTGAGTCTCACCTGTCGCTAAATCAAGATGATAAATTTGTGGACGACCACCACGATCTGACGTGAAATACATAGATTTTCCATCGGGCGTCCAAACTTCTTCCGTATTATTAGCGCGACCATGGGTTATCTGGCGTAATTGCTTTGTTTTAAGATCTTTAATATAAATCTGTAAACTACCCGTTTTTGATAATACCATTGCCAATTTTGTACCGTCTGGTGAAAATTGTGGTGAACCATTATGACGAGGATAATTAGAAATTAATTCACGCGTACCTTTATAAATATCCAGTACAAAAATTTCAGCTTTACCATTTTCAAAGCTTACATACGCTAACTTACTGCCATCAGGCGACCAAGCGGGTGACATTAACGGCTGCTTTGATTTTAAAACTACACGCTCGTTATAACCATCATAATCAGCCACACGCAATTGATACGGAAATTGTGCGCCCTGATTATCATCGACATAAGCTATTCGAGTTAAAAATGCACCTCGTTGACCCGTCAATTTTTGATAGATCATGTCTGAAATACGATGTGCATATTGACGCATCCGATTCGGTTTTACGACCGCACGGTTATTTAACAGTAAGTAATCACTCGCAGTACCTTGCGCATCACTATTTAGTTTACCTTTAACTATATCAACCAGTTGATAATTAATAACATAATTACCTTCTGCATTTTGAGTAATACTGCCAGTTACAACTGCATCAACCCCTAACTTAGTCCATGCACTGTAATTAATTTGACTTTCATTATAAGGGCGTTGTGGTAATTTATTATTCGCTATTGGACTAAATTTGCCACTTCGCTGCAAATCAGAAGCAATGACAGCTGATATATCGGTAGGTAATTTATTTTGACCTTGCCACTCAAAAGGTACTATTCCTATTGGGCGGGCGGAATCAACACCATCAGTGATGACTAAATCAAGTGCAGCATGTGCAAATTGGCTAACGCTTAGTAAGGCAAAAAATACGCCTATCATCCAACGTTTCATCAATCGCTCCTTAATAGTTACAAAAGCCGCAATCACTCTTACGGCAAAAAATAAAGTCAGTATTCACAAGTTCTACGAATAATCTACGGACTAACCGTTAAGTTGATTTCCCGTAATTGTTTAACCACATTTGGGTCATCTGGCATAGGAAACACATCCACTTGTAACACCGCTGATTTAGCAGCACGGCAAAGGGTGTCATTACCGGCTAACTGTGAGACATTCAACACTAAACCATTAGCTGCCAAACGTAATCTTAGCTTACATTTCTGACCTTTAAGGCTTTGATCGACCAATAAATTTTGTTGGATCAGTCCTTTAAACATCGAGCTATACTTAGCAATTTCATCATCAATATGCTGGTCTTTCACACCATCACGTTGCTCATTTTCAGCTTCTAATCCTGAAAGCATATCATTTAATGCTGCATCTTGTTTAGCTTGAGCATCTGCCTTCGCTTTAGCGTCTGCCTTCGCTTTAGCATCTGCCTTTGCTTGAGCATCTGCTTTCGCTTTAGCGTCTGCCTTCGCTTTAGCGTCTGCCTTCGCTTTAGCGTCTGCCTTCGCTTTAGCGTCTGCCTTCGCTTTAGCATCGGCCTTCACTTTAGCATCGGCCTTTGCTTTAGCGTCTGCCTTCACTTTAGCATCGGCCTTTGCTTTAGCGTCTGCCTTCGCTTTGGCGTCTGCCTTCGCTTTAACGTCTGCCTTCGCTTGAGCATCGGCCTTTGCTTTAGCGTCTGCCTTCGCTTTGGCGTCTGCCTTCGCTTTAACGTCTGCCTTCGCTTGAGCATCGGCCTTTGCTCTGGCTTCTATAGCCTGTTGCTGCTGTACTTGTTGTCGTTTTTTAGCTTCACGAGTTGCTTTTTCTGCTGTTAGCTTATCTTCTTTCAGCTGACGGATCCGCTCGGCATCAGTTTTGCGTTGTGCTTCAAGTGCAGCGGTTTGTTGTTGTAAACGAGCTTGACGGGCCAACTCAGCATTTTTAGCGGCTTGGCGTTGCTGACGAATTTGCTGAGCTTGTTGATTCAATATTGCAGGATCAATCATTGTCGCTTGAATGGTATTTCCTACCGCTTGTTTTTTCTCAAAGGTAAAATCAGCGCCCCACAATAACAGCACAATAAATAATACATGTACAAGTACGGATATAATAACTGATGTCGAATAATTACTCTTTTTCATGCCTTAATTTCCAGGCTTATCGAGAGGATCCGTCATTAAACCTACAGATCCAACACCAGCATGGCTTAACGCATCCAAAGTTTCTACAATATTTGAATAAGGTGTGCGTCCATCCCCCCCCACCATAACCAATGTTTTAGGATTCGCCGCAAGCTCTGCTTTTACTCGAGCGACTAATTCATCAAGACTAAGGTCGTGTGCCATCTCTGCATTATTAATGCTCACCCCTAAGTGGCCATCTTTATCAACTTCGACAATAATAGGTGGTGTATTAGAATCAGGATTCATATCTGCAACGGTTTCAGCTGTTTGCGTCTTAGGTAAATCAACATCGACACCTTGGCTTACAAACGGTGCTGTCACCATGAAGATAATTAATAAAACCAACATTACATCAATATAAGGAACGACGTTAATCTCTGCCGTTATTTTGCGTTTCTTCGGTTGATAAGCCATTGCTTATTACTCCTGATTCGCTGCAAATGCCTGGCGGTGTAAAATACTTGAAAACTCCTCCATAAAAGTGGCGTAAGTATGTTCAAGTTTAGTTACTTTATTAGTAAGGCTATTATAAAACATCACTGCAGGAATCGCAGCGAAAAGACCCATCGCGGTCGCAACCAATGCTTCAGCAATACCTGGTGCAACCATCGCTAATGTTGCTTGTTTTACAGCACCAAGTGCAATAAATGCCGTCATAATGCCCCATACTGTACCAAAAAGGCCGATGTAAGGGCTGATAGAACCAACAGTCGCAAGAAACGGCAAGTTAGTTTCTAGTTCATCAACTTCTTTTGATAATGAAACCCGCATAGCACGTCCAGTACCTTCCATTACCGCTTCAGGTACACTGCCATTACTACGATGTAAACGTGCAAACTCTTTAAAACCTGAATAGAAAATCCGCTCAGAACCTGAGAGATCATCTTTACGTTCTTGAACTTCTTGATAAAGCTGTGAAAGATCAACACCAGACCAGAATCTGTCTTCAAATTGACTGGCGTTACGTTCAGCACGGTTTAAAACTTGTGAGCGCTTAATGATCATTGCCCAAGAAGCAATCGACATTCCAAGTAAAATAAGCATAACCAGTTTTACCAACAAACTTGCTTGTAAAAAAAGGTCTAAAATGGTTAGTTCTGAGTTCACCTAATTTATCTCCGGCTTTAATTGTGCAGGTAATGCGATGGGTTTCATGATAGTTGGATTAACGCAGGCAATTTTCACTATAGCGCGGCAAAATACCACATTATGATCATCAACCAATTCTTGGTTAAATTCTATTGATGCGCGACGTACATTTTGAATGGTTGTATTAACAATAAGTTGATCATCTAGCTTTGCACCACGAATAAAATCAATATTCATACTACGTACAACAAAACTCATATTATCCGCAAATAATTGCTGTTGGTTTAAGCCAATATAACGCAATAATTCAGTTCGAGCTCGCTCAAAAAACTTTAGGTAATTAGCGTGATATACCACCCCGCCTACATCAGTATCTTCATAATAAATGGTAATTGGCCATTTAAAAATATCTTGTTCTTTCATTTAGTATCCATAACCACCATGTCTCCACGATGCTAACAATCACGCTTAATACTACTATACCCTAAGTCATCCACAGATAGTTACCATGACACTAATAGATAAGTGCATTTAACTAAAAAATGAAATTTGTCCGTAAGTTCTGACAATCAAATTACAATTCTGTTCAGTTATCATGCAGCAAAAAAATTGCTCATGATCACGATAATTTCATCCCATAAAAAAAGCCTGCTTCCATTATGGTAACAGGCTTTTTTATGACTACAGGTTAAACGTTATAAGAAGCGTAACCCGAGAATATACAGCAATATAGGCAGTGCGATATAAGGTGTAAATAACACCTGAAAATACCACCGATGAGGAACAAAACCCATACCAAATACTATCGCACTACAGGTTGCCCAAATCATCAGCGGCGCTAGTCCTACACTAAATCCACCAATATCTTTGGCAAATTGTTGAGGCTCCCACATTAATAGCCCTGTAATAGTCAATGCTATTACTACTGCTAATAATTTAAGAGGCAACACATTCAATGGTGCATGAAGTAGCTTAACCGCACGATCTATCTTACTCACTGTCTTTATCCATATTTTCAGTCGTTTCAAGCCATAACGCATTGACAATACCGAATGAACAAGCCAGTAAAACACCTAGAATCCAAGCGAAATACCACATAGTTCGTCTACTCCTTAGTACAGTGAAGTCTTGTTGTCTTCGATATATTTAGTATCAAGACGACCAAACATTTTGTAGTAACACCATGAGGTGTACACCAAGATTACAGGTACCATAACAAATGCTACCACGGTCATAATCTTCAATGTGTATTCAGATGATGTTGCATCCCAAATAGTCAAACTTACATTAGGATCTAAGCTTGAAGGCATAATAAATGGGAATGTTGCAAAACCAAATGTTAATACCACACCAACAACCGTTAAGCTTGAGAACAAGAACGCAAAACCTGCACGTTCAGCACGTGAGCATAATGCTGTTAGTAATGGCATCGCCACTGCAAGTATTGGTGCAATCCACAATACTGGGTAGTTATGGTAATTAATAAACAACGCACCCACTTGACGAACAACATCTTTCGTTAATGGATCTGAGGCTACATTTGGCAATACTTGCGATGTAATCACATAACCGTTAATACCTTGAGAGACAAAACCCGCAATAATAAATACAACGGCCATCAATATTGCTGAAATTGCAGCAACATTACGGGCACGAGTATGAATAGCATCGGTTGTTTTCATCTGTAGGAATGTTGCGCCTTGGGTAATAACCATTAATACGCTAACAACACCACAAAGTAATGCAAACGGATTCAATAAACCAAAGAATGAGCCAGTATACGTCGTCATCATAAATTCGTTTATTTCAAACGGTACGCCTTGCATAAGGTTACCAAAAGCAACACCAAAAATAAGCGGTGGAACAAAGCTACCAACGAAGATTGCTTTATCCCATAAACCACGCCATTTTGGATCAGTTAGCTTAGAACGATAATCGAAACCTAATGGACGTAACCATAGTGACGCTAACGTTATAATCATTGCCACATAAAAACCAGAGAATACCGTTGCGTAAACTAATGGCCATGCCGCAAATAACGCACCACCAGCGGTGATCAACCAAACTTGGTTACCATCCCAGTGTGGTGCAATTGAGTTAATCATTACACGACGTTCGCCATCTGTCTTACCAATAATTGGAGACAGCATACCTACGCCCATATCAAAACCATCTGTGATTGCAAAACCGATGCACAACACACCAATTAGTACCCACCAAATGATTCGCAAGCTTTCATAATCAAACATTATTCTGTTTCTCCCTGCTTACACTTCAACCTGACGTGAAACCACATCTTGTGCTGTATCTTTTTGCTCAAAATGATAACGGCCTGTCTTCAAGCTACTTGGACCTAAACGTGCAAACTTAAGCATCAAGTACACTTCAGCAATCAAGAACAAAGTATAAAGTCCGATAATTGCAGCTAACGAGAACCATAATTGTGAGGGTTCAAGGTTGGATGCGGCCATATGTACAGGCAGTATTTCACCAACAGCCCATGGTTGACGACCATATTCGGCAACAAACCAACCTGCTTCAATCGCAATCCACGGTAATGGCATACCAATCAATGCGGCTTTAAGTACCCACTTATTACCCGTGATTTTATGACGGCAAGACTGTACAAATGCAGCACCAATAATGGCAAACATTAAGAAGCCTGCACCCACCATAATACGGAAGCTAAAGAATAGCGGCCATACACGTGGAATTGAGTCATCAACGGCTTTTTGAATTTGCTCTGGTGTCGCATCAACAACTTTATCAGTATAAGGCTTCAACAATAGGCCATAACCTAAGTCGCCTTTGACTTCATTAAATGCTGCAACATTTGCTGGTGTTCTTTTACCTTCACGCAATTTTTCAAGCAAACCATATGCAACCATACCATTACGGATACGTACTGCATGCTGTTTTTTCAGATCGCGAATACCTAATACTTGAGTATCAAGCGAACGTGTAGCGATAATACCCATTAAGTATGGGATCTTGATCGCGTACTCTGTTTCCATCGTATCTTGATTAGGGAAACCAAAAGCGGTAAAGGCTGCAGGAGCCGGTTCGGTATGCCACTCTGCTTCAATTGCTGCTAATTTTGTTTTTTGAACATCACCGAGTTCATAACCAGATTCATCACCCAAAATCATTACTGAAACGATTGATGCAAGACCAAAAGCAGCAGCGATTGCAAATGAACGACGAGCAAAGGCAATATCACGCCCTCTTAGCATGTAGTATGAACTTACGCCAAGAATAAACATCGCACCACAAACATAACCAGATGCAACTGTGTGAACAAATTTAACCTGAGCAACAGGGTTAAAGATAACTTCAGAGAAGCTCACCATTTCCATACGCATGGTTTCATAATTGAAATCCGCGCCTACAGGGTTTTGCATCCAGCCATTGGCAATTAAGATCCACAATGCAGAGAAGTTAGAAGCTAATGCAACAAACCACGTCACTGTAAGGTGTTGACGTTTTGATAGACGATCCCAGCCAAAAAAGAACATACCGACTAAAGTGGATTCAAGGAAAAACGCCATCAGTGCTTCGATTGCTAACGGCGCACCGAAAATATCACCAACATAATGAGAATAATAAGCCCAGTTTGTACCAAACTGGAATTCCATGGATAGGCCAGTTGCCACACCCAGTGCAAAGTTAATCGCGAAAAGCTTACCCCAGAACTTTGTCATGTCCTTGTAGATTTGCTTGCCTGTCATAACATAAACTGATTCCATGATGGCAAGTAAAAAAGCCATACCTAGAGTCAGGGGAACGAACAAAAAGTGATACATCGCTGTAAAAGCGAACTGTAACCGCGATAGTTCGACGACATCAGTTAACATTGATAACTCCTTTTTTCACCAGCTGACTGGTGAAGTACTACACAGTGTACCGATTATTGGGTTTAGCCAATCGTAGATAACAAACCGCAATATTAGTGATCTTCCTGATCGCATTTACCATGATGATAATGGCGTCCATCCTATTGTTGCGGTTTTGTACCAAAAATATTGTTTTACTGTTATTCTACAGCTAATAAATTCCAGGCTAATATTACAGATATCAGCAATAATCTTCAAAGTATTTATTAATAGTTTTGCTTTGATATTTATCAAACAAAATACCACCGCAAGACATCGACAACACCAAACATGATCCATATCAATAAATATTGCACTTTTTAGCGTTGAATTAAAATTTACTCTGTTTCTATTTTTAATATCTGTCTTTAATATTGATACATTACAATATAACCCATTCTCATTTATTCATAATAAAACGATAAACATCTCGCTATCTTTTCACTTCGCTATGATTAAAAATCATTATTAAACAATCAATTACATAATTCCGTCTGTGAATAATTATATACCTATAAAGAATAACAAAACAGCAGCTATGATAATAACATTCAGATCAAGCGTTAGCCTCAAAAACACACAAAATCATTATAAAACAAACAGTTAATATCTAATTAGCTACTATTTATTAATCTAATCTTCCCTGCCGATCATTTTGTATTAAATAGATTTTAATTATGAGTGAATATTTTAGAAAAAAATACCGCACTAATGTAATGACACCTATTAAATTTAGATAAGGTTTAGATAGAAATCCATGTTTTTATGCTTATTCCCAATGATTAAACCGTTGCTAAATAGTAATCAATGTTATTTTTAATAACATTATCATTCCTAAATATTTATTTTTTTACCCATTACTAAAATAAAGATATAAAAAAACGAGACTATTATTATCTCGTTTCTTATTTCTTTGTTTTTCTTTAATTGTTATTTTGTTTTTGGTAGATCAAGTCCAAAATGCAAATAAGCACGTTGCGTCGCAATACGGCCACGGGGGGTGCGCTGTAAAAAACCTTGTTGAATTAAATAAGGTTCAAGTACATCTTCAATGGTATCTTTTTCTTCACCAATTGCCGCCGCAAGGTTATCCAGCCCTACGGGTCCGCCCATAAACTTATCAATAATTGCCATCAATAATTTACGGTCCATATAATCAAAACCACTACTGTCAACATCAAGCATATCAAGCGCTTTATTGGCGATCTCTGGGCAAATATGACCATTACTTTTCACTTCGGCATAATCTCTTACGCGACGTAATAATCGGTTTGCAATACGAGGAGTACCACGGGCACGCATTGCCATTTCCATCGCACCGTCTTCTTCAAGAGATAAACCAAGATAATTAGCACTACGGCATACGATGTCTTTGAGATCGTCAACTTTGTAATATTCTAATCGTTGCGTAATACCAAAACGATCTCGCAATGGTGACGTTAATGATCCCGCACGTGTCGTCGCACCAATTAACGTAAAAGGCGGCAAATCAATTTTAATCGAACGCGCAGCTGGACCTTCACCAATCATGATATCTAATTGGTAATCTTCCATTGCGGGATACAGTATTTCTTCAACTTGTGGACTTAAACGATGGATTTCGTCAATGAATAACACATCGTTTTCTTCTAGATTAGTCAGTAGTGCAGCCAAATCACCCGCTTTTTCAAGCACCGGTCCAGACGTTGTACGAATACTTACCCCCATTTCATTAGCAACAATATTCGCTAATGTGGTTTTACCTAAACCTGGTGGGCCAAAAATCAATAAATGATCTAACGCTTCATTACGCAATCTCGCCGCTTGAATAAAGATTTCCATTTGATCACGAACGTGATCTTGACCTTGATAATCGTTGAGTAACTTTGGACGAATAGCGCGATCAATAATCTCATCTTCGCGAGGTGTCTCAAAATTACTAGAAACCAGTCTATCGGCTTCAATCATAATAAATACCTATTACAGAATGTGTGATCACACCATTGAACGTAGCGCATCACGGATAATCGCTTCGCTGGTCATATCAGGCTTAGCAACTTGTGCCACAACTTTTGCGGCTACTTGTGGTTTATAACCTAAGGCAACTAATGCACTCACCGCTTCATCTTCAGCACGCGCTTGATTTGCAGGATATTGAATGTCAGCATTAGATGCAGCAGTGTCGAGTGCCGCAGTGAATAAATCACCCTCACCCCAGCCTTTAAGACGATCTTTCATCTCAACCACTAATCGTTCTGCGGTTTTCTTACCTACACCTGGAATTTTAACCAGTGTCGTAACGTCTTCTAATTCTACGCTACGAACAAATTGGCTTGCGGTCATTGCTGATAAAATTGCTAGTCCTAATTTAGGTCCGACGCCATTTGCTTTAATGACTTCACGGAACAATTCACGCTCATTTTTTTTATTAAAGCCATACAATAATTGGGCATCTTCACGCACGACAAAGTGAGTAAATATAATAGCTTCTTGACCTAACTCAGGTAACTCATAGAAACAGCTCATTGGCATAGCAACTTCATAACCAATGCCGCCCACTTCAAGGAGTACTTCTGGTGGCTGTTTTTCAATCACAATTCCGCGTAGTCGGCCAATCACAACATCATCTCTATAATAGGAAGTAAACTGGCACTAGAATAGTAAACTACTGGATCAATATCCAGCCCTTTATGCCTATCACCTTCAATAAAAAAAGCAGCCATCGCTGCTTTTATATAATAACAATAAGGCTTATTACGCGATAAATTAACGGTAACGACCACGGCGAACACTGGTCGCTTTACCCGCCATCGCCATTAAGGTTTTATTGGTATGTGCATGACAAATAGCAATCGCTAAGGCATCGGCAGCATCGGCTTGTGGTTTTCCTTCCAGCTTTAATACTGAGCACACCATATGCTGTACTTGCACTTTATCCGCACCACCATTACCTACTACGGCTTGCTTTATTAGTCGCGCAGCATATTCACTCACAGGTAAGTCCGCGTTCACCGCTGCGACAATAGCACAACCACGAGCTTGTCCGAGCTTGATCGCAGAACTGGCGTTTTTTCCCATAAACACTTCTTCAATCGCAAAACAGTCGGGTTGAAATTGAGTAATAACCTCAGAAACCCCTGCATAAATCTGTTTTAAACGACCGGGAATATCTGGGCATGATGTACGAATACACCCACTACCTAAATATTCTAGTTTACGACCAACTTGTCGAATAACCCCGTACCCCGTAATACGCGAACCCGGGTCAATACCTAAAATGATAGACATGAATCCAATATTACCACTTGGTTAATATATCAATTTTCTGTTATGGCGAATTATATTCCAACCACTTTCAACATCGACATTGATATAAACATAAAAATAAGCCGACCACTTATTGCTAAGGGTCGGCCTGTTATTCGCTATTGTTAATAAAGATTAATAATAGTGAATATCGTCAAGTCAGTTGATTTAACAACCTAACTTATTCTTTATCTATTTTCTTCTTTGCAATCTTAACGGCAATTGAAAGTTCTTCCAATGACGCTGGGTTTGCTAAACTTGGCGCATCTGTCAATAGACATGCTGCTGCTGTTGTTTTAGGGAATGCAATAACATCACGAATGTTATCAGTACCACAAAGTAGCATTACCAAACGGTCAAGACCAAATGCAAGGCCTGCGTGTGGTGGTGTACCAAACTTCAATGCATCAAGTAGGAAGCCAAACTTCAAACGTTGCTCTTCAGTTGAGATACCTAAAATATCAAACACTGTTGATTGCATTTTAGAATTATGAATACGTACAGAACCGCCGCCGACTTCATAACCATTAATAACCATATCGTACGCATTTGATAGTGCATCAGCAGGGTTAGCAGCTAACTCTTCTGGTGTTAAGTTTAATGGTGAAGTAAATGGGTGGTGCATTGCAGACAATGAACCATCTTCGTTCTCTTCAAACATTGGGAAATCAACAACCCAAAGTGGTTTCCAAGCTGACTTATCCGTTAGCTCAAGATCTTCACCAACTTTAAGACGTAATGCACCCATTGCTTCAGTTACAACACGCTTACTATCCGCACCAAAGAAAATGATATCACCAGATTCAGCTTGAGTACGCTCAAGTAAAGTCGTCACAATTTCTTCGTTTAGGAACTTAGCCACTGGAGATTGAACGCCTTCAATGCCAGCAGCACGATCGTTCACTTTCATCCATGCTAAGCCTTTAGCACCATAAATGCCTACAAACTTAGTGTATTCATCAATTTGCTTACGGCTTAATGATGCGCCACCAGGTACACGCACAACAGCAACACGACCTTTTGGATCATTTGCAGGAGCAGAGAACACTTGGAACTCAACATCTTTAAGAATATCCGCAACATCCACTAACTCTAGAGGGTTACGTAGATCGGGCTTATCAGAGCCGAAACGACGAGCTGCTTCTTGAAATGACATTACAGGGAATGTGCCTAGATCTACATTAAGTAGTTCTTGCCACATTTCAGTGATCATTTTTTCAGTCACTGCACGTACTTGGTCAGCTGACATGAATGATGTTTCAATATCGATTTGAGTAAATTCAGGCTGACGATCAGCACGTAAATCTTCATCACGGAAACATTTAACGATTTGGTAGTAACGGTCAAAACCAGACATCATCAACAATTGCTTAAACAGCTGTGGTGATTGTGGTAATGCGTAGAATTTACCTTTATGTACACGACTTGGTACTAAGTAGTCACGTGCACCTTCTGGTGTCGCTTTTGTTAGTACTGGTGTTTCAATGTCTAAGAATGCATTGTCATCAAGGAAACGACGAACAAAGCTTGATGCTTTCGCACGTAGCTTGATACGATCACTCATTTCTGGACGACGAAGATCTAAATAACGGTATTTTAGACGTTGCTCTTCTGAGTTCTTTTGATTGAAATCAAGAGGTAACGCTTCTGAACGGTTGATGATCTCAAGGCCAGTTGCAAAAATCTCAACTTCACCAGTCGCCATGTCTTTATTACATTGGCTTTCAGGACGCTCACGTACTTCACCGCTTAAACGGATACAAAATTCGTTACGTAATTGGTTTGCTAGTGTGAAGATCTCAGTCATATCAGGATCAATAACAACTTGAACCACACCTTCGCGATCACGCATATCAATAAAGATAAGACCGCCCAAATCACGACGACGGTTAACCCAACCGCATAAATCTACTTTTTGTCCTGCAAAGGACTTATTTAGGTGTCCACAATAATGGGTGCGCATAAGAAATTCCCAATCTATATATTTATTTAGCATGCTTGTATTTATGTCACAGATCACTGCCAACTCAAATACAACTGGTTCAATCCTGACTGCTTGCTGTCTAATTTACGCATAAAATTGGATAGCAAGCCAACCAAGAGGAAAAATAACACGTTATTATACCCAAACAGCCCCAGTTTGCGAAGTTAACCGCACGTTTATTCACATGATCTGCAATCAATCAGAAATGGAACCATAATTAACAGTTTTTTCACGCCTGATAATTTATACTTTTCTCAAATGAACACTTTAAAGTTGCAAAGTATCTATCTCAATATCATTGGAGATATTCATAACAACGACTACTTCTGGCAATGATTTGCCTATTCGATTAGGTTTAACGCAATGATCACACAACCATTAGGTCAACAATTTATATAATGCAGGGTGTAAAAATAGCGATCGACTTGCCCATGATGCAGACGTATTTAGCACGATAAAAGATAACACCATTTTTTATGCCATCGCTCCTGCCGATAACCCCTTATTTGCTTTACTGGCCCCTCGATAATAGTTATAACAGTGGCTCTACCCCATTGAGCAAAACCTCAACACCAACAACAAAATCAACAAATAACACGGTTATGATAAAGAGTGTAATAACAATTATTAAAGACAAATGATGCTATTTTCTCTACAATACGCGACCTTTCAAAGGTGATGGATCACCTGATAGTCGCTATTTAATCCAAGCAACTATCACAGTCCCTGTAGGATACTTGTTCTTTATATATGATGAGGTTCGTGATAATGGCAAGCCACGATAATATTTTTGCTACGCCAATTGCAAAACTGGGTGATTTTACGTTTGATGAACGTGTTGCTGAAGTTTTTCCAGATATGATTCAACGCTCGGTGCCGGGTTATAGCAATATCATCTCTGCTATTGGCATGCTCGCTGAACGTTTTGCTAAGTCGCATTCGAAAGTATACGATCTTGGTTGTTCACTTGGCGCTGCCACTTTATCGATGCGTCGTCATATTGATCAGGAAGGCTGTGAGATTATCGCGATTGATAATTCAGCAGCAATGGTTGAACGTTGCCGTTTATTGGTGAATGCCTACCGTTCTGAAACACCAGTGCAAGTCATTGAAGCAGATATTCGTCACGTTGAGATTCAAGACGCATCCGTGGTTGTGCTTAACTTTACGCTCCAATTTCTATCTCCCGATGATCGTCTCTCATTACTAGAGAAAATCTATGCTGGCCTGCGCCCAGGTGGCATATTAATCTTATCGGAAAAATATATTTTTGATGATGAACGTGCAAATGAGTTGCTAATCGATCTTCATCACGACTTTAAACGAGCCAATGGTTATAGCGAATTAGAAATTAGTCAAAAACGCAATGCGATTGAAAATGTGATGCGTCCTGACAGTATTGAAACCCATAAAAAACGTTTCAATGAAATTGGTTTTTCTAGCTCTGAAGTATGGTTTCAATGCTTCAATTTTGGCTCAATGTTTGCGATTAAATAAGGTTTACAGTTTCAATATGTTTAGTTTTTCTGCTTTTTATCAGCTTCTCGCTCAACATGAGACTTTACGTCCATGGTTAAATACTTTGCCGCAACAATTAAGTGATTGGGAGCAGCAAGAGCATGGAGATATGGCGCGTTGGGTACGTGCTCTACAAAAATTCCCTACCGATAAACCTGATATTATTGATCTCAAAAATGCAGTCAGTGTACGTAATGAAGTGCCGATTGCTGATGGAGAAAAAAAACGTTTAGAGAGTCTTTTACGTTTACTTCATCCATGGCGTAAAGGCCCTTTCAATATGCATGATATTCATATTGATACTGAATGGCGGTCTGACTGGAAATGGGATCGTGTATTACCACACATAACACCATTGACTGGTCGCAGCGTATTAGATGTCGGTTGTGGTAATGGCTACCATATGTGGCGCATGCTGGGTGAAGGGGCAAAATTAACTGTAGGTATCGACCCATCAAGCTTATTCTTAATTCAATTTGAAGCCATTAAACGTTTAATGGGCCAAGACGATCGCGCCTATTTATTACCGTTAGGCATTGAACAGTTACCCGAGTTAAAAGCGTTTGATACCGTGTTTAGTATGGGGGTGTTATATCACCGCCGTTCACCATTAGATCATATTCTGCAATTAAAAAACCAATTACGAGCCGGTGGCGAAGTCATTTTAGAAACTCTGGTCATTGATGGCGATGAAAATACCGTCCTTGTACCAACACATCGCTATGCTCAAATGCATAATGTGTATTTTTTCCCTTCAGCTAAAGCATTAAAAGTCTGGATGGAAAAATGTGGCTTTGTTGATGTCCGTATTGTTGATGAGAATATCACGACCACAGACGAACAACGATCAACCAATTGGATGACAAATAATTCCTTACCAGAATATCTAAACCAAGATGATAGTTCAAAAACTATCGAAGGATATCCAGCCCCAAGACGCGCAATCTTAGTCGGTAGGAATCCTGACTAACGACTGACAAAAGGGATGCTGTGCGCATCCCTTTTTTGATGTAAACTAATGTTGTTATTATATAAAACAGACGCACATAGGAGATATGATGCTTCGTCTTAGCGTATCAGTAATTGCACTAGCGATACTTTCAGGATGTACCTCAAACGCAACGCTAGAGAAAAACCACCAACAAACTTTAGCTGCTATCAATAATGTTTCTACGCACGTTGATACTAAAATCAATGACGTTTCTACACATATTGAAAAGCAACAACAATATATAGGCCAACTTGAAAGAAAATTAGCATCTATCTCAAAAGATATAAAATTTCTTAAGCACAAGAGCCTAACTCAACCTAAAGTCATTATTGAAAAACAAATTATTCGAATTCCCGTAGAACAGCCAGCGACTGACTCTAAAATCGCGAATGGTAAAGTGATTTTAGGACAAGAAGAATGGGTTTGGATTGATTCTGTTAAGAGCCATTTTAAAGCACGGGTCGATACGGGTGCGACAACATCATCACTCAATGCCGTTGATGTACAAACCTTTGAACGCGATGGTAAAGAATGGGTACGTTTTAATTTAAGTCATGACTCTGCAATTGATACACCAACAGAAATTGCAGCGAATAACAAAGCAAAACCAGAAACCATTGAAGCACCGATTTTCCGTTGGGTACGTATTCGTCAGTCAACCTCAGAAGATGCGGTTCGCCGCCCAGTAATCGAAGCATGGATTACGTTAGGTAGCTTGCATGAAAAGACCCAGTTTACGCTAGCAGATAGAACAAAAATGGACTTCCCTGTTTTACTTGGACGTGAATTCTTTAAAGATATTGCGCTAGTTGACGTAGGTAAGCAATTTGTACAAGGACAGACTGAGCCAAAGCCAGTCCAAGTTAACAAATAAATAAAGAGGCTGTCATGACGTCTAGAATACCCTTTTATATACTTATCTCCCTGCTGATAATTTCAGGTATTGGATTAAGCGTATATCGCCATGATGTCTATGGCGTGCCATGGACACCAGGAAAAGAACGCGCTGTTTGGGAAGTAGAAGCACGAGTACAATTTGACGCTATTGGCGACCCAGTACAAGTAAAAATGTCGGCACCGGGCACGCAGCAAGGCTTTACACTGATCGATGAAAGTACATCATCACCCCCAAATTATTCAGTAGTGATCCACAATACTAAAGATGGTCGTGAAGCCGATTGGGCAACACGTACCGCGATTGGTAAACAAGTGTTGTATTACAAAACCCAATTATTGGTTGATGAGCATGCTAAATATAAACCTGTGCCACCAAAAGGTGAACCGGATGAAGTTAGCTTAAGTAATCCACAACAAACAGCTGCAACAGCATTGTTAACCCAAGCGCGTAATTTATCAGCTAATGATGTGACATTAGCGCGCGAGTTAATTCGTGAGTTACATGATAAACAGAATCAAAATGCCGCAGTGTTACTTGATACAATGTCACCCGCTGATGTAGTTACTAGCCTATTATCACTTGAAGGCATTAATTCTCGCATTGTCAGTGGGTTAACACTTGAAGATGGTCGTCGTCGTCAAAACGTATCACCAATGGTTGAAGTGTGGGATAAGCAACAGACAAACTGGCAGCTATTTAATCTCACCACTGGCGAGCAAGGCAAACCTAAAAATGTGATGATTTGGAACCAACAAGGTAATGCATTACTGGATGTTGTTGGTGGCCGTAACTCAAATATCAGTTTCTCTATTATTGCCCAAGACATTACGCCACAACGTGCAACTCAAGAAAAAATTAAAGTTGAAGATCTATTAAACTTCTCAATTCATAGTTTGCCTCTTGAAGAACAAGCAATGTTTAAAACCATCATGCTTGTGCCTATTGGCGCATTAATTGTGGTGTTTTTACGTATCATTATCGGGCTTAAAACATCAGGTACATTCATGCCAGTGTTAATCGCGGTTGCCTTTGTGCAAACCCAGCTATTAACCGGTATTGTTGGTTTCCTATTGATCGTGGGTACCGGTTTAATCATTCGAAGTTATCTGTCGAAACTCAACCTACTTCTGGTCGCCCGAATATCCGCGGTGATAATTACCGTAATATTGATCATTTCAATATTCACCGTGGTGGCATTTAAAATTGGCTTAATTGAAGGTCTCACAATTACCTTCTTCCCAATGATCATTTTGTCATGGACTATCGAGCGGATGTCGATTCTATGGGAAGAAGAAGGTGCAAAAGAAGTGTTTATTCAAGGTGGTGGTTCGCTATTAACATCAGTGCTAATTTACCTTGCAATGACAACACCCATTGTACGTCACCTAACGTTTAACTTTATTGGTGTTCAATTTATTATCCTTGCGGTTATCTTAATTTTAGGTAACTACACCGGTTATCGCTTAAGTGAGCTACGTCGCTTTAAGCCATTAGTCGAGGATTAATCTATGTCGTTCTTTTCACAGTTTACCTCACCGAAAAAACTGCGTGATCGTGGCATAATGGGAATGAACAAACGTAACCATAGCTATATTGGTCGATATAATGATCGTAGTCGTTTTCCGCTTGTAGATGACAAACTAAAAACCAAGTTCATTGCTCAACAAGCGGGAGCAACCGTTCCTGATTTGATTGGTGTGATTGAGAGCCAAGCGACGGTTAAGCATATTCACCATATGGTTAAAAACTGGCCTGGGTTTGTAATAAAACCCGCTCAAGGCTCTGGTGGTAAAGGCATTTTGGTAATTGTGAAGCACAAAGATGGCATTTATATTAAGCCATCAGGTGCTGAAATTAATCAACAAGATGTTGAACGTCATATTACCAATACCCTTGCCGGATTATTCTCGCTAGGGGGTAAAAATGATGTTGCGATGGTCGAAAACCTAATTCAATTTGATAATGTATTTGATGGTTTTAGCTATGAAGGTGTGCCCGATGTACGCGTGATCGTATTTAAAGGTTATCCTGTGATGGCAATGATGCGCTGTTCGACGGCAGCTTCTGATGGTAAAGCAAACCTTCACCAAGGTGCAGTTGGTGTCGGTATTGATATTGCATCAGGTAAAGCGATTCGAGCGGTACAGTTTAACTTACCCGTTGAACGCCATCCTGACACTGATCGCTTATTAAGTGAGCTTGAAGTCCCTGAATGGAACAAGCTGCTGGTACTTGCTGCCAGTGCATGGGAAATGACAGGCTTAGGCTATATTGGAACAGATATGGTATTGGACAAAGAAAAAGGTCCAATGGTATTAGAGCTAAATGCTCGTCCCGGTTTAGCGATTCAAATTGCTAATGGTACTGGCTTGTTACCACGCTTACGTCATATTGAAGCAATGGGAGTAACCGCACATACACCGACGCCTGAAGAACGAGTGGCGTATTGTGCCCATCAATTTGGCGCTAAACCTGAGTTCTAAACGACTATCAATACAATAATATGATTAGCCCTGACATACTCAGGGCTTTTTATTACCTAAAATAAATCATTAAAGTTACTCTTATTAATGTCGATAACTTAAGTATCTTATTTAACATAGCCCGTTATTGATTACATGCAAACTCAATCACTTGATAATTTACAGCTTATTAATGAAATTCAACTCGGTACTCACCTTAACCATGCGGTTGAAGGTGGACGTCGTGCTGATTTTGCATTGATGTTAGCGTTATTGTCTACTGATCTGCATGAAAAAATTCCTGTTGATACTACCCCAATAGAAACACTGTCATCACAACAACTGCGAGCTTATTTTGAGATTCCAGTACCACAGCCCCTCACATCAACACCATCATGTTATCAACGAGCAGCGGAACAAGCACAGGCCTTTCATCAAGCAAGTTTAACCAGCACCCGTCTATTGGCACAATTGCAACCAACCGCCCTTTCTTACCCACCCCAAAAAACCAAAGGTTTACCAGAAGACTTATTCCATAATCTATCTCTTCACGAACGTCGTAAATTACCACCTATCGAGCTAAAACCACTTCAAGCAACGCCACAAGATCTTTACTTAGCGTTAATTAAATCTAAACGCCAGAGTGAAATGAGTTGGGCTGCTTAAACCAATATTTGCAGTTGATCAAAGATAATATATATTATTTATGATGCAGAAATAATAACCCTATTTGTTCGTGACACCGCTCATAATTTCTTCTTTATTATTATTAGTTTGCACTATTTTTAACTAGTATTAAGGATAGTAATTGCCTTAGATATAACCACTACAAAATTAATACCAATAAGGCTTAAAATAAGACTATCTAAACATTAAGGCTGGGAATATATGCATATCGGACAATCAGTCGCTATTATCACCGATGCTGGTAATCCTATTGGTAAAGCAATAGCGCTTCATTTCGCATCATTAGGGGCTACTTTAGCGCTAGTCGATAATAACGAAGTTGAATTAAAAAAAACCTTACGATCTTGTCAAAAAATAAGTGATTCGTCAGCTGCGTTCTACATAAAAAGCTACGATGAAACTAGTATTAAAACACTATTTCAACAAGTGAATAAAAGATTTGGATCAATCAATATATTATTGAATACTTGGACAGGCACAGAAATACCTAATCTATTATCACCAACATCAATCGTCGACTTTAACGATATAATGCAAAAAAGCGCTGCGAGCTTTTTTATCTTTGGTAAAGTAGCCGCTGAATTTATGCAGCATCAACCTCATCAAAGTGTCATTGTTAATCTGGCATTGAGCAATGACAATCATCAACCACACACACCCACAACCAGTAAAACCGTTGTCAGTGGTTTAACTCAAAATTGGGCGAACGAACTTGCGAATTTAAATATTCGTGTCGGCGGTATTGTACCGATAAATCTACAGAATAAGCCTTGTGACCAACACGCGATTATTAATATCCCGATGCAAGACGAAATTGCGCGTAACGTCGAATACATTGTCCGTAATGATTCATTCAACGGACGAATGCTAGAGTCTGAGATTGGAGTTTAAACAGCTGTAAAATAATAAATTAATCAATCGGCTAAGATAAACACTTGGCCTTTTTTATGTTCAGAGGTTGCGAGGTTAATCACTTATCGATCGTGTAAATCCCCAAAAACAAAAAGCCCGTCTATTGCTAGACGGGCTTTTTTTATATTTTAGTCAGTAAAGATATTAAGCTTTTGCTTTTTTACCTTTTGCAGCAACTTGTACTGGCTCTGATTTCTTAACTACTGTTGTTTCTTCAAACGTTTCGCCGTCAACGTATGCTGTACCGTAGTAAGAAGCGATTAATACTTCTTTAAGCTCTTTAATCAATGGGTAACGTGGGTTAGCACCAGTACATTGGTCATCGAACGCATCTTCAGCAATTGCATCAACTTTAGCCATAAACGCAGCTTCATTAACACCAGCAGCTTGAATTGACAGTGGAATATCCAATGCAACTTTAAGCTCTTCTAACCAATTAAGTAACGCATTAACTTTCGTTTCAGTATTACCTTCACGGAAACCTAAATGCTCAGCAACTTCAGCGTAACGAGCACGTGCTTTCGGACGGTCGTACTGAGAGAACGCAGCTTGTTTAGTTGGGTTGTTAGTCGCATTAAAACGAACAGTATTCGAGATTAATAACGCATTCGCAAGACCGTGTGGTACGTGGAATTCAGCGCCTAATTTATGCGCCATTGAGTGACACACACCTAGGAAAGACTGCGCAAAAGACATACCAGCGATTGTTGCTGCATTGTGTACTTTCTCACGTGCAATTGGATCTTTCTTACCGTTCATGTAAGAACTTGGTAAGTACTCTTTAAGCATCTTAAGAGCTTGAAGAGCGTGACCGTCTGAGTATTCGTTAGCAAGAACAGAAACGTAAGCTTCTAATGCGTGTGTTACTGCATCGTAACCACCGAATGCACATAAAGACTTAGGCATATCCATTACAAGGTTAGCATCAACAACAGCCATGTTTGGCGTTAGTTCGTAATCTGCTAATGGGTATTTTTGACCTGTCTTTTCATCAGTTACAACAGCAAATGGTGTAACTTCAGAACCAGTACCTGAAGTAGTTGTGATACATACTAGTTCAGCTTTTTGACCCATTTTAGGGAACTTGTAAATACGTTTACGGATATCCATAAAGCGCATTGATAAATCTTCAAAATCAGTTTCTGGATGCTCGTACATCACCCACATAACTTTCGCAGCATCCATTGGTGAACCACCACCAACAGCTAAGATAACATCAGGTTGGTAACTTGCACATGCTTCAGCACCTGCTTTAACTACTGCTAATGTTGGATCTGCTTCTACTTCATGGAATACTTCAACTTCCATGCCTTTCTCTTTCAAGATTGAACGTAGGTCATCGATGTAACCGTTATTGAACAAGAAACGGTCAGTTACGATTAGAGCACGTTTTTTACCTTCAAGATCACTCATTGCGATTGGTAAACAGCCGCGACGGAAGTAGATAGATTTAGGTAGTTTATGCCACAACATATTTTCTGCTCGCTTAGCTACAATTTTCTTGTTGATAAGGTGCTTAGGACCTACGTTTTCAGAGATAGCATTACCACCCCAAGAACCACAACCTAAAGTTAGTGAAGGCGCTAATTCAAAGTTGTAAAGGTCACCGATACCACCTTGAGATGCAGGTGTATTCACAAGAATACGAGCAGTTTTCATTTTGTCACCGAAGTACGCAATACGCTCTTCGTTATTATCTTGGTCAGTGTAAAGAACTGATGTATGACCAACACCACCTATATCTAAAATGATACCTGCTTGACGCACAGCATCTTCAAAGTCTTTCGCTTTAAATAGACCTAGAGTTGGAGATAGTTTTTCATGAGCAAATTCATCATCCCATGAAGCTTCTAGGCCTTCACCGATAAGAATTTTAGTTGACTTAGGCACTTTAACATTTGCTAGCTCAGCGATTTTGTATGCTGGTTGGCCAACGATGTTAGCGTTAAGTGCGCCATTGATAAGTAGTACTTTACGTACTTTATCTGCATCTTCTTTACTTAGAACTGCCGCGCCGTATTCAGCGAAACGAGCTTTAACTTCATCGTAAATTGATTCAACAACGATTGCGGCTTGCTCAGAAGCACAGATAACACCATTATCAAATGTTTTAGACATTAGGATAGAAGAAACAGCACGTTTGATATCAGCAGTTTCGTCGATAACAACAGGCGTATTACCTGCACCAACACCGATTGCAGGTTTACCTGAAGAGTAAGCTGCTTTAACCATGCCTGGACCACCAGTAGCAAGGATCATGTTGACGTGTTCATGTTTCATTAGTGCATTTGATAGTTCAACAGATGGTTGGTCAATCCAACCAATGATATCTTTTGGTGCGCCCGCTTTAACTGCTGCATCTAATACAACTTTCGCTGCGTAGTTAGTTGCATTTTTAGCACGTGGGTGTGGCGAGAAGATACAACCATTACGTGTTTTAAGACAGATTAACGATTTAAAGATTGCTGTTGAAGTAGGGTTTGTCGTTGGAACGATTGCACAAACAATACCTACAGGTTCAGCGATAGTGATCGTGCCGCCTTCATCGTTACGGTCGATAACGCCACACGTCAATTCATCTTTGTATTTATTGTAAATGAACTCAGAAGCAAAATGGTTTTTAATCACTTTGTCTTCCATGATACCCATGCCAGACTCTTCTGCTGCCATTTTAGCAAGCTCGATACGAGCAGTTGAAGCAGCTAGCGACGCAGCACGAAATATTTTATCAACTTGTTCTTGTGAAAAGCTTGCAAATTCTTTTTGAGCCACTTTAACTCGTGCTACTAAAGCATCAAGTTCAGCTAAATTAGTTACAGGCATATTGTTTCTCCAAAAATAAAAAACTATAAAATTCATCAAAAATCATTTAGTAAGAATATGCTGAAATCTTTCTACATTAAGAGCGTTAAACTCATTAACACTTTCAACAATACACATACTTAATAAATTGCTTTCAAAACTGATTATAATTTTTCACACTACAAAAAGTTTGATTTAGATCACTACTCCATCAAAACGCTGAAATAATCATTAAATAGTAAAATTTAGCGTGTTTTTCATTCTTTTACATGTAATTTTATGAGCCTTACAGCTGATTTACTTACTATGTACTAAAATCATTTATTTCACAAGCCGAAATATTACGTAATAAAAATACATTTACTAGCCCATAAGATATTTAATTGTGACAGAAATCACGATTTATTGCGTCAACTGCTCAATATTTGTTGCATATTCATCTTATACATTGTTTTTCTCTAAGCCTAAGACACAACAATCCACTTCTCATAATCAATCGTATATAAAATTTTCATCGCCTTAGCTCGCATAAATTAGCTTTTATTGGTGGATGAAATAGTTAGCTTAGATTAAAATATGGTCGCAATAGTACTTTTTAACCATACATCCTTATAGATCACTAACTTAGATACCATTTATTAAGGTTAATTTAGCCCCCAATGATTTAATTTCTATGACCTCTTATAAAAATTAAAATGGCTATTTCCTTTTCTTTACTCACAGCATAAAAAATCAAAGTAACTTAGTAGGTGTAATTATGCAGACTTTTGATATAGCTATATTTTTACATTTTTTCGTTGGGCTTATTGCGACAGTCAATCCTATTGGTATCATGCCTGTTTTTGTTTCTCTTACTGGATCCATGAGCCCAGAAGAACGAAACAAAACCGCATTAACCACCAATATTGCCATTGTTATTATTTTAATTGTCGCACTCATCGCTGGGCAACATTTACTGGATCTATTCAGTATCTCAATTGATTCATTTAGAGTTGCCGGTGGTTTACTGTTATTAAGTATCGCGTTTTCAATGATGAGCGGTAAGATCGGTGAGGTAAAACAGAATAAAGAAGAGAAGTCAGAATCCGTTAGCCGTGAACAAGTTGGAGTCGTACCATTAGCAATGCCATTAATGGCAGGTCCTGGTGCGATAAGTTCCACCATTGTATATGGCTCTCGCTATCCAGGCGTTACTTCTACTATTGGCATAGCAATCACTATTGCAGTATTTGCTTTTTGTTGTTGGTTATTATTTCGTTCAGCACCTTACATTGTTCGATTTTTAGGTCAAACGGGTATTAACGTTATTACGCGTATTATGGGTTTGATTCTTGCAGCACTCGGTATTGAATTTATTATTAATGGACTACGCGTGATGTTGCCAGGATTGAGCTAGCATCATTGTTTATCCTTATAGATAGTACCAAGCCTCAATGTTAACGTTGGGGCTTTTTTAGCACTCAATAAATCCTTAAGTCATTGTGGGGTTTTGATATACTTAGATTCATTCAAGCCAATTAATGGCAATGCGCAGCGATTAATATCTTACGTTGCATTTTACTTGTTAATATACTTTATTAAATTATGACAAAACTAACCTCAAGACAACGTCTATATCAAATTATTTTCGGTACTTCTACTCGCTTCGGACAATGGTTTGATATTGCGCTAATTATTGCTATTGTCAGTTCTGAATTAATTTTAATTATCTCATCTGTTGCTAGCATTGAATCACAATATTCCCATTTACTTGTTATTGCTGAATGGACATTTACGATTCTATTCACTATTGAATACATCTTACGTTTATATTGCTCTCCGCGCCCCTTTGCTTACATACGCAGCTTTTATGGTGTTATCGATTTAATGGCCATTTTACCTGCCTATATTGCATTTTTAATTCCAGGTTCGAACTACTTACTGATTATTCGTCTTATTCGTGTATTACGTATTTTCCGCGTGCTAAAACTGGCAAGATTTCTTAAAGATTCCAATATTTTATTACGCTCACTTCGTCACGCTCAACGTAAAATAGTGGTCTTTTTTAGTTCGGTTTTAATTCTGGTCACAGTCTTTGGCTCATTAATGTTCATTATTGAAGGTCCAGCAAATGGTTTTACTAGTATTCCCAAAAGTATTTACTGGGCAATTGTCACCATCACGACTGTAGGCTATGGCGATATTGTGCCTCACACCGTAATGGGTAAGGCGTTAGCATCATTAACCATGTTGTTGGGTTACTCAATTCTTGCAGTGCCTACAGGGATTATTACTGCTGAATTAAATCAAGAAATGAAAACTCATCGAGGTCTGATTCGGTGTCCTAATTGTGCCACCAGCGGTCACGAAATGGATGCTGAGTACTGCAAAAAATGCGGAACACAACTGCCAGAGACGTTATAGCAACATAAAAAGCCCGTATCTAGACATAGAACGGGCTATATATAAAAACAATTAGTTACTGTTTTTGAGGCTGTGATTGTTGTTGTAAGAAATGCACGGCTTTATCCGGAAAATCAGTAAAGACACCATCGACATCCGCTTGATTATAAAACACATCTAACATGCCATTGTAATCTTTAACATAGGCAGGAATACGATCTTTATCGGCACGAAACGTATAAGGGTGTACCACCATGCCATTCTCGTGGGCGTTTTTAACCATATCAGTGAGTTCTATGTGTCCTACCGTTGAACTGTCTTTCACTATCATCGGTTTCCATGGACCAATACCATCTGCATATTGAGACAAGACTTTCATACCATCAGGCTTAAACATCCAATCATAACTATACGCATGTGCCTTACCTGCTTTGTCATACACCATGGTCTCATTCCAATCGGTTTCCGCCATCAGTTGTACTAAATTCAGATCCATGCCCATGGCTGGCATTAATTGATCATTAATACGCTTAAGTTCATTAAAATCAAAAGTTTGTAAATAAATATTACTGTTTTTATCAATATAACCATAGTGTTTTAATACTGTCAGTACCGCTTTACTGATGTCTTTACCTTCATGACGATGAAACCATGGCGCTTTAATTTCTGGATATAAACCAATGTCATAACCCAAAGTTTTGTTTAACCCTTGGATCATTTCAATTTCTTCTTGGAACGTTGGAACGGTAAAATGAGACTTCCAAATAGGGAAACGTTCAGAGAAACCTTGTACTTGTTTACCCTCTTTAATATTAAAACCTTCTGTCACACTCAACTGCTTAATTTCTGCCAAGGTAAAATCAATCGCATAAAAACGACCATCTTTACGGGCACGATTTGGAAAAACAGTGGCAACATTGGTTACCCGATCCAAATAGTGATCATGTAACACCACCAGCTTATCATCTTTCGTCATTACCACATCTTGCTCGATATAATCTGGCTTCATCGCATAAGCAAGTGCCTTTGCTGGTAAAGTATGTTCAGGCAAATAACCTGACGCACCACGATGGGCAATAACAACTTTATCAGTATTAGGTTGAGCAATTACACTTGTTGACAATATCGCGCAACCAATCATTGTCGCTAGCATCATTTTTTTCATTATTATTCCTTTAATTGCACCTTGATGAATATCGAACATAAAAATTTTCATTCGAAACAAATAATACGGATAATAAATGAAGATTTTGCGATCAAATGCGTATATAGCAACATTAACAGCTCAAATAATAAACTTTATTCTCGAATAGTGACTTTAATTCCAAAGTGGAATAAAGCTATTAAATATTCATGTTATAGACTTATTTGTTTCATACTTTGCTTTTACCACGTCTATAACGTGATAAAAATCAAACCGTAATAACGGCAAAAATCGTATAAACAAGCTGACATTAAGCCGATAACAAAAAATGAAGATATAAAAAACCGAGGCAGAATACCTCGGTTTAATAAAGGACAGATTTAATTATTTACGACGCCAAGTTGTACCTTGTGCACCATCTTCTAAAATAATGCCCATCGCAAGTAGCTTATCACGCGCATCATCAGCAGCAGCCCAATCTTTTGCAGCACGCGCATCTAAACGCTGTTGAATTAATCCTTCAATTTCAGCCACGTTATCGTCTTCACCTACACCACCTTGTAAGAAGGTTTCAGGATCTTGAGATAATAAGCCCAAAATATCAGCGAGTTCACGCATACGCGCACCTAATAAAGAGGCAGCTGTAACATCATCCGTTTTAAGACGGTTGATCTCGCGCGCCATATCAAACAATGCAGAATATGCTTCAGGCGTATTGAAATCATCATCCATCGCTTCTTTAAAACGAGCAACAAATTCTTCACCACCAGCAGCTTCTACTGATGTATCTAAGCCACGGAGTGACGTATATAAACGCTCAAGTGCTGAACGCGCTTGTTTAAGATTATCTTCACTGTAATTAAGCTGGCTACGGTAATGACCAGACATTAAGAAGTAACGTACTGTTTCAGGATCGTAATGGTTTAACACATCACGGATAGTGAAGAAGTTACCTAATGATTTAGACATCTTTTCACGATCAATCATCACCATGCCACTGTGCATCCATGTATTCACATATTGACCATCGTGAGCACAGCATGATTGCGCAATTTCATTTTCGTGGTGAGGGAATTGTAGATCTGAACCACCACCATGAATATCAAAGTGATCGCCAAGAATAGATGAGTTCATCGCTGAACATTCAATATGCCAACCAGGGCGACCAGGACCCCATGGTGATTCCCATGTTGGCTCACCAGGCTTCGACATTTTCCACAAAACAAAGTCTAATGGACTACGTTTTGCCATATCGATATCAACACGCGCACCCGCTTGTAGTTGATCAAGATCTTGCTTAGAAAGGCGACCGTAATCGTCATACTTGCTCACTTCAAACATTACGTCGCCATTTGATGCAACGTAAGCAAAGCCACGTTTAATTAAACGTTCACAAAGAGTGATGATTTCAGCAATAAATTGCGTCGCACGTGGTTCAACATTCGGACGTTTCATGCCTAAAGCATCAAAGTCCGCATGCATTTCACCGATTAAACGCTCTGTTAATGATTCACAGCTTTCGCCATTTTCAGCGGCACGCTTAATGATTTTATCGTCGATATCAGTAATGTTACGAACAAAAGTAAGATCGTAGCCTGAGTAACGCAAATAACGCGACACAACATCAAAAGAGACAAATGTACGACCGTGTCCGATGTGACATAAATCGTAGATCGTAACGCCACAAACGTACATACCGACTTTGCCAGGATGGATGGGTGTAAATACTTCTTTTTGTCGTGTGAGCGAATTATAGATCTTTAACATGTCTCAGCATTACTCATTAATTTCAAATTTGTCGGTAATTACACCTTTTATAGCATTTGATCGCAAGGAAAATTCAAGGATGGATGCTATTTTAGCCATTAGTGCAGATTAAGCGGGTAATGTTTGTCTGACACGGCTAAGGTAAGTTAATATCCACGCTTAAAGAAAATACTCCATTTAAGGAAAAAATCATGATCACTCTTCACACAAATTTCGGTGACATCAAAATTAATCTTTTCGAAGATAAAGCACCTGTAACATGTGCTAACTTCCTAGAATACTGCCGTGACGGTTTCTATAATGGCACTATTTTCCACCGCGTTATTGAGGGTTTCATGGTTCAAGGCGGTGGCATGCTTCCTGGTATGGAAGAGAAAGAAACTCGCGCAACAATCAACAATGAAGCAAACAATGGCCTAAGCAACAAAACAGGCACATTAGCAATGGCGCGTACTAATGCACCACACTCTGCTAGCTCACAGTTCTTCATTAACGTAAAAGATAACAACTTCCTAGACTTCACTGGCGAAAACATGAGTGGCTGGGGCTACTGTGTATTTGCTGCTGTTGTTGAAGGCATGGATGTAGTCAATAAAATCAAAGCAGTAAAAACAGGCCGTAACGGTTACCACGACGACGTGCCAGTTGAAGACGTTATCATCGAAAACGTAACAATCGAAGACTAATACTTCGCAAAGGGCGGTCAGTTACCGCCCTTTATTAAACTCTTATGACCACATTATTTATCTCAGATTTGCACTTAAGTGCTGAACGTCCTGACATTACCGCTTGTTTCTTACGCTTTATGGCCGAAGAAACCCACCATATCGATGCCTTGTATGTATTAGGGGATTTATTTGAAATGTGGATAGGCGATGATGAAGACTCCCCTTTCTTACAGCAAGTCAGACATGCCTTCAAAACCCTGACTGATGCTGGCACACCGTGTTACTTTATTCATGGCAACCGTGACTTTTTAATTGGTAAACAATTTAGCCGTCAAACGGGAATGATCTTATTGCCTCAGCATACGGTGGTTGATCTTTACGGCACACCCACCTTAATTTTACACGGTGATACGCTGTGTATTGAAGATCAAGCTTACCAACGCTACCGTAAAAAAGTTCACAATCCTGTTATCCAATGGTTGTTTGCACGATTACCGTTATCATACCGGGTTAAAGTCGGTGATAAATTCCGCAGTAACAGTGGTAAGAATAATCAAACCAAAAACCAATTGATTATGGATGTTACTCAAGCAGAAGTAGTACGGGTAATGCGTGATGCACATGTCACTCAAATGATTCACGGCCATACGCATCGACCTGATATTCATGAGCTTAATATTGATGGCATTCCTGCACAACGGATTGTACTTGGTGACTGGTACGATCACGGCTCAGTGTTGGTATATCACCCCGATGGATATCAATTAGAAACACGTAATTTCAGTGCTTCTAACACAAAATAATAAGCATAAAAAAAGGTACGACATGCGTACCTTTTTTATTGCTACAAAATCTATTGATTATCATTTACTGGCATGACACTTATTGTGCTTTTACCACTGTATTACTAGGCATCACTTTTCTATCAGCAAGCCATGAACGATACATCGTGATTGAGGTATAAAAAACAACAATACACACTAACCACGATAATACATGCATATTTAATGACTTCACTAAATATGCGGCAATGATCACCATTATCGGCCCAACGACAGCAACCGTTATTGTTGCGCGACTATTAAAGCGATTATGACGAATGAAGCTAGCTGATGAGAAAAAGCTTAAAAATGCGCATGAACACATCATGACGGGAAAGGCCGCCAACGGATTCATACCAAGCAGGTAAATCATTACCATACATGGCGCGTATAAGCCGATTCCTACGGTCATTAATGCACCGAAAATAAAGTTACCAACAATGCCTATAACTAATTTCCAGCCACTTAAACCAAGACTACTACCCCCTAATGGAAATAGCTTTAATTGCCCAGCAAGCATTAAACCCGCCACAATTAATAACGCCACACTCATTACAATTCGAATATGCTGCCGATCCCAACTAGAGACTAACCGCGCACCGATTGTCGCACCGACACAAGCCGCAGCAACCAAACTTAATAAGGTCACAGAATCAACGGCAATTGCGGTCATAAAAATAAATGACTGAAAAACCGTTGGCAGTACTGACTGACCATTAAGTGTTCCAGGTAATTGCTGATCATCAATAAGCTTAAATTGTTTATAACCAGAGGTCATGATGGCAAAACTACCAATGCCTAAGGTGTCACAAAAGTGAGCAAAACCACCAATAATAGCAATTGGGATAATGCGTGTATCAGCTTCCTGCTTATGGTTTTTTCGCCATGCTACGAATAACATCAAACAAAAAATACCACTACCAACAAGCAATCCCGCTTGTATCAAGGTAAATATGGACATAAGGATTATTAAACACAAAGAGGGTTATTCGAGGAGCACAAAAGGTGCATTGCAAGTGGCAATTATTCCAGCCGCGAATATTATGTACTTATACGCCATGAGTTACCATTGTTTTAACCATTCATTCAATATATTGCAGCAAATATAAACACTGATTGCTAATTGATATAATCAAAACGTAAAATAGCCCTAATTTCTTTACCAAAATCGGCTTAAAAAGATGTCAAAACACTCGAATGAATGTCCTTGTGGCAGCCACAAATCACTTGCTGAATGTTGTAAACCTATCCATCTTAATCATGCATTAGCCACCCATCCTGAACAACTTATGCGTGCGCGTTACAGTGCTCATGTGCTGGGCTTAGTTGATTTTGTAGTACAAACTTATCATGCCAGTTGTGACGCAGAACATCATCGAGAAGCCATTGCCGAATCGATTAATCTTAAATGGCTTGGTCTAGAAGTTATTAACAGTGAAATTGCGGCTGATGGTCAGGGGTTTGTTGAATTTAAAGCTGGTTATAAAGAAGCCGGCGAAGAATATATACTGCAAGAGCGTTCGCGTTTTGTACAAGAAACCATGAATGGTCAGCTATGTTGGTTTTACATTGATGGGGAATATCCTCAGCCACCACCAAGCGAACAACCACCAGCACCCCAACCAGTAACCGTCACTAAAACCGTTGGTCGTAATGATCCTTGCTTATGCGGCAGTGGTAAAAAATACAAAAAATGCTGTGCCTAAGCTAACGCATTAACATTATCCATCAATAAAACTGAGTCCTAAAAATCAGTTTTATTGATGTGTTATTTGTTGATTTATTGAGAAAATATCCTTAAATAATTTACATTTAAAAAATACTCTCTCATATCTTTATTTTTAAAAGCCAAATAATTCATTACAGTTCATCATCTTATCAATCAAAATATTGTGTCCCCTTCCTTTTTCGCATTAACACAAACAATTAACATTTATTTTAACTTTTCGCTTAAATTATTGTTGCAAAAAACAACAGCCTTCGTTAGTGTGAATGACAACAACAAATAATGTTCACCCTTATTGAGTAACTATTTATGCGTATACAAATGATTCTATCTCAACATCATCATCATCCTGACTAGTCTTTCGGGAGGATACGCCTCACCCTGGAAGACGTCTTTTTTCTTCCAGTGGTCATAACGGAATATCTCATTCAGACCCTCGGAAGAAACTTCTTTCGAGGGTTTTTTAATACCTGATTTTCAATCTGAAATTTTTATTATTTGAATGAATTTAGACAAGGAATATAACGATGCAAACACAACGATTACGCATTGCGATTCAGAAAAAAGGCCGTCTTAGTAAAGAGTGCCAAGACTTACTTAAACGCTGCGGTGTTAAATTCAATATGGTCGGTGAGCGATTAGTGGTTCACGCTGAAAATATGCCAATTGATTTATTACTCGTTCGAGATGATGACATTCCCGGTCTGATCATGGATGGCGTGGTGGATTTAGGCGTTATTGGTGAAAATGAACTTGAAGAAGTTAGCCTTGAGCGCTCAGCACGTCACGAAGCCAGTGATTACCTCAAACTACGTCGACTGGATTTTGGCGGTTGCCGTCTTTCTATCGCGATTGATAAAGATGCTGATTACAACGGGCCTCAAGATCTTAATGGCAAGCGTATTGCGACCACTTACCCACAGTTAGTCAAACGCTACATGGACAATATTGGCATTCAATTTACAACCTGTATGCTCAATGGTTCTGTCGAAGTTGCACCACGAGCAGGTTTAGCCGATGCCATTTGTGATTTGGTATCGACAGGTGCGACCCTTGAAGCTAATGGCTTAAAAGAAGCTGAAGTGATCTTGCGATCTAAAGCGGTATTAATTCAATCAATGGCAGTGATCAGCGTTGAAAAACAAGCCCTGATTGAACGACTCCTTATTCGTATTCAAGGTGTTATTCAAGCTAAAGAATCTAAGTACATCATGCTACACGCGCCTACTGATCGCCTTAATCAAATTAAACAATTATTACCAGGCGCTGAAGATCCAACCGTATTGCCTCTTGCTGGTGACAAAAGTCGCGTGGCGATCCACCTTGTTAGCTCTGAAAATCTATTCTGGGAAACCATGGAGCAACTCAAAGAATTAGGTGCGAGCTCTATTTTAGTCTTGCCCATTGAAAAAATGATGGAGTAAGTCATGAAAACCGTAGTATGGCAATCACTCACAAAAGACCAGCAACAACAACTGTTGGCGCGCCCTGCTGTAAATAACAGCGCGAATATCACGGCTATTGTCAGTGACATTATTGAACAAGTCCGTCAACAAGGCGATGGTGCACTATTTACGCTTACCGAAAAATTTGATGGTATCCGTCCGGCAACACTTAACGTCTCTGCAAATGAAGTTGATACGGCTTGTGCGCGGTTAAGTGATGACATAAAAGCAGCCTTAGAGCAGGCGCACCGCAATATCACCACTTTCCACCTTGCACAGCAGCAACCGACCTTGCGAGTGGAAACCCAAACAGGTGTGATTTGTGAACAAGTCACCCGCCCTGTTAATTCGGTAGGATTATATATTCCTGGTGGTAGTGCGCCATTGCCTTCAACCGTACTGATGTTAGGCGTTCCTGCACAAATTGCTGGTTGTCGTCATATTGCCTTATGTTCACCACCACCGATTGCTGACGAAATTTTGTATGTCGCCAAACTATGTGGCATTAATGCTATTTACAACGTTGGGGGATCACAAGCCATAGCAGCAATGGCTTATGGCACTGACACTATTGCCAGTGTTGATAAGATTTTTGGTCCAGGTAATGCCTTTGTTACCGAAGCAAAACGACAAGTCAGTAATGACTTCAACGGTGCAGCGATTGATATGCCAGCCGGCCCCTCTGAAGTATTGGTCATTGCCGATGAAACAGCAGATCCTGAATTTATTGCCGCTGATTTATTAAGCCAAGCCGAACACGGGCCTGATTCACAAGTTATCTTAGTCACATCAAGCCAAGCTATTGCCGATCAAACTGCGACTGCAATTGAGCGCCAATTACGCCAACTAACACGGGCTGACATTGCTCAACAAGCTTTAGCATCTAGCCTTTTGATCGTAACCGAAACCTTACTTCAGTGTGTGGCGATTTCTAATCAATATGGTCCTGAGCACTTAATTGTTCAAACCTGTGAGCCAAGAGAATTAGTGCCACTGCTTGATAATGCAGGTTCAATTTTCTTAGGTAAATGGTCACCAGAATCGGTGGGCGATTATGCATCAGGCACTAACCACGTGTTACCGACCTATGGCTATACCCGCACTTATTCAAGCCTTGGTTTAGCCGATTTCAGCAAACGAATGACAATACAAGAATTATCAGCCGACGGTTTACTCGGTATTGCAAAAACAGTGACCACAATTGCAGCAGCGGAAGGTCTTGACGCTCACAAACATGCTGTCACTATTCGAGTTAATAAATTAATTGCACAACAAGAGAACGCATTATGACCATCGCTCAACTAGCCCGTAAAACTGTACGTGAATTAACCCCTTACCAATCAGCACGTCGTTTAGGCGGTAAAGGTGACATCTGGCTCAATGCCAATGAATCTCCGTTTGCCAATGAATACAGTATTAATCTTGCGGGCTTAAACCGTTACAGTGAATGCCAACCACCAGAGCTGATCAACGCTTATGCTGATTATGCTGGGGTTGAGCCACAACAAGTATTAACCTCGCGGGGGGCGGATGAAGGCATTGAGCTGATTATAAAAGCCTTCTGTGAGCCAAATTGCGATAGCATTCTCTATTGTCCACCCACTTATGGTATGTATGCCATTAGTGCAGAGATCAACGATATTAATGCCAAGGTTGTGCCGTTAACACCTGAATGGCAATTAGACCTTAATGCCATTGCAGAGCAACTTGATAACGTCAAGATCGTGTTTGCTTGTAGTCCCAATAATCCCACCGGCAATCTATTAGTTCGTAAAGATATTATCGCCTTACTTAAAATGACCACTGATAGAGCATTAGTGGTTATTGATGAGGCCTATATTGATTTTAGCCTTCAAGACAGCGTTAAAGATTTATTAGCAACGTATCCGCATCTGGTTATTTTGCGAACCTTATCTAAAGCGTTTGCACTGGCAGGACTACGTTGTGGCTTTACTTTAGCCAATAAAGAAATCATTGAAATTCTACTCAAGATCATTGCTCCTTACCCTGTTCCAGTGCCTGTAACTGAAATTGCAGTGCAAGCCTTATCACCAGCAGGCCGCGCACGGACCAAATTTCAAGTATTAGATCTGTGTGCTAACCGCGCTTATCTACAAGCAGGTTTAGGGATGTTAGCAGGCGTTACCGTATTTGATGGTTATGCCAACTACTTATTAGTTAAATTTACAGATGCCGATAAGCTATTCAATACGCTATGGGATAACGGCATTATTTTACGCCGTTCACCGATAGAGAACTGCATTCGAATCAGTGTCGGTAACCGTGACGAATGTGAAAAAACCCTCGCGTTTATTCGCGGCCAATTACAACAACAACAATAAGGACATTGATTGTGAGCAAAGAAAAAATTCTATTTATCGACCGTGATGGCACCTTAATTGTTGAGCCCCCCGTCGACTTTCAAGTTGATCGATTAGACAAACTACAATTTGAACCGAATGTGATTCCGGCATTACTTGCACTTCAAAATGCAGGTTATACCTTAGTGATGGTCACCAACCAAGACGGCCTCGGTACTCATAGTTACCCCCAAGCTGATTTTGATGCCCCTCATTCGATGATGATGGATATTTTCAGCTCACAAGGGGTTCACTTTAGTGACGTCTTGATCTGCCCCCACTTTGACCACCAGCAATGCAGTTGCCGTAAGCCAAAGTTGGGGCTAGTCAAAGACTACTTACAGCAAGGTCGGGTTGATTTTGCTAACTCGGCAGTGATTGGTGATCGTCAAACAGATCTTCAATTAGCTGAAAATATGGCGATCCGTGGCATTCAATACCATCCTAAAACCATGCACTGGCAACAGATCGTGACAGATCTCACCACCCAACCACGGATCGCAGAAGTGGTACGTACCACCAAAGAAACCAATATTCGTGTCAAAGTGAATTTAGATCAAACGGGAGGTAATACGATTTCAACCGGATTAGGATTCTTTGATCATATGCTTGATCAAATTGCCACTCACGGTGGTTTTCAAATGACATTAACGGTTGATGGTGACTTACACATTGATGATCATCACAGTGTTGAAGATACTGCCCTCGCCTTAGGTGAAGCACTACGTCAAGCGCTTGGAGATAAGCGAGGGATTGGCCGGTTTGGGTTTAGCTTACCGATGGACGAATGTTTGGCACAATGTGCGTTAGATTTGTCTGGTCGTCCTTATCTTAAATTTGATGCCACATTTAGCCGCGATCATGTCGGTGACCTTTCTACGGAAATGGTGCCACACTTCTTTCGTTCATTAACCGATACCCTAGCCTGTACGTTGCACTTATCGTCAACAGGCAATAATGATCACCACATTGTTGAAAGTTTATTTAAAGCCTTTGGACGTACTCTGCGCCAAGCGATAAAAGTGGAAGGTAATGAACTTCCAAGTAGCAAAGGAGTGTTGTAATGACAGCACCATCCATCGCCAACACCATCACTAACACCAAGCAACGGGTGGTGATTATTGATACTGGATGCGCCAATGTCTCTTCGGTTAGATTTGCCATTGAGCGCTTAGGCTATCAGGTACAAATAAGTAAAGACCCGCAAGTGGTATTAGCCGCGGATAAGTTGTTTTTACCCGGTGTGGGTACAGCCAGCGAAGCAATGCATAATCTTGAGCAACGTGATTTAGTGAGCTTGGTCAAACAAGTGACCAAACCGTTATTAGGTATCTGTTTAGGGATGCAGTTACTTGGCAAAGAGTCACAAGAACACGGTCAAAATGGCAACGACATTATTCCTTGTTTAGCGTTGTGTGATGCGTCAGTTGAGAAAATCCAAGCAGAGGGTTTACCACTGCCGCATATGGGTTGGAATACCATTACTCCAGAAGATAATCACCCGCTATTTAAAGATATTCCAGCGGGAAGCTATTTTTATTTCGTTCATAGCTATGCCATGCCCGTGTTTGATCATCGAGATAACCAAAGTGGTGCAACCATTGCGACCACAGAATATGGTCAGCCATTTACCGCTGCGGTACAAAATGGCAATTATTATGGGGTGCAGTTTCACCCAGAACGCTCAAGCAAAGCCGGTGCGCAACTGATAAAGAATTTCTTAGAACTATAACCAATCAGCTGCAACCATAACAAAAGGACATGTAATGATTATTCCCGCATTAGATTTAATTGAGGGGCAAGTTGTACGTCTATTTCAAGGCGACTACGGACAGGTCACCGAATATAACGTCAACCCGACAGAGCAATTTGCGCTCTACCACCAAGCAGGTGCTAACTGGCTGCACTTGGTTGATTTAACTGGCGCTAAAAACACTCAAGCACGCCAATTGACACTCATTAGTCAATTGCTTGCGAGTACACCAGCCAATGTTCAAATTGGGGGCGGAGTACGCTGCGAACAAGATGTCAGTGATTTACTCCATGCGGGTGCGCAACGGGTGGTTATTGGCTCAACCGCCGTTAAGCAACCAGAAAGGGTTAAAGGTTGGATCAAAAAATACGGTGCAGAGCATATTGTATTAGCCCTTGATATTAATATTGATAACAACGGCAACCGTATTGTTGCGGTATCAGGCTGGCAAGAAGACTCAGGTGTCACCATTGAAACGCTACTTGAAGACTTTCTAAAAGTAGGATTAAAACACGTATTGTGTACTGATATTTCACGCGATGGCACACTCACAGGTTCAAACGTCGAATTGTATGTTGATTTATGCCGTCAATATCCACAAGTCCAATTTCAATCATCGGGCGGCATTGGCTCACTTGATGATATTGCCGCACTCAAAGGTTCAGGCGTGGCTGGCGTCATTGTGGGTCGCGCATTATTAGACGGTAAGTTTACCGCTGAACAAGCGTTTACGTGCTGGAATAGCTAAGGAGAACACATGTTAGCTAAACGTATTATTCCTTGTTTAGATGTCCGTGATGGTCAGGTTGTAAAAGGCGTCCAATTTCGTAATCACGAAATCATTGGCGACATCGTACCGCTGGCAAAACGTTACGCTGAAGAAGGTGCAGATGAACTGGTTTTCTATGATATTACCGCCTCAAGCGATGGCCGAGTCGTTGATAAAAGCTGGGTATCTCGCGTTGCAGAAGTGATTGATATTCCATTTTGTGTTGCTGGAGGTATTAAATCAACGGCCGATGCAAGCCGTATCCTTCAATTTGGTGCCGATAAAATCTCGATTAACTCCCCTGCACTTGCAAACCCCACTTTAATTTCTGAGCTTGCTGATAAATTTGGGGTGCAATGTATCGTTGTCGGTATCGATTCTTACTTTGACGCTGAAACTGGTCAATATCAGGTGTATCAATTTACGGGTGATGAACAGCGCACGCAAGCGACTCAATGGCAAACACGTGATTGGGTACAAGAAGTCCAACGGCTTGGTGCGGGTGAAATCGTATTAAATATGATGAACCAAGACGGCGTGCGTAACGGTTACGACTTAGATCAACTCAATATGGTACGCAGTGTCTGTAACGTGCCTTTAATTGCTTCTGGTGGCGCAGGTGAAATGTCACACTTTCGTGATGCCTTTCAACTTGCCAATGTTGATGGTGCACTGGCAGCATCAGTCTTCCATAAACAAATCATTAATATCGATGAGTTAAAGCACTACCTAAAACAACAACAGCTGGAGATTCGACTATGAGTTTAACAACATCTATTGATTGGGAAAAAGTAGCCGGATTGATCCCTGCTATTATTCAAGATAATAACAGTGGCCAAGTATTAATGCTGGGCTACATGAATGATGAAGCACTGGCTAAAACTTTAGCCACAGAACACGTGACTTTTTGGTCACGCACTAAAAACCGTTTATGGACCAAAGGTGAAACATCAGGCAACGTCTTACACCTAAAAAGTATTAAGCTCGATTGCGATCAAGATACATTATTAGTCCAAGTCGATCCGATGGGTCCTACTTGTCACTTAAACACCACTAGTTGTTTTGGTAATGATGACACGACTAATACTCAACCTGCTTTGGTGTTCCTGCATCAACTTGAGCAAATCTTGGCTGATCGTAAAGGTGCTGATCCTGATTCCTCTTACACCGCTAGCCTCTATGCTCGTGGCACCAAGCGTATATCACAGAAAGTGGGCGAAGAAGGGGTTGAGGTCGCGCTTGCGGCAACGTCGGGTGATAAAGCAGAATTAATTTGTGAATCAGCCGATCTTATTTATCACTTATTAGTTCTATTGCAAGATCAGAATCTCACCCTTGAAGATGTTATTAATAAACTTAAACAACGCCATCAACAATAATGATCAATCGCTATTAATATACGGCATGATTTTTCATCACTCATAAAAAAAGGAAGCCATGCTTCCTTTTTTATTCATTTAAATGCGAATTAAAGCCCTAACGCTTCTTTATAATGCGCACGGCACATTGATACATAAAGATCATTACCGCCAATTTCAACTTGATTACCACCAGCAATTGCATTACCTGCAGCATCTTGACGAATCACCATATTCGCTTTACGGCCACAATGACAAATCGTTTTTAACTCAACTAACTTATCTGCCCATGATAATAGATAACGGCTACCTTCAAATAATTCACCAAGAAAATCAGTGCGTAGCCCATAACATAAAACAGGGATGTCTAATTTATCAACCACCTCAGTTAATTGATAAACTTGTTCTTTAGTTAAAAATTGGCTTTCATCAATTAATACGCAATCAATTTTACCTGCATTAGAAAAGTTGATTAATATCTGATAAAAATCATCTGTCGAATTAAATAATTCAGCATCTTCCTGTAAACCAATTCGAGAGCTAACTTTACCTTTACCAAAACGATCATCAATCGCTGCCGTAAAAATAATTGGCGTCATGCCTCGCTCACGGTAATTAAATGATGATTGTAATAGTGTGGTCGATTTCCCAGCGTTCATTGCTGAGTAATAGAAATACATCTGGGCCATTAGCTTTCCTAGTCATACTAATTACATTTAAAAATCGCGAAGATGCTACATAAAATCACCACCAATGAAAAGCACATATATCAACAACGGCTATTATTATTATAAAAAAAACCAGTTGAAAATCATTAACTGGTTCAATTTGAACCCATTAGGTTATTTTAATAACGTGCAACATTAATCTTATGCAGTACCTTTTAATGGTCGACTCGATAACCAAGCTAAGAAGAAACACATCAATACAAATGCAACTAAGGCGACTAAAAATGCTAATACTAATGAATCAGTAATACCTAATATTAAAAATCCAATCGTGGAGATAACCGCTACAGATAAAGCATAAGGCAATTGAGTCGCAACGTGATCAATATGATGACAACGAGCACCTGTCGATGACAATATAGTGGTATCAGAAATTGGAGAACAATGATCGCCAAATACTGACCCTGCTAATACACTGGCTAACATTGGCAACATTAAACTGATTTCAGTCGCACCTGCGAGATCGCCAGCAATAGGCAACATAATTCCAAATGTACCCCATGAGGTTCCGGTTGAAAATGCCATAATGCCTGATAATAAAAACAGGATCATTGGCAGTAAAGCTGGATTAATATTACCTTGAACAAGCGTTGATAAATATTGACCTGTTTTCATATCACCAATAACACTACCAATACTCCATGCAAATAATAAAATCAAAATGGCACCAAACATTGATTTCGCACCAACCCATAAAGTATTACCAACATCTTGATAAGAAATACGCTGACGAAAAACAGGGACAATAGCGGCAACTAAACCAAATGCACCACCTAGACATAATGCTTCACCAACATTAGTATTTTCAAAAGCACCTAATAATGCAAACGGTTTACCTTCTGCTGCTAGCACCTGATAACCGGTAAACACCATAAAAAAGAACGTCGCAATAATAAGAATAATAATCGGCCACACTAAATCACCAATACGGCCATATTGACTCTCTTTAATATCAAGCTCTTCAGTTAAATCTTTAGCCTGTTCATCAACATCACCGCCTACATCAGTGCCTCGACCATGACAAGCCGCTATTTCATGCTTTCTCATCGGGCCAATATCCCACTGGAACCATGACACCACAAACACCATTGCTAATGCGAAAATAGCATAAAAATTCATTGGCGCTAATGTCATAAAAGCACTTAATGGCGTATATTCAGTAACACCATGTGTGACCAATATGCCGCCAATCAAAGTAATAATATATGCGCCCCAGCTTGATGCAGGCATTAATACACACATAGGGGCTGCCGTAGAATCAAGAATATAAGCTAATTTTGAACGTGACACTTGAAAGCGGTCTGTCACAGGACGAGCAATAGAGCCAACAGCAAGACTATTAAAATAGTCATCAACAAAAATGAAGACCCCTAAAAAAGCCGCTAAAAGTTTTGCCCCACGTTTGGTTTTTATTTTTGTCTGTGCCCACTCAGCAAAAGCACGTGTTCCACCAGAAAGCGTTAATAATGCAGTGGTCATCCCCAGTAATATTAAAAACAGCACAATACTCATATTCCAAGTATTGATACCATTATCAGCAATAAATAACCCTTTGATTGATGTAGCAAGATAACCTACTGTATTGATAAAAGAAAAATCATTAAGAAATAATGCGCCAAGTACAACACCGGTACCTAAAGACAATAAAACTCTACGGGTTAAAATCGCTAAACCAAGCGCGACTAATGGTGGAATAATGGATGTTAGTGAGTGAGAGTAATCTATCAAAATTTATAATCTCTATGACAACCAATGATGGTTGGAGATCTACTGCTTGATATAACCATAATGTCATATCACTTTGAGTATAAGGAAAGATGGTTAGCCTCTCTAACCTCAACAGTAGTACTCCATAATTATATTTTTATCTACTATGGTGGTATTACACTTATTCAATGTAACCTCAGTAAGACTATTTAATATCAATTTCTTACGTTGACATTGATTCACTGCACTAATAATCACATTCATATTAGTTATTGATAAATAATGCACCTCAGCTCTTATCATAAAGGAATGGAAAAATTATTCCACTCAAAAAACCAATTGCGCAACAACTAGAGCCACAATTATTAACAATAAAGATTGTAAATAAATAAGTAACGACCATAAACAATCAATAATAACGAAGTGGTATAACATTTTAAAATTTATTAGCATTTAACATATAAAGTTTAGTAACAATATCTAAAACTATTTAGCTTGTGTTTATACATTTAATGAAGAATTATTTTATAAATAGCCTTATTGTTCAAACATAACTATTTTTCAAATAAAGAAATGATTAAAATGTTTTACACATAATGTATAAAAGTATTACTATTGCAAAAAATGTTTTAATGCTGCTATTATTATTTACAGTTAATTAAAAATAACAGGAAATATAAAATGTCTGATGCAATGAAAGCGCTTTTAAACCTTCGAAGCCTACGCGCACTTTCGCGTGAATATACACTAGAGCAACTTGAAGAAGCGTTAGATAAACTAACAACAGTTGTTACTGAACGTTCTGATGCTGAAGCTGAAGAACAAGCAAAAGAAACTGAGCGCAATGAAAAACTGACTCAGTATCGTGAAATGCTATTAGCTGACGGTATTGACCCTGAAGAATTATTAGCAAGTTTAGCAAAAGCACCAAAAACAAAGCGTGCAACTCGTCCTGCTAAATATAAATTCATCGATGAAAATGGCGATGAAAAAACATGGACAGGTCAAGGCCGTACACCTAGTGCACTAAAGAAAGCATTAGATGAAGGCCAACCTCTTGAAGAATTTGAAATCTAATTCATTAGATTAAATAAAAAAGCCTAAACTATTTAGGCTTTTTTTATATCTAAAATTAATACTATGATGACTATTCTGCTCGTAATTATTCTTAGTAAGAATAAAGTATTTATATTCGTTAAATAATGTAAATAAAAAGCCAGACATTAATGACTAACTTTTTAAGCATTACTAAAACTTACTATAAGCTAATAATAATTATTTTATTGAATACGATCGGCTAATGCACTCACAGCCAAAGCAAAATAATGCGAACGATTCCACTTAAGTAATGTTCGATAGTTTTCATAAATTAGATATGACTTACCTTCTCCGCCATCAGGCTGAATTAACCATGCTTGAATCTCTGCATTAGGTAATATGCCATTATTATTACTCATTACACCTAATTGTTGCCACTGAGCTAATGTTTTACCTTTTTCAATTTCGGTGCCTTCATAAGTATCGGCCAATACTTGTGATAACTTAACTGGACGCCCCCAAGTGTATTCACTGTTCCATCCTGAGAGTTTTAAATAATTTGCAGCAGAAGCAAAAACATCGGCCTTCGTATTCCAAATGTCCGCTTTGCCATCACCATTACCATCAACAGCATAAGTCAGATAAGAGGTTGGCATAAACTGACACTGCCCCATAGCGCCAGCCCAAGAACCTTTCATGTCATCAATAGTAATATGACCATCTTGTAATATTTCTAATGCCGCCATGACCTGTTTGCGAAACAGAGCCTCACGGCGGCCATCATAAGCTAATGTCGCTAATGCTTCGATAACATGGTAGTTACCTTGAATTTTACCAAAATTACTTTCTACGCCCCATAAAGCAACAATAAACCGTGGTTGAACACCATACTGCTGACCAATTCGTTCTAGTGCCACTTTATTTTGTTGATAAAGACGATTAGCTTGCTTTACTTTCCAATCAGGTACTGCACGAATAATATATTGCTCTAATGACAGTTTTTTCTCAGGTTGATTCTTATCTGCTTTAACTGCATGAGCTGTATATTTAATACCGTTAAATGCCGCCCCAATTATCGGCTCTGAAATACCTTTTTCACGCGCTTCTACTTTTAATTTGTCTACGTAGGCATCGAATCCTTCTTCGTTAGCAAAAGCCGAAAAAGACACCCCGATTCCGATGGCAACAAAAATCGATATCAAACGTTTATGCATAATAACCTTATATCTTATTTAGCGGCTTGATCAGCCTTATATTGTTCTAATAAATTAATCACTGGTGGTGGCACTTGTAAATAAAAACCGATAGTACGTAATGCCTCTTTTACTTTTTCAACATCAGCCAAAGCCAATGTTCTACCTTCTAACTTGATTACCATAACAAATTGAGGTTTACCAAAGGTCGACATTAATTGTGCGGGTATGTCCGCAAAATCATCTTTCTTATTAATGTAGAGATAAGTATTGTCTTTTTTTAAGCTTTTGTAGATTGAACACAACATATAATTAGCCTATTTCATTTATGCGCCATACATTTCAGAGTACGATTACAAGCAATCATTCACTATTGACTCAGTTTTAAGTAAATAGTGTGAGAAGTTTGTCTGAAAAACCAACGTCAACGCAAGGATAGCTTGCCCCTAACCGCGAGTAAATATACCATGCTAGTACCTTTGTGATAATGAACTAAATGGTTAATTTAAAATCTTAGCCATAATATACCTATGACCAAGATAGCTGAACTAAAAGGGAGCTCGTTCACGCTCTCTGCTCTTCATTTAGTTGATAATGACATTAGTAAAGTAACTAATCAGCTAAAAGATAAAGTTGAACTCGCTCCAAATTTTTTTGCTTCGGCACCTATTGTTATTGATATATCACAAGTTAATACTGATATTAACTTTGAACAGTTAAAAGCTGGAATTATCGATGCAGGAATGATACCTGTCGGTATTGGTGGCTGTAAAAATAAAACACAGCAAACACAAGCAAAAGCAGCTGGTTTTGCTATTATGAATGCGGCAAGACCAGTTAAAGACGAGCCATCTGAATTTTTAGCTGAAACATTAGATACTCCAGTAAATACAGATAAAGAACCAACGTTAATTATTCGTACTCCGGTTCGTTCCGGACAACAAATTTATGCTCGTAATCGTGATCTCGTTATTCTTAGTAATGTCAGTGCTGGTGCGGAAATTCTTTCCGATGGTTGTATCCATATTTATGGCACGCTACGCGGTCGCGCTATTGCAGGCGCCAGTGGTGAAAAAAGTGCGACAATTTTCTGTCAAAACTTACAATCTGAACTAATTTCTGTTGCAGGAAACTACTGGCTGAGTGATAACATTCAGGAAGAGTTTTGGGGCAAAGGTGTTGTCATATCTCTTGAAGACAATAATCTCAGTATAGAGCACCTAGCTTTATAAAAGTTTTAAGAAGGAATTGAGTAAATGACACGAATTATCGTTGTTACCTCAGGTAAAGGCGGCGTTGGTAAAACAACATCAAGTGCCGCTCTTGCATCTGGTCTAGCACTGAGCGGTAAAAAAACTGCAGTTATCGATTTTGATATCGGCCTGCGTAACCTCGATCTCATTATGGGTTGTGAACGCCGTGTCGTTTACGATTTCGTTAATGTTATTAATGGTGAAGCAAATTTAAGCCAAGCGCTGATCAAAGATAAGCGCGTTGATAATCTATTTGTATTGCCGGCCTCACAAACACGCGACAAAGATGCATTGTCTCGTAATGGTGTTGAAAAAGTATTCAAAGAACTAACAAAAATGGGTTTCGATTTTATTATCTGTGACTCACCAGCAGGTATTGAAACTGGCGCATTAATGGCACTGTATTTTGCAGATGAAGCCATTGTAACCACGAACCCTGAAGTCTCTTCAGTACGTGACTCAGATCGTATTCTAGGTATTCTAGATTCGAAGTCTCGTCGTGCAGAAAAAGGCCGAGAACCTGTTAAACAACACCTCTTACTTACACGTTACAATCCTGCACGCGTAAACCAAGGTGAAATGCTAAGTGTACAAGATGTTGAAGAAATCCTTCATATCCCACTACTTGGTGTTATTCCAGAAAGCCAAGCAGTATTAAATGCATCCAATAAAGGTGAACCCGTTATCTTTGATAAAGGTTCCGATGCAGGACTAGCCTATGAAGACACAGTTGCCCGTCTACTTGGTGAAGAGCGTCCTTTCCGTTTCTTAGAAGAAAAGAAAGGCTTCCTAAAACGTCTATTTGGAGGCTAATTGACCATGGCCCTGCTCGAGTTTTTTCGTCCTAAAAGAGCGAAAACTGCAAATGTAGCAAAGGAACGGCTACAAATTATTGTTGCTGAAAGACGTAGTGCTGGACAGAAATCTCCAGCCTACCTTCCACAGCTAAAACGCGATATTTTAGCTGTTATCAGTAAATATGTTCAAATTAACCCAGAACATGTTTCAGTAAATCTAGACCATAATGGTGATGAGTTATCGGTACTAGAACTTAACGTCACCTTACCTGACGAAGAAAAATAAAAAAGCCTCGCTAAGTCTTACTTAGCGGGGCTTTTTATTGTCTATTTTTTATTATCTATAATAGTACGGCACTTACACTATGGCAGTACAACATCTATTTCTCATCAAGTATCGCTAATGCTCGCGCTTCAAATAAAGGCTTTCGCCAGTTTTTAAGCATTTCAGGACGTTTTTCATCGGCTCGTTGATGTTTCCATGCCCATGATAATAATTGATGAATCTGTTTTTTAGACGCTAAAAATTCAGGCGCTAACCCTGTCTTTAACTCAACATCTGTTACGACATCTTTTAAACGCTTAACCATCTGCTTATAGCCTGGAAAATCGACTAAACGTTCGATTTTTTGCGGATAATTTTTAGAATCAATCGCATCACAATCATGCACCATTTTCAATAAACGGTTACAGTGACGCTGAATCTCCATCGGCTCAAAGCCTTCCTTTTCCATCACTGAACGAGATTTAATTTCTAAATGCGCAAGTTTCCACAAATGTAATTCTTTAACAATAAAGTTAAGGGCAATATCACGCTTTCTCGCTTCGCGCACACGCCAAGCTGCCAATTGCTGCAATATCGCTAACTGTTTTGGTGTTAACTGCCAAGCATTCTTAATATCAAGATACGCTTTATTAGGATCAAGCACTCGTGTTCGACGTAACATGATCGCATTACATTCTTGCTGTAACGCTTCCATATACCCTGCCGCTTCAACTTTCGCTAATAACGTTTCATATAAGGGTTTAAGATAATGCACATCCGCCGCCGCATAATCGAGTTGCTTGTCGGTTAACGGTCGAGCTAGCCAATTAGTACGCGCTTCGCCTTTATCAAGTTCAACCCCTACGTACTCTTTAACTAACGCTCCAAACCCCGTTGAAATACCATGACCAAGAAAAGCAGCCATAATTTGGGTATCAAGCATCGGTACGGGTAAACAGCCAGCATGATGCAGAAAGACTTCAAGATCTTCACCACAAGCATGCAGCACTTTAATCACAGATTGATCACGTAATAATGCCCATAACGGTTCCATATCTTCAACGTTAAGTGGATCAATCAGTGATAAATACTCACCATCAAACATTTGAATCAGACCTAAACGAGGGTAAAGCGTTCGTGTACGTACAAATTCAGTATCAAGCATAACAGCTGTATGCTGACGAGCTAACTCACACCGTAGGCGAAGCTGCTCAGTTGTTGTAACAATCTCGAAATTCACAATGTACCTTTTTTATGACAGAACGACCCATTTTTAGAGCCAATTAAATATTTTATAGTAAAATGCCGGCATAAAAGCCGGCATTAGATACGTGCTAGCACAATCAGTTTCTACTATTTTATCAAACCGACATTATATTATGTCAGTAAAGATATTATTTCGTGGTTTGTTGTGCTTTTTTGTCTGACTCTTCACGCAAGACGCGGCGTAGAATTTTACCTACATTCGTCTTTGGCAATTCATCCATAAATTCAACAATTTTAGGGATCTTATAGCCAGTTAAATACTGTCGACAATAGGTGATTAATTCATCTCGCGTTAAACTATCATCACGTTTAACGACACAAAGTTTAACCACTTCACCAGACACTTCATGTGCTTGGCCGATAGCTGCAACTTCAAGCACCTTATCGTGCAGTGCTACCACATCTTCAATTTCATTCGGGTAAACGTTAAATCCAGACACTAAAATCATGTCTTTCTTACGGTCAACAATATGCAAAAAACCTTCATCGTCAAATTTGACGATATCACCAGTAGAAAGCCAACCATCGTCGCTTAATACTTCTTTGGTGGCTTCTGGATGCTGCCAATAACCTTTCATGACCTGAGGGCCACGAACTTGTAGCTCACCCACTTGATCAATACCAACCACATTACCTTCATCATCAACCATTCGTACTTCCGTTGATGGTACGGGTAAGCCAATAGATCCATTATAGTAGGTTAAGTTATACGGGTAAGCAGCAACTAACGGTGAGCACTCGGTTAAACCATAACCTTCCAGTAAATAATTACCGGTAATTTTTTGCCACTTTTCAGCTACCGCGCGTTGAACTGCCATTCCACCACCCACTGAAAGGTGAAGGTTACTAAAATCTAATTTATGGAAGTCTTTATTATTTACTAACGCATTAAATAAGGTATTTACGCCAGTAATGGCAGAAAACTGATAGCGTTGTAATTCTTTGATGAACGTTGGAATATCACGAGGATTTGTGATCAATAGGTTTTGTCCACCCATTTCCAACAATAATAAGCAGTTAACCGTCAATGCAAATACATGGTATAACGGCAGAGCAGTCACGATTAATTCACGCCCTTCCGTCAGCACTGGACCATAAGCCCCTTTTGCCTGCATAACGTTAGACACCATATTATGGTGAGTTAGAATAGCACCTTTAGCAACGCCAGTTGTACCACCCGTGTATTGCAAAAATGCCATGTCATCGCCAGTAATCAATGGCTTAACATATTGCATTCGGCGCCCTTTGCGCAAAGCAATACGCATCGAGGTTGCATGAGGCAAATGGTATGACGGTACCATCTTTTTAATGTATTTCACCACAAAGTTAACTAATGTTCCCTTTGGACGAGATAATTGATCGCCAAGACTAGTCAAAATAACATGTTTAACACAGGTCTTTTTAGCCACAGCTTCTAGCGTATGTGCAAAATTAGATACAATAACAATCGCTTTCGCGCCAGAATCGTTCAGTTGATGTTCTAATTCTCGCGGCGTATAAAGCGGATTAACATTTACAACCACACAGCCTGCACGCAAAATACCAAATAATGCAATCGGATATTGCAATAAATTCGGCATCATAACGGCAACACGGTCACCTTTTTGAAGCTTAAGCTCATTTTGTAGGTATGCAGAAAATGCACGGCTACGCTCTTCCAACTTACGGAAGGTCATGACCTGCCTGCCCCATGTTGATAAATGCCGTTTGATCTGCGTATTTACGTACAGATTGCTCAAACAAGTCGACCAAAGATGAATATTCATCCGGGTTAATTTCTGCCGGTACATCGTCCGGATAGCGGCTAAGCCAAACCTTATCCACGTGCACTCTCCTTATAATTAGACTGCGGTGTATGTCTATAAATTAACAAAACTATAATGATATAAATAAAGCAAATATTCGCATTACAGCATATTTAACTATTGATTAGAATTTGATAGTGCCACCATGATTTCAACGTTTGAAACCAAACATAAAACTCAATACCTAATCGAATGAAGTGGGGATAAATGTTCGAATATGACGATAAACATCATTCGAGCTTTGTAAATGACAATGATGTCCCCCTGACACCACCACTTGAGTAAAGTTGTTAATATCTGATCCATTACCATCACATTGACGCATGGCAGCATATCCTTTATCACCAATAATGGATAAAACTGGCGCTTGAATATTACTTAGCAAAGCCTGTGCGTGTTGTTGTGCCATTCGATATAACGAATCACAACGTAAACGAGGATCATGACGCCAATACCAACGTCCATCACGTTCGATTATCGCTCTCTTAACTACGGCATCAAGTAATGATACCGGCAATCGGTTAACCGTAGCACGAAGCGTAAGCGCCTCAGCAAAGGTCGCCATCGAACGCTGTTTTAAACGTAGTTGTTGTTGACGATAACGTTGTCGACTAACAATTCCCATCCGTAACCGTTCCACTGTCATTTTAGGTGGATCAACTAACGGTGACAATCCTTCAATTAATACAATTTTATCGACATATTCAGGAAATGTCGCGGCATAACACCCCGCCACAATAGCCCCTAACGAATGACCAATAATATGCACTTTTTCAGTTTTAAGTTGAATAATCACTTGATGTAAGTCATCAATGTAATCAATGAAGTGATAATAATTGTCAGCACTTTTATAATCAGATTTGCCATGACCTGGCCAATCAAAAGCAATAACATCATAATCAACAATTAACAACGGCCATAATAATGCAAACGTAGCGGCATTATCTTGCCAACCATGTAATAACACTAATAGCGGTTTTGACGTTAACCTTGCCGTCGTTATATCAACGTTACTACAAGCAGCAAGGTTATACTCGGCTAACGTTAGCGTTATCTCTTTCATGATAGTTATAGTACTACTCGTTCAACAATTCGGCCGTTAACCCCGAAATTAGACATCATTAAATCATTACCCCATCGATCACAATTAAAGGAATAACAAGGTTGATGCATCCAAAAAGGATCATTCAATTGTACCTGCTGTTGTACTTGCCATAATTGCTCACCTGACACGTGTACTACCGGAAAAATATAAGGGTATTGACCTATCTTTCCTTTTTCATCACCAGAAAATTGCCCAACAACGGTCAATAAACGTCCTTTTGTATATTCAAGCGGCTCTAAAAAACCATGAATATACGCAATAAATCGCCCTTGTGATGGTGAATGTAGTATTGGACGGCCATCAGCAGTTAATGGCATCGCAACCATTTCAATACGTGTTTGCAGCTGTTCATTACGAATCGAAGCAATAACACCACCTAAGCGTATCTCTTTACCTTGATTCGCCTGAGGGTGTTGTAAAATAACCGTTAAATCAGTTATAGGATCTTTAGATTTCGTTACTAACGTTGCAGGTAAGCTCGCGCAGCCTACCATAAACACTAATATCCCCCCAAGAAATAGCTTACTAAACATCTAAAACCCCCATACATTTGTTTAATAACTCAACAAAAAATAACATATCTCACGGTTTAACTCTCAAATTAACCTCGATAGTACTTAATGTTATATCGTCAAAATACAGATAATAAAAGAATTAAGAGAGAAAACAAATGAGGCAACAGCTATCACTGTTGATAGTATAGAAATACGAGTAGTTGCTACTCAATATATAAGTATTGCCGCTGCTATTATTGGATATAGCACCATTATAAATTTATAAATACACGAAGAATGACAAGATAAACTGCCACTCTTCGTATTTATTTATATCGCTAAATCCGTTAATAATATCAACACTGATTGATGGTTGATTCTACTCACGACCTGGCAATTTTTTCCACGTAACAGTATCACGTAAATAAATTGGACTTGCGGCCTCAGCTGTAACGATTTCGCCACGAGCAAAAGCATATTTAGCTAAATACACCATATCTTGTGAATCTGGGTACAGTACACTGCCTAATTGAGCATTAAAGGGTAATTGCGTTAATAGCTCAGGATACGCTTCCCAACCAGTACCTGCAGTCAACCATGTATTGGTATCAGCTTGTACATTAGCCAATAAAACATCAGGAGCAATCACTTGCTCATTACCCAACAATAGCCAATCACCATCGGTTTTACGCTGATATTGTGCCCAGTAAAGCTCACCCATACGTGCATCAATAGCCGTCAAGACATGATCAGCTTGATGTAAACGGAACGAACCTTGCGCCATTGCAGCTAAAGTCGATACGCCAATCATAGGTAAGTTAGCACCAAAGGCTAACCCTTGTGCAATGCCAATACCAATACGAACACCAGTAAAGCTACCCGGACCACGACCATACGCCAAGGCATCAAGCTGCTTTAATTTAATACCAGCATCCGCTAACACAGCATCAATCATAGGTAAAATTTTTGTGGTGTGCTCACGAGGAGCATATTCACAACGAGAAATAACATCATCGCCAATCATTAGCGCGACAGAACAGTTTTCAGTTGCAGTATCTACTGCCAGAATTTTGGTACTCATTCAAGCCTCTGAATGTTGGATATCGTCACTTACGGATACCTGAGTATCGGTTAAGTTTGACAAAAATTCGCTAACCCCTGCAACACTACGCGTGCGCGGAATTGGCGGTAAACTTCTCAAAAATACAGCGCCATAAGCACGAGTGACTAAACGATTATCGCAAATCACTAATACCCCTTTATCTTGAGTATCACGAATCAATCGACCAACACCTTGCTTTAAGGTAATCACAGCATCAGGTACTTGTACCTCAGCAAAGGGATCACCACCGCGTAGGCGACAGTCTTCAATACGTGCTTTTAATAACGGATCATCTGGAGCTGTAAATGGTAATTTATCTATGATAACACAGCTAAGGGCTTGGCCTCTAACATCAATACCTTCCCAAAATGCACCTGTTGCCACTAATAACGCATTACCTCGTTCAAGGTACTCTGCTAACAGCTTTTGCTTACTGGTTTCACCTTGTGCTAATACAGGTAAATCTAGTCGAGCACGAAAGCCTTCAGCAAGATCTCGAACCATTTGATGAGAGGTACAAAGAAAGAAACAGCGTCCATCATTCGCTTCAATTACCGGTGCTAATATTTCAACCAATTTATCAGCTAAACCATAACTATTAGGCTCAGGTAAATGACGAGGCACACACAACAACGCTTGGGTGGCATAATTAAATGGACTTTCTAATGAAAACTGTTGTTTAGGCTGTAATCCTAAACGGTGACTAAAATGGCTAAAATCATCATCAACAGCCAATGTCGCTGAGGTGAAAATCCACGCCCCCTTTTGTTCAGTCATTCGCTCACTAAACTTATCAGCCACAGATAACGGTGTAATATTCAAACTAAATTGACGCGGTGTGCACTCATACCAATATGAATAACCAATAATACTGGTATCTACTACCCGTTTTAAACGCGCTTTTAACAACGTAGCACGTTCAAAAGCCGCATCTAATAACTGACTACGCCCTAACGCTAATTTTAATACATCATAGATTAAATCGAGGGCGTCATTAAGGCGTACCAATTCACGTTGCACCGCTGGTGTTTGCGAAGCTTCTCGCCAATTACCACGAAAACCAGGATCACCTAAAATAATCCGCATTTCAAACGTCGCCTGTTGTAAACGAGCAGCGGCTTTTTGCAATTGGCGCATGTCTTTCGCTTCAGTGCGATAACCAATTTCAATATCTTTTGCGAGTTCAATTAATTGGCGGCTCGATAAGTTTTGACCAAAATATTGACTGGCAATATCTGGCATTTGATGTGCTTCATCAAAAATAAACACTTCTGCTTCGGGGATCAATTCACCAAAACCATTATCCTTCATCGCTAAATCAGCCAGAAATAAATGGTGATTTACCACCACAATATCCGCTTCCATCGCTTTACGGCGCGCTTTTACTACAAAGCAATCATCATAAGACGGGCATTCTCGCCCTAAGCAATTATCATTAGTTGAAGTAATCATTGGGATCACAGGACTATCTTCGGCAATATCTTCACATTCACCGAGATCGCCTGTTTTTGATGAAGATGACCATTGGCGAGTTTTAATTAATAAACTCAGCATAACAGGATCAGAATGATCACCATGACTTTCGGTGATTTGACGACTAAGGCGATCAACACATAAATAGTTTGAACGCCCTTTTAATAATGCCACTCGCCCCGTAAACCCTAATGCATTCGTCATAAAGGGTAAGTCGCGATGAAATAACTGTTCTTGTAAGTTTTTTGAACCCGTACTGATAATGGTTTTCTTACCACTAACTAATGCCGGTACAAGATAAGCAAAGGTTTTACCTGTACCTGTACCCGCCTCAACCACTAATTGTGATTGTTGCTTTATTGCATCAGCCACCGCTTTTGCCATATCAATTTGAGGTTGTCGAGCTTGAAATCCTGGAATGGCTTTATCTAACGCACCACCAGCGGCAAAAAACTTAGCTATCATTTACTTCGCACTATTGGTTATTTATACAGTATCAATACCTCTATTATGCCAATTTTATTACTCGACGACCAGCCATGTCAGAGGCTATTTCGCACGACTAAAACAACACCGCCAATAAACTATTTGACCCCAACACAGTATAAGCGTCATAGTGATAAATTATGATTTTTAGGCGGGGCGCAGCGTTGCCGTCATCAGGAATAGACATGGAAAAGAAAACACTCTTAACGGAATGCCCTGATAATATGGGTCTTATCTCCAAAATTACCAACATATGTCATAAGCACCAACTCAATATTATTAATAATAAAGAGTATGTTGATAACGCTAAAAACCATTTTTTCATGCGGACAGAATTAGAAGGCTATTTTAATGATGAGACGTTACTGGCTGATCTAGACCGCGCATTACCTACGGGAAGTAAGCGTCGAATCATTAGCTCTGAGCGTAAGAAAGTCGTTATCATGGTGACAAAAGAAGCCCATTGCTTAGGCGATATTTTGGTTAAAACCTTTGACGGTTCGCTAGATATAGAGATTGCCGCGGTGGTCGGTAACTACGATAAACTTCAAAATTTAACCGAAAAATTTGATGTACCATTTCACCATGTATCCCATGAAGGACTCACGCGCGAGCAACATGAGACGCAATTACTCGCCGCGGTACAACAATATTCACCTAACTATGTTGTACTAGCAAAATATATGCGCATTCTGACACCAAACTTTGTCGCGCAGTTCCCACATAAAATCATTAATATTCATCACAGCTTTCTACCCGCATTCATTGGGGCAAAACCTTACCAACAAGCTTTTGATCGTGGGGTAAAAATCATTGGAGCAACGGCTCACTTTGTTACCAACGATCTTGATGAAGGCCAAATCATTACTCAAAACGTAATTCCCGTTGATCATACGTTCAGTGCTGAAGAAATGGCAAAATCAGGGCGCGATGTTGAAAAATCAGTATTAAGTAAAGCACTTGGTTTAGTGGTTGATGATCGCGTATTTGTTCACGGCAATCGTACTGTGATCCTTTAACTTACCCACGGTCATCATCCATGACCTATTCGCAACAATAAAAAATGCCAGAGTCTAATGATGTGGCATTTTTACTGCTTCTTTTCATAACAGCCATTCGTTCACAGCAAACAACATTAGTTATTATTATTCACATGTTTATCTTGTTGTTCGCTCGTAATTACTGCCGCTAAAGAATGTGAATGTAATTTAATGCATATATTGCCTTTTTTAAATGCATAAGTCGGATTCGGTAAACGTTCATGCTCACCGGCGGGAGAGCTCGCTTTAACCTTGATCCCTTTATCGGCCAACTGCTGCCAATTTAATGCTGGAAATATTGAACTAATAGACTGTTCTAATTGTTCCAGTGACATCGCATTTCCAGGAATAACAAATTCGACATGCTCCCACCCTTGCTGTGGATAGGTCTTACCATTCGGATACGGTAGCTCTAACGCCTCAATCGTCCACTCCCCCACTTGCAACGGTTTATCAAAACCAATCACTACAATCGGACGCCCATTAATAATCGCTTGTGACCATTCAGTACCATAAGCTAACCATGCTTGATGAAGTTCTAGTGCAATATCCTGTGAATTAACCCGCAATGCAATATGATCTGCTGCATACGATGAGAGAGAAATACCAATCTCATCAGCCAAACAAATAATGCGATTCATAAAGGCTGGTAAATCAGCTAACATTTGTTCTGGATGTAAACCTAATTGTTTCAACTTTTTCATCTTTCACCCCAACCACGTAACATTTAATAAACAAAAGCATAATTACGCATACTTTTCGCATTACAACTGACTAAACGCCCACGAGGTATCCCTCATCAATTGCTGAATTTTGGCTTTATTTTAACCTATTTTAAAAACTTTAAAAAAAATTGCCTGCAATCTCTTTTTCCAGTTGCCAAAGTACCTAACTATGTGGGTATTATTAGGGTAACGCACGCTGCTTATCAAGATATTGGTGTTTAAACTAAAATTAACACTACCATCAAAAAATACTCACGTAGCTTTGGTCGCTTTTTTAGTTAACCAAAAAACACTTTAGCTCCGTGAGTATTTTTAACGGCATATCTTGCTATATGCAGCCGTTTTTGCCATATATATATGATTGGCGTTACAAACGATTAAAGGAACAGCAAGTGAATATTCAAGCACTTATTAATAATAAAGTAGCACAAGCATTAGAAGCTGCAGGCGCACCTGCTGGTAGTCCCGCAGCAGTTCGTCAGTCAGCAAAAGCACAATTTGGTGATTACCAAGCAAATGGTGTAATGGGCGTAGCTAAAAAATTGGGCATGAATCCACGTGAATTTGCTCAAAAAGTTATCGACTGCCTAGAATTAGACGGTATTGCTGAGAAAGTTAAAATTGCAGGCCCTGGTTTTATCAACATCTTCCTTGATAAAGCATGGTTAGCCGCTCGTGGTGAAGAAGCACTAGCAAGTGAGCGTCTAGCGGTTAACGCAGATGAAGCACAAACAATTGTTGTTGACTACTCAGCGCCTAACGTAGCAAAAGAAATGCACGTAGGTCACTTACGTTCAACTATCATCGGTGATGCTGTTGTACGTACTCTAGAGTTTTTAGGCCACAATGTTATTCGTGCTAACCACCTTGGCGACTGGGGTACCCAATTCGGTATGCTTATCGCTAACATGGAGCGTAAAGAAAAAGAAGGTCGCGATGTTTCAATGAACATCAGCGATCTTGAAGGCTTCTACCGTGAATCAAAAGTGCTTTACGATGAAGACGAAGAATTCGGCAAAACAGCACGTAACTTTGTTGTTCGTCTACAAAGTGGCGACGAATACTGCCTTGATAAATGGCGTCAACTTGTTTCTATCACACTGAAGCAAAACCAACGCAACTACGATCGTCTAAGTGTATCTCTAACAGATGCTAACGTAATGGGCGAATCAATGTACAACGACATGCTTGCACCTGTTGTTGCAGATCTTAAACAAAAAGGTCTAGCAGTAGAAAGTGATGGCGCAACGGTTGTTTTCCTTGACGAATACAAGAACAAAGATGGCGACCCTATGGGCGTTATCATCCAAAAACGTGATGGTGGCTACCTATACACTACAACAGATATTGCTTGTGCTAAATACCGTTACGAGCAACTTCATGCGGATCGCGTACTTTACTTTATCGACTCACGTCAGCACCAACACCTAATGATGGCTTGGTCTATCGTACGTAAAGCAGGTTATGTACCTGAAGAAGTATCTTTAGAGCACCACGCATTTGGTATGATGCTAGGTAAAGACGGTCGTCCATTTAAGACTCGTGCTGGTGGTACTGTACGTCTTGCTGATCTTCTTGATGAAGCAGAAGAGCGTGCAAACAAGCTAATCGAAGAGAAAAACCCAGAATTAAGTGCGGAAGAAAAAGCAAAAATTGCAACAACAGTTGCAATGGCTGCGGTTAAGTACTCTGATCTTTCTAAGCATCGTACTACAGACTACATCTTCGATTGGGACAACATGCTAGCATTTGAAGGTAATACAGCACCTTACATGCAGTATGCTTACACTCGTATTGCGTCTATCTTCAAACGTGCGAATGTTGAACTGAAAGATCTAACATTCCCTATCGTTATCAATGACGAAAAAGAACAATCACTATTATCTAAGTTACTTCAATTTGAAGAAGCAGTGCAGTCTGTTGCTCGTGAAGGCCAGCCTCACCTAATGTGTACTTACCTGTTTGAACTTGCAGGTCTGTTCTCTAGCTTCTACGAAGCATGCCCAATTCTTAATGCGGAAGAAGCTGTTAAGCAAAGCCGCTTGAAGTTAGCTCTACTAACGGCTAACACGCTTAAGAAAGGCTTAGATCTACTAGGTATTGAAACACTAGAGCGTATGTAATTACCCTTTATGTGATAGCTACTTATAGCACTAGTGACTTATTGCACTAGTCACTGATTGAAGTAGCAACATAACAAAAAGCCTTCATTCGTGAAGGCTTTTTTAATGCGACAAAATCTAATCATTATTGCCCGAATCGTAATCCACCATCATGTAACCATGTCAGTTCTTGTTTGGTAGATAACCGCCCTTTTACTGCATTTCGATGTGGAAAGCGTCCAAATTCTCTAATTACCTGAAAATGACTATTGGCAAAAGCATAAAAACTGTCAAACACGGCTATATTCTCAAGCTGTACGTTTTTACGTAGTAAATCAAATCGAAATACACTTTCTTCTTGATCTTCTAAATCTTCTGAATGCTCTAACGGTAAATAAAAAAACACACGTTCAATTGACGCAAGTTCAGCATCTTGGTTAAGGGCTAAACCTCGCTTACAAATTGCCAACGCTAATAAATCATAACGAAAAGCCGCATTTAATCCGCGATAAATATTACGTGGAAATTGATCTAATAAAATAATTAAAGCAAGACGACCATGCGCGGTATCACTCCAATGATTAAGCTCACCATTACCCGCCATGCTTACCCACGATTGAAATTGAGAGATAATGTCAGCATCAACCTCAGCCCCACCTAAAAACCATAGTGCATGTTTATTATTCTGGGTCACTTCACCGTTTAGCTCACCAAACCAGTAATCAAGAATAAACTGATACTCAGCTACCATTGTAAGCTCCCCATTAATACACACTTTAACAACATTTTTATTGGATAATCATTATCAATTAAGTAACGATTACGTATCCTTAAAGGATAATACCAATTACGTTAAATTAAGCTTACTATAATAAATATTGCTCAAGCTTGTGAGCTAGAATGTACTGTTAAGGAATAATTACATGAATTTCACTCTTCATCCCCAATTAATGGTAGATACAACAATACTTGGCGATTTACCTTTATCTCGAGTATTACTTGCTAAAGAAGCCCTTGGACCATGGCTTATTTTAGTTCCTCGTTATGAATCGCTACGTGAAATTCACCATTTATCAGAACAAGATCAACAGCAACTTATGCGTGAATCATCAGCAGTTGCCGCCTTGTTAGAGCAAGACTATCAAGCTGAAAAGATCAATATTGGTGCGTTAGGTAATCTTGTGCCTCAACTTCATATTCATCATATCGCGCGTTTTAGTGATGATATTGCATGGCCAGGCCCTGTATGGGGAAATACAAAAGGTATTCAGCGTAGCGAAGAAGTACAGCAAGCTTTGGCAGAAGAATTACGTCAAGAACTGAGCAATATTGCAGGTTTTAGTGCCATTAACGCTTAGTTTTATTACTACTCTTATTATTACAGCACTCTTACATTTGTAGGGTATTTGATATAAAAAAAGCAGCCTGTAGGCTGCTTTTTTAATGGACGCTATTTACTGTTAACGCATAACGGTTACTGACAACTCATTTGCGGCTAAACATCGATACCACACATCTTTAGCTGTTTGGCAGCATTGTGTACTATCGCAGCCCACTAATTCCTTGCCTATTGTTCCTTTTCGAATCCAAACGGCAAGCATCGCATCAACACCGTCTTCAGACATACCAAAATGAATCGCAAGCTGCTTACGACTACTTCGCCCATGCTCGGCAATATACTGTTTTAATTGTTGTAAAATCATTCAAACAATAACCCTTCTAAATGAGATTGCTTTTTACCTTGTCGTTTCATCAACAAGTAAATTCCAACATTAATAATAATGAAGAACGCAATCCAAAACGAACTACTAGCAGGATGTTGTGTAAAATCTGCAATTTGATAGAACAATGATGCAAAAGTATATGCCAATAGCATTGTCCAGCCTGCAATAAAGCCCGCAAACTTCTTACCAAACTCACGCACATACGCGCCCATAGCTGCCGCACATGGCGTATAAAGCAGAATGAATATCAAATAAGACATTGCTGCTGCGCCACTAACAAAACGTGATTGAATATTACCGTAAACAGATTGATCAACACCTTGCTCTTCAGCAACCGTCGTTTGGTTTTCAAGACTACCTACTTTAATACCAAGAGGATCACTAAAACTTAGTGCTGCAAGATTATCACCAATAGAAGCAACCGCCTCTTTCAAGCTTCCAACAAGATCATACTCTTCGCTATTACCATTCAGCGCCGGAGCATATAAACTATTAAGCGTACCGACTACGGCCTCTTTAGCAAAAATACCCGTAATAATACCTACGGTTGCGGGCCAGTTATCGGCTTTAACACCAATAGGTTCTAATACTGGAGTGATCACTTGTGCGGCATGTGATAATACTGATTTTGACGTATCTTCATTACCAAATGAGCCATCAGTACCTAACGAATTGAAGAAACTTAAAATTGTCACTACAACGACAATCGTTTTACCCGCACCAAATACAAAACGTTTTAGCTTCTGCCATGTTTTAATAACAACATTACGCATTGTTGGTAATTCATAGTTCGGCATTTCCATGATAAAGCTATCACTAGAGCCTGGGTAAAGCGTATTACGTAAAATCAAGCCGGTCATTACTGCAGCAACAATACCTAAGATATATAAAGCAAAAACAACATTCTGACCATTATCAGGAAAGAAAGCCGCTGCAAATAATGCATAAACAGGCAAACGTGCACCACATGACATAAACGGTGCCATTGCTGCTGCCAGTTTACGTTCACGCTCTTGTTCTAAAGTACGTGTTGCCATTATTGCGGGTACGTTACAACCAAAACCAAGTACCAACGGCACAAACGCTTTACCCGGTAAGCCTACTTTTTGCATCACTTTATCAAGTACAAAAGCGGCACGTGCCATGTAACCTGAACTTTCTAATACAGCAAGGAAAAGGTATAGACAGGCAATTACAGGAATAAAGGTCGCAACAGTTTGAATACCACCACCAACACCATTCGCAATAATAGTTACTAACCACACGGGTAAATGGTTATCTAATAAATAGTGACCACCATCAACTAAAATTGCACCGAAACTAATATCAAAAAAGTCTATAAATGCACTACCCACGTTAATTGCAAACATGAACATCACGTACATTACTAAGAAGAAAAATGGGATACCAATAGCACGGTGTAGTAATACGCTGTCAATTTTATCAGTTAAACTATGGCTTAAACGACCTTCTTGACGACGAACCTTTTGACACAATTGATGTAAAAAAGTGTATCGCACATCCGCAACTTGAATATCAGGATCAACCAGTTCCAGCATTTTACTACGAATAGTACAGGCTTGTTGCTTATGTTCTTCTGATAACGTGTAAATAACTAACGTATCATTTTCTAACACTCTAATTGATTGAGCGCGAGGATTTAGTTTTTCATCATGAAGAAATAAGGGTTTTAATTGTTCAACCGCCGCTTCAAAATCATCACCATAATCTAGTGAAAAATCAGAAACAATAACCCCTTGAATTAGCATTTTATGAAGTTTAGATTTAAATTCGCCAATTCGTTCCATGTTATTAGCAGATAATGCAACAACCGGACAACCTAATGCTTTTTCTAATGCTTTAAGATCTAATACCTGTTGTTGACGCTTCAATACATCCATTTTATTAAGCACAACCACCATTGGTCGACCTAATTCACGCAGTTGTAACGTCATGTATAAACTACGTTCAAGCGATGACGCATCAACAACGTTAATAATAATATCGGCTGGTGTTGTTAAAATTGCTCGGGATGCAATTGCTTCATCAAGACTGTTAGCATCGTTAGCACTATCAAGGTTATAAATGCCGGGAAGATCGGTAAGAGAGAAATCATCACCATTATGTTGATAGAAACCAGTCTTCTTTTCAACAGTGACACCAGCCCAGTTACCCACCTGCTGTTTTGAACCTGTTAGTCCATTAAACAATGTTGTTTTACCGCTATTCGGGTTACCAACGGTAAGAATGTCATATTGCATTATTTAACCTCAACTTCTATATCTTCAGCAATTTTTTTGCGGATTGCAATGTCAACACCACGCACTCGTACCTGAAGAGGATCACCTAATGGTGCTAAACGAATAACAGTAATTTCTGTATGTGGTAATAACCCCATAACCATTAATTTTTTACGCGTTACTACAGGTAACGCAGACATATTAATCACTGTACCGCTGTGACCACACGACATATCTGACAGTTTCATAACTAAATGGCTACCTTAATAAGAATTATTTACATTACGATATGGAGGATTTTACACTTTGATACGAAATTAGTCTTGTCTTAAATCAATTATTTCATGCCTGAACTTAAATAATAGTTATCACTTATTAAGTGTACTATTTTGACATAAATAACCAATAATTTAGCATTTTTATTACTTATCATTTGTTTTTAACGCCAACAAAAAAAGCGTACCTTTCGATACGCTTTTAAGAATAACTTTTTATATTTATTTTAACTTGGCATTTTTATGTTTAATTGCTTTTTATACGCTTTAACATTACGCATAAATTGAGTTCGAGTGCTACCTCTTAGCGGCTCGGCTTGTGGCAACGGCACTTTCATTGCATTGACTGGTCGCCCATTCTTGAGTAATTCAAAATGTAAATGTGGTCCTGTTGAGCGCCCAGTATTACCACTTTTTGCAATCCGTTGTCCCATTTTAACTTTATCGCCCACGTTGACTTGGCGTTTACTTAAATGCAAATAACGAGTCACATATTCACGCCCATGTTTGATCACAATATAGTTGCCCGCGAGCGAGTGATACTGTGATTTAACCACCACTCCATCACCAGCAGCGAGAATAGTAGTGCCAACAGGAACCGCAAAATCAGTACCATTATGTGGCGAGCGACGTTTGGTGATCGGATGTAGACGATTTGGATTAAATGATGAACTAATTCGGTATGATTTAAGCGTTGGTATCCGTTTAAAACCACGGTTCAAACTACGCGCATCTTGATCATAAAATTGGTCATCAGCCCCACGAACAATAAATATTGAATGTCCTCGACGTTGGCTTTTATAGTAAAATGCATTAATTTTACCTTTACCCACCGCTTTACCATCAATAAATTCACGATCTAATACCACCCCAAATGAGTCACCTTTATGCGCATCGCGACCAAGGTTCATCTTCCACTGTAACGCTTTAACTACATTACCAATTTGGGTTGGCGTTAACCCTGCATCATGTGCAGAATTATAAAAACTACCCGAGACACGTCCAGTTAATATCACTGGCTTAATATCACCTTTTTGTTCAACTTCTTTATAGGTATACCCTTTTTTAGTTAGGGTATAAGTATCCGTCACTTTTTTACTACGAATAATACTCAGCGAAGTCAACTTACCATCAGCATCAACTTCCCATTCTAATACTTGTCCTACACGTAACTGTTGTACTGATTTATTAGCATCAATTAAACGGTACATCTCTGATATAGGTAAACCATATTGAGAAAATATAGCCCCTCAGGTTTCCCCAGATGAAACTCGATGTTTAGATTCTGTTTCTGCGTGGGCTTGTACTAATTGTTGTTCAATTTCATCTTTTGGAGCCTGAAATTGAGGATCATTTTGATCTAAAGATGCACCCAGAGGTTCACTCTCGGATTCTGACAACTCAAGCCCCGTAAGATTAATTGGCACACTAATCGGGGCTGGCTTTTTAAAACTGGGGAAAGGGATTGTATGTTTAGATGGCTGCCATGCAATAGCAGCCACCATTAAAACAGTGGTTGAGAATAACGCAATTTTATGCTGCAGCGATAACATCTTCAATGATGCAACCGTAGCGATATAATATTTCATGATTAATTAAGACACTTACTAAATCGTTCTCCAAGTTCATTCAGAAAACGGACATATCCCCCCTTGCCCTCAACGATATCCGTTGCCATTGGGTCAAGAGTCCCTATTTTAACATTCGTTCCTTTGGTTACAGACTTCACAACAGCAGGCGAAAATTGTGGCTCACTAAAAACACAATACGCTTGGTTGTTTTTTAACGCTTCGCGAATAGATAATAATGTTTTAGCGCCAGGACGACGATCAGGTTCAACAGTAAAGTGTCCCAGATTATCTAACTTAAATTGTTGCTCAAAATAGCCATAACCATCATGAAAAACATAATAGCCTTTATCACTTAATGGTTTTAACTGCTTATTAAGCTGAGTAACCGCTAACTGAACTTCTGTTGTGAATGTAGAAAGATTAGCTGTATATGTATTTTTATGCAACGGGTCATACTTGATCAATGCCTTAGTTATGACATTTGCTGCTTGCACTGCTTGATCTGGTCCTAGCCATAAATGAGGGTCGATTCCATTATGGTTATGGTGATGCCCTTCATGTTCAGATGCATGATCATGTCCTTCATGCGCGTGATCTGCTTCAATTTCAGTTTCATGTCCTGCATGTTCTTGCTCATCTTCCGCATAATAACGAAAGTTAATCTCATGTTGTTGACTCAATGCAATATTTTCAGGTTTTGATGCCATTGTTTTAACTAAAAATGACTCTAATTCAGGTCCAACCCACACCACAAGATCAGCTTGTTTTAACTTTCTAACATCAGAGGGACGTAATGCATAATCGTGTGGTGATGATCCTGATGGAATAACAAACTCACTGGTTGCTACACCTTGAGTTAATTCACTAACAATAAGATTTAAGGGCTTAACAGTAGTCACCACATTAAAGGTATCAGATGCTAATGCCGAGCCAGAAGCAACAAGAGCAGTAGCACAAAATAGAGAAGTTAAACGGTGCATGATTTTTCCCATAAAATATAAAAACAAAAATTATTGATTATCAGTAAAGAAATTTTTCTCTATTGGCTATAATCGGCGCGTATTAACAGTAACACATGTAAAACATAGATGTTATAATATAACATAACATTTTGACAAACTCTTATTTTAAGCATGCTTTATGACAACATTAGTAGAATTACAATCACTCACAGTGGCCTTCTCTGGACGTAATGTTTTAGATAATGTTGCACTCAAATTAGAGCGTGGTGAAATCACAACTCTTATTGGTCCTAATGGCGCAGGTAAATCCACGCTAGTTAAAGTAATCACTGGATTACAAAAACCAACATTAGGAAAAGTCATTCGTCAGAAAGGAATTCGCATTGGTTACGTACCACAAAAACTACACCTTAATAGTACGTTGCCACTTTCCGTCGATCGATTTATGCGTTTAGCTGGTCGTTATTCATTGGAACAACGCCAAGAAGCATTGACCATGGTTAACGGTTCACGCTTAATTGATAGTGACATGCACCGTTTATCAGGTGGTGAAATGCAACGGGTATTATTAGCTCGTGCATTGTTACAAAAACCTGATTTATTAGTCTTAGATGAACCCGTTCAAGGGGTTGATGTGACGGGACAATTAGAGCTATATCGCTTAATTCAGCAATTACGTGATTTACTCAATTGTGCAATATTAATGGTTTCACATGATTTGCATCTGGTCATGGAAAAAACCGATAAAGTAATTTGTTTACAACATCATATATGTTGCTCTGGCAGCCCATTTAGTGTGACCAACCACCCTAAATATATTGCATTATTTGGCCGTCAAGCCAGTGAACAACTTGCGTTGTACCAACATCAGCATAACCACCAACACGGTGATTCAACAACACCATCAACGTGCTGTAATAATCATCAGGATAATAATAAATAATGATTGAGTTTCTACTTCCCGCATTAATTGCGGGTATTGGGATTGCCCTATTAGCAGGTCCTTTGGGATCATTTGTTGTATGGCGAAAAATGGCTTATTTTGGTGATACGCTGTCGCATGCGTCATTACTGGGCATAGCTTTAGGATTTTTGTTTAATATTAACTTAAACCTTGCGTTAGTTATTTGCTGCTTAGTCCTCGCGGTTATTTTGGTAACCTTACAAAAGCAACGTTATGTTGCAACAGATACCCTACTTGGTATTTTAGCCCATAGTGCATTATCACTTGGCTTAGTCGCGGTGAGCTTTTTAGACAATGTTCGTATTGATTTAATGGCGTATTTGTTTGGTGATTTACTGGCTGTTACGACCAACGACCTAATGTGGATTTATGGCGGTGGCACGATTGTGATCGCATTACTTATCTACTTATGGCGACCATTATTATCAATGACCATCAGCGAAGAAATGGCACAAGTTGAAGGCGTCAATGTTGATTTAATGCGATTATTATTAATGTTAATGGTCGGTATGGTGATCGCTGTCGCGATGAAATTTGTGGGGGCGTTAATCATCACCTCACTGTTAATCATTCCAGCAGCAACAGCGCGACGTTTCGCTCAGAGTCCTGAATCAATGGCCGTTATTGCCTCTATTATTGGTTCAATTTCAGTGGTACTTGGACTGGCAATGTCATGGCACTATGATACTCCTGCTGGCCCTTCCGTCGTGGTATCGGCCGCAGCACTATTTATGTTAAGTCAATTTAAGCCGACCCAACGCTAACCGTATTCATTACATAAAAATCACCAATAAAAAACCCGCAACACAATTGTGTAAGCGGGTTTTTATTTACTTAATTTTTATGCACTAAACGTTATACTCAATATTAACTTACCAATTGGTCACTTCGCGTAATGCCTTACCAATATCAGCCAAGCTTTGGACCGTTTTTACACCCGCAGCTTCAAGGGCTGCAAATTTTTCTTCTGCCGTCCCTTTCCCACCTGAAATAATTGCACCAGCATGGCCCATACGTTTACCTTCAGGCGCAGTAACACCTGCAATATATGACACTACAGGTTTAGTAACATTGGCTTTAATATATACAGCTGCTTCTTCTTCTGCAGTACCACCAATTTCACCAATCATTACAATAGCTTCTGTCGCCGGATCTTTTTCAAACATTTCAAGAATATCAATAAAATTAGAGCCAGGGATCGGATCACCACCGATACCAACACACGTTGATTGACCAAAGCCTTCATCGGTTGTTTGCTTTACAGCTTCATACGTTAAAGTTCCTGAACGTGAAACAATACCCACTTTACCGGCTTTATGAATATGACCGGGCATGATCCCAATCTTACACTCATCCGGTGTAATAATACCTGGGCAGTTAGGGCCGATCATACGTACGCCTTTAGCATCTAAACGTACTTTAACATCCAGCATATCTAAGGTCGGAATACCTTCAGTAATAGTAACAATCAGCTCAACACCTGCATCAATGGCTTCTAAAATCGCATCTTTACAAAAAGGAGCAGGTACATAAATGACGGTTGCCGTTGCGCCCGTTGCTTTAACCGCATCACGGACTGTATTAAATACAGGTAAGCCCAGATGCATCATGCCACCTTTCCCCGGAGACACACCGCCGACAAGTTGTGTACCGTAAGCAAGCGCTTGTTCTGAATGAAATGAGCCTTGGCTACCAGTAAAACCTTGGCAAATGACTTTAGTATCTTTATTAATAAGTATCGACATTATTTACCCTCCGCAGCAGCAACAACTTTCTCAGCGGCTTCTGTTAACGAAGTGGCAGCAATAATATTGAGACCACTATCAGCCAGTTTTGCAGTGCCAACTTCAGCATTATTACCTTCAAGACGTACCACAACCGGCACTTTTACACCGACTTCTGCAATAGCACCAATGATACCGTCAGCAATCAAATCACAACGTACAATACCGCCAAAAATATTCACTAAAACGGCTTTTACATTACTGTCTGAAAGAATAATTTTAAACGCTTCTGTGACGCGTTCTTTGGTTGCACCACCACCAACATCTAAAAAGTTTGCTGGATGACCACCATGGAGATTAACAATATCCATCGTTCCCATCGCTAAACCAGCACCATTGACCATACAGCCAATATTACCGTCAAGTGCAACGTAATTAAGCTCCCACTGTGCAGCATGGGCTTCTCTTTCATCTTCTTGTGAAGCATCATGCATTTGGCGTAATTTAGGCTGGCGATATAATGCATTAGCATCAACATTCACTTTGCCATCTAAACAGAGAAGTGTACCGTCCCCCGTAATAATAAGAGGATTCACTTCAAGCAATGCTAGATCACACTCAGCAAACATCTTACCCAGCCCTAAAAATATCGTGGTAAATTGTTTTACTTGATCGCCTTGTAGACCGAGTTTAAAAGCTAATTCGCGCCCTTGATAAGGTTGAGGTCCCACTAAAGGATCTATCGCTACTTTATGAATGAGATGAGGTGTTTCTTCAGCTACTTTTTCAATTTCCACACCACCTTCTGTCGATGCCATGAAAACAATACGCTGTGAACTACGATCAACAACTGCGCCAAGATATAATTCGGTCGCAATACTAGATGCAGCTTCTACCAATACTTTTGTTACGGGTTGACCCATAGCATCCGTCTGGTAAGTCACTAAGTTTTTACCTAACCAACGTTGAGCAAATTGCTTAATACCTTCTTTGTTATCATGTAGCTCAACACCACCAGCCTTTCCTCGACCACCAGCGTGAACTTGACATTTTACCACCCATTTTTCACCGCCAATTTTACCTGTTGCTTCTGCTGCTTCTTGTGGGGTATCACAAGCATAGCCTTCTGGCACAGGTAAACCATATTCAGCGAATAGTTGTTTTGCTTGATACTCGTGCAAATTCATAATGTTTTATCCCTTTGGGACTCATTAAATCCATTTGAGATATTCTTTGATACCTCTTCATCACTACGTCATGTTTACTGTTTTCATTAAACGGGAAGGAAGTTAACCGAATAATGAGCACTGATTCGGTTAACTATTTAGTCCTTTATACGTCGAGTAATAAACGGGTTGGATCTTCAAGTAATTCTTTAATTGTTACTAAATAACCCACAGATTCACGACCATCAACTAAACGATGATCATAAGAAAGTGCAAGGTACATCATTGGCAAAATTTCAACTTGACCATTAACTGCCATCGGACGATCTTGGATTTTATGCATACCTAAGATAGCCGCTTGAGGTAGGTTAATAATTGGCGTTGACATTAACGAACCAAATACCCCGCCGTTAGTAATGGTAAAATTACCACCAATAAGATCATCAACCGTTAATTTACCATCACGACCTTTAAGCGCTAAGTCACGAATACCTTTTTCAATCTCAGCCAAACTTAACTTATCACAATCTCGCAACACGGGGGTAACTAAACCACGAGGTGTTGAGACGGCAATGCTAATATCAAAGAAGTTATGATAAACAATGTCATCACCATCAATCGATGCATTCACTTCTGGGTAGCGCTTTAATGCTTCAACAACCGCCTTCACATAGAACGACATAAAGCCAAGACGAATACCATGGCGCTGCTCAAACACATCTTTATATTGCTTACGCAGATCCATAATTGGCTTCATATTAACTTCATTAAATGTTGTTAACATGGCGGTACTGTTTTTCGCTTCCAGCAAACGTTCAGCAACGCGCTTACGTAATCGTGTCATTGGTACACGCTTTTCACTGCGGTGCGCTAAAGGTAATTCATGCTCAATTTTAGCTTCCACTGTTTTTGGTGTCGCAGCGACTGCTACAATATTTTTCAAGTAAGTATCAACATCTTCACGAGTAATACGTCCACCAACACCGGTACCCTTTACTTTTTCAGCCGCAATACCATGTTCACCTAATAAACGGCGCACAGCAGGGCTTAATGCTTCGCTATTTTCTTCGTTTAATGACGCTGTATTACGTTTATTTGGCGATGATTCAGCATCAGCCAACACATCTAATGTTGGTTCGCCTGCAACAGCATTAACTCTGATTTTACCAATCAATTGCCGAGTTAATACCGTTGTCCCTTCTATCTCAAAAATAGCCTCTAACACACCATCTTCAGGAGCTGGAACTTCAAGTACAACTTTATCAGTTTCAATGTCAACCAAGACCTCATCACGAGTAACAGTGTCACCGGGTTGTTTGTGCCATGTGGCTACAGTTGCATCAGCAACAGATTCCGGAAGGTCAGGAACCAGAATTTCGATTGTCATATCGGTATTGTCCTTTTGTTCTCGTTCTAATTATTAGAATGGTCTTGAGATTCAATAGTTAATGCGTCTTCAACTAACGCTTTTTGTTGTTTCAAGTGTACAGACATATACCCTACAGCGGGTGATGCTGATGCTGGACGTCCGGCATAACGTAATAGTGATCCGGCAGGTAAAGCAGAATAGAAATTATGTTGACTAGAATACCATGCCCCTTGATTTTGAGGTTCTTCCTGACACCACACGAAATCTGTTACATGTTTATAATCTGCAATAGCCGCTTCAACATCTTCTTTCGGGAAAGGATACAATTGTTCAATCCTCACAATTGCAACATTCGTCTGTTCATTTTTACGGCGTTGCTCTAACAAATCGTAATACACTTTACCTGAACAGAATACCACCCGCTGTACGTTTTGAGCGGGTAATTCATCCACCTCACCAATGGCAGCGAAGAAAGTACCGTTCGCCAATTCATCCAATATCGATGTACACAATGGATGACGCAACAATGACTTAGGTGACATTACAATCAGAGGGCGGCGCATTGGACGTACAACTTGACGGCGAATCATATGATAAACTTGAGCCGGTGTTGATGGCACAACTACTTGCATATTCTGTTCAGCACATAATTGTAAATAGCGTTCAAGACGTGCCGATGAATGTTCAGGGCCTTGACCTTCATATCCATGAGGCAATAGCATGGTTAAACCACACATCCGACCCCACTTTTGTTCGCCAGAACTAATAAATTGATCAATCACCACTTGAGCACCATTAGCAAAATCACCAAACTGCGCTTCCCAGATAGTTAAACCACTGGGCTCAGCGGTTGCATAACCATATTCAAACGCAAGCACAGCTTCTTCAGATAATACTGAATCAATCACTTCAAATGGCCCTTGACCATTATGAATATGAGTTAATGGAATATAGGTACTGGCATCTTCTTGATTATGTAATACCGCATGACGGTGGAAAAATGTACCACGACCTGAATCTTGGCCCGTAATACGAATACGATGCCCTTCATCAACCAATGTTGCATACGCCAAGTTTTCAGCCATCCCCCAATCAAACGCTTTCTCACCCGCAAACATGGCTAAGCGATCGTTATAAATTTTTTGAACGCGGCTTTGTAATTGATGACTGGCTGGATATTGGCACAAACGACTACCAAGCTCTTGCAAACGCTGCTCATCAACTTTACTGTTCCAATCAATTGTCCAGTCATGACCTAAATAAGGAGCCCAATCGACAGAATGTAATTTCATTGGTCGCCATTCTTTAACAACACACTCTCCACGATCTAATGCATCACGATATTCATTCACTAAACCTGTTGCGATATCTAAACCAAACGTGCCAATTTCAGTTAAATAGTCAGCATATAATTTACGTGGCGTTGGGTGCTTTTTAATTTTTTGATACATCAATGGCTGGGTAGCATTGGGTTCATCAGCTTCGTTATGACCATGACGGCGATAACAGACCAAATCAATCACCACATCACGCTTAAACTCATGGCGATAATCAAACGCCAATCGAGTCACAAAAGCAACCGCTTCAGGATCATCCGCATTTACGTGGAAAATAGGCGCCTGTACCATTTTAGCAATATCAGTACAGTATTCAGTTGAGCGTGTGTCTTGTGGGTTTGACGTTGTAAAACCCACTTGGTTATTGATAACAATACGAACCGTACCGCCAACACTATAACCACGAGCTTGAGACATATTAAAGGTTTCAGCAACAACACCTTGACCTGCAATAGCTGAATCACCGTGAATAGTAATCGGCAACACTTTATCGCCAGTATCATCACCTAAACGATCTTGTCGTGCTCGCACTGAACCGACAACCACTGGATTTACAATCTCAAGATGTGATGGGTTAAATGCTAATGCTAGATGAACATCACCACCAGGGGTTGCAAAATCAGCAGAAAAACCTTGATGATATTTCACATCACCGGTTCCCCAACTTTCACCATGTTTACCTGCAAATTCATCAAATAAATCTTGCGGCTTTTTGCCTAATACGTTAACTAACATATTTAAGCGGCCACGGTGAGCCATGCCCACAACTACTTCACGCACACCTTGTGAGCCTGCATGACGAATTAACTCTTTCATCATTGGAATCATGGCATCGCCACCTTCTAATGAGAAACGTTTTGCTCCTGGGAATTTTGCACCTAAATAACGCTCAAGACCTTCAGCTGCCGTTAATTCATCAAGAAAACACAATTGTTCTTCAGCAGTAAAAGACCCTGTACCCATGACTGATTCAAGTCGCTGTTGGATCCAACGTTTTTCATCAGTATCAGTAATATGCATATATTCAGCACCAATTGACCCACAATAGGTCTTTTTAAGTGCGGCATATATTTCACTGAGTTTCATGGTTTCTTGGCCAATCGCAAACGAACCAACATTGAATGTTTCATTGAAGTCATCAGCGGTTAACGAGTGAAACTCAGGATCGAGATCAGCAACATGATCACGTTGCCATAATCCCAAGGGATCTAGATTGGCATTTTGATGACCACGAAAACGATAAGCATTGATTAATTGCAATACTTTAACTTGCTTAGCATCAACATCAGGATCGTTAACGACAGCACTTAAAAAATGGGTTTCTTTTGCTAGACGTCTAAAGTAATCACGTACACGAGAGTGAGGCTGTTCAATAATTACGTTATTAACAATAGGCAGATCAACAAATACTTTTTGCCATTGGATATCAACTAACTCTGGATCGCTAAGATACAACTCGTAAAGATCTTCTATATAAGTTGCGTTGGCGCCAGCTAAATGTGAAGACTCAAGCCATGCCTTCATAACGCTATTCTGCATTATTTTCCCTTAACTACTGATTTATCGCCATTGGCATCGGTCTAATACCGAGCATTCCGGTTAGTGAGTCTTGCAAACAACATTGACTCACTAACATATCGATATTTTTAAACTGCTCGCTTAAGCAGCATAGATTTTATGTGTCCAATCGCTTTGGTGGGATTTAATCCCTTAGGACAAACATTTACACAGTTCATTATGCCATGGCAACGAAAAACACTAAATGCATCATCGAGATCAGATAATCTTTCATCCGTTGCCGTATCACGGCTATCAATTAACCATCGATAGGCCGCCAATAAACCGGCGGGGCCAATAAACTTATCAGGATTCCACCAAAATGATGGGCATGCGGTTGAGCAACAGGCACACATAATACATTCATATAGACCATCTAACTGCGCACGATCTTCAGGTGATTGCAGATTTTCTCTTGCAGGCGGAAGAGTGGCATTATCAATTAGAAATGGTTTTACTTTTTCATAGTTACTGTAGAACTGGCCCATATCAATGATTAAATCACGAATCACGGGCAACCCTGGTAACGGACGAATAACAATCGCACTGGTATTAATTAAAGCTGATAATGGCGTAATACAAGCTAAACCATTCTTACCATTCATATTAATACCATCAGAACCACACACTCCCTCACGGCAAGAGCGACGGAAAGACAAGCTAGCATCTTGTTCTTTAAGTAAAATTAACGCGTCTAGTACCATCATATCTGAGCCATCAGGTACATCAAGCTGATAATCTTGCATATACGGAACATCATCAGCATCTGGGTTGTAACGGTAAATTGAAAAATTCAGTTTCATCGTGGTGATCTCCCGTTAATAAACACGCGCTTTCGGCGGAAACGCTTCACGATGAATCGGTGCCATATTGACATCACGTTTCGTCATCGCTTCTGTTTCTGGATTATAAATAGAATGGCATAACCAATTTGTATCATCACGATCGGGAAAATCAAATCGAGCATGAGCACCACGACTTTCAGTACGGTAATTAGCGGCAATCGCTGTTGCCATTGCGGTTTCCATGAGGTTATCTAATTCTAAACATTCAATACGCTGAGTATTAAACTCGGTTGAAGTATCATCTAATCGTGCATGCTGCAAACGTTTACGAATCACTTTAAGTTCTTCCAAGCCCGCAGCCATTGCCTCGCCCTCTCTAAATACCGAGAAGTTATTTTGCATACACGCTTGCAAATCTTTACGAATTTGAACTGGGTCTTCGCCTTCTTGGGTATTGTTCCAGCGATTAATACGAGCAAGAGACGCTTCAATATCAGCATCTGTCGCGGGTGTTGCATCGGCTTGCGCTAATAATGTTTGACCTAAATGCAGGCCTGTTGCGCGTCCAAAGACGACTAAATCAAGTAATGAATTGCCACCTAAACGATTAGCACCATGCACTGATACTGATGCTATTTCACCACAGGCAAACAAACCTCGAATTTCTTCATCAACACCTGCTGCATTTTGTTTCAATGCTTGGCCTGATACTTGAGTTGGCACACCACCCATCATGTAATGACAGGTTGGAATTACGGGAATAGGCTCTTTAACCGGATCAATATGGGCAAATGTACGTGATAACTCACAAATACCTGGTAAGCGCGATTCAAGTACGTCTTTACCTAAGTGATCAAGTTTTAACTTCAAGTGAGGACCCCACGGGCCATCGCATCCACGTCCTTCTCGAATTTCAACCATCATTGAACGAGCAACTACATCACGACCAGCTAAATCTTTGGCATTTGGCGCATAACGCTCCATAAAGCGTTCGCCGTCTTTGTTAAGTAAATAGCCCCCTTCGCCACGACAACCTTCAGTCACTAATACGCCAGCACCAGCAATACCCGTCGGATGGAATTGCCACATTTCCATATCTTGCATGGGTACACCAGCACGCAATGCCATACCAACACCATCACCCGTATTAATATGGGCATTAGTGGTTGAGGCATAAATACGCCCAGCACCACCGGTCGCTAAAATTGTCGCTTTGGCATTGAAGTAACACACTTCACCCGTTTCCATACACAAAGCAGTACAACCCAAAATAGCGCCATCTTCATTTTTAACTAAATCAAGGGCATACCACTCAGAAAATATTGTGGTTTTATGCTTAATGTTTTGCTGATAAAGCGTATGGAGCAATGCATGGCCAGTTCGATCAGCTGCGGCTGCAGTACGTGCCGCTTGCTCACCACCAAACTCTTTTGATTGACCACCAAATGGACGCTGATAAATACTTCCATCATCAAACCGAGAAAAAGGTAAGCCCATTTTTTCAAGTTCAATGACAGACTTAGGTCCATTTTTACACATATATTCAATCGCATTCTGATCACCAATATAATCAGAACCTTTAACGGTATCGTACATATGCCATTGCCAGTTATCAGGATGCGAATTACCTAATGCAACAGTGATCCCTCCTTGTGCCGACACTGTATGAGAACGGGTAGGAAATACTTTTGATAACAAGGCACATTTTAAGCCTTGTTCTGATATTTGTAGTGCGGCGCGCATACCTGCACCACCAGCACCGATAACAACCGCATCAAATTCACGAATAGCAATAACCACTACACACCCCACACAATGAAGAAACCTGAAAATAGATAAATAAATAGAATCGTGACAATAACAAACTGCAAACAAGCTCTTAATACTGCAGGTTTAATGTAATCAGTCAGTACTTGCCATAAACCAATCCACGCATGAATTAAAATGGATACCAAAGCGAGCAGAGTAAAAACTTTAGTGGTCAGTTGCCCAAAAAATGCTTGCCAAGAAACAAATGTTATTTCAGGGCCAAACGCAAAAAAACCTACTAAATAAAAAGTATATAACGTCAGAATAATGGCAGTTACACGGATTAAAATAAAATCATGCACACCATTACGTCCAACAGAAGATACATTGGCTACCATACTAATACTCCTGCAAATAAGGATAATATGGCCACAATAATAAAGCTCACTTTGGTACTCGTAATACCTATATCCATTTCTTCAAAATACCCCAGATCCATCAATAAGTGACGAATACCTAGAACAATATGATAAAACAGTGCAGTTAATATTCCCCATAATACAAACGTCACTATCCCACTGTCAGTAATACTGACAGCTGTAGAGAAACCGTCGGGAGAAGATAAAGACAAGTTCAGGAGCCATAATAAAATAGCGATAGCAACGAACGTAATCACGCCCGATACTCGATGTAGGATTGATGCGATCGCCGTTAAAGGAAAACACATAGTTTGTAAGTCGAGGTTAACTGGTCTAGGTTTCTTTACTTTCACATTTTGCTCACTCAGCTTTATTAAAGCATTTTATTTTTATTAAACGCATTGATTGTTTCTATAGTGAGCCATCAAGAAACAGTTAAAAAATGCTACGCTATCATTAAAAGCAAAGTGTTGAGCAATATAATCGCTTTGTCTTTCAACCGCATTCCTTACGCAGTCCATTAACAACATTTCATCTATACTACAACCAAATATCAACGTAACTATACCTAGCGTAACATTCAAAAACAAACCTAGTTACATGTTATTACACGTCAAGTTCACAAAAAACATACAAATATAGAAAAGTTATTAACAATCGCACATTAATGAATACAAAAATTGACAATTGGCTTACCTAGCGGTACAACAAATATACATCCGTTTCGGATTCAGGATTCTACAAATAACAAAGGAGATTGTTATGGCAGATAAGAAAGCTACTCTTCATATAGAAGGGAAAGCACCTATCGAACTGCCGATTATCGAGGGCTCAGAGGGCCAAGATGTAATCGATGTGCGAAAACTAGGCGCAAGCGGTTTTTTTACATTTGATCCAGGTTTTCTAGCGACAGCCTCATGTGAATCTCAAATCACGTATATTGATGGTGATAAAGGAATTTTGTTACATCGTGGCTTTCCTATCGATCAATTAGCGAATAATGCTGATTACTTAGAAGTTTGTTACGTTCTGCTTTATGGTGAAGTACCTACCCGTGCTGAATATGAACAATTCCGTACTACCGTTACACGTCACACCATGGTTCATGAACAAATTGCGAGTTTCTTCCATGGCTTCCGCCGTGATGCCCATCCAATGGCAATTATGTGTGGTGTTGTCGGTGCATTATCAGCGTTCTACCATGATTCATTAGATATTAATAATGATCTTCACCGTGAAATAACCGCTTTTAGACTACTATCAAAAATGCCTACTTTGGCGGCAATGTGTCATAAATACACCACTGGTCAGCCATTTATTTATCCGCGTAATGACCTTGATTATGCAGAGAACTTCCTACATATGATGTTTGCTACGCCATGTGAAGAGTACGAAGTTAGCCCTATTGTTTCTCGAGCAATGGATAAAATTTTCACCCTTCATGCTGACCACGAACAAAATGCATCAACCTCAACGGTTCGTTTAGCCGGATCGTCTGGCGCTAACCCATTTGCTTGTATTGCAGCGGGTATTGCATCACTTTGGGGGCCTGCACACGGCGGCGCTAATGAAGCTTGTCTAAAAATGCTTGAAGAGATTGGTTGCGTAGAAAATATTCCTGAGTTTATTGAGCGCGCTAAAGATAAAGATGATCCATTCCGCTTAATGGGCTTTGGACATCGGGTATATAAAAACTATGACCCACGTGCAACAGTCATGCGTGAAGCCTGTCACGAAGTGCTTGACGAACTAAAGATTGACAATCCATTACTTGATGTTGCAATGGAACTTGAACGTATTGCACTGTCGGATGAATACTTTGTCAGTAAAAAGCTATATCCGAATGTTGATTTCTACTCGGGTATTATCCTTAAAGCGATTGGTATTCCAGTATCAATGTTTACGGTTATTTTTGCGATGTCACGTGTTATTGGCTGGATTGCGCATTGGAACGAAATGCATAGTGATCCGACGAACCGTATTGGTCGTCCACGTCAGCTTTATACGGGTTATTCACAACGAGAGTTTAAACCTCTCCATGAACGTGAATAACTGAGGTTCGAGGTTCGAGGTTCGAGGTTCGAGGTTCGAGCAGAATAAAAAAGGTTGAGACTAAGGCTCAACCTTTTTTATTCTATTAATGATAGGTTATTACACCATTTTGGAAATAATACCAATCACTGCAATTTGTTATACTGGATTATTAATATCTATAAATTCAACATCAAAACCATGTTCTTTCGCTAGCCACTCACCTAACGCCTTAACCCCATAACGCTCTGTCGCATGATGCCCTGCTGCAAAATAATGAATGCCAAGTTCACGTGCAATATGGGTTGTTCGTTCAGAGACTTCGCCAGAAATAAACGCATCACAACCTTGATCTACCGCAAGTTCAATATAATCTTGACCACCACCAGTACACCAACCCACTTTTTTTATTAGTGCTGGTGCATTATCACCGATATGTAGTGGTTCACGTTGCAATGCCATCGCAATACGCGCTGCAAACTCTTCCCCTGTTAATGGCGTATCAAGTTCACCATAAATAGCAATTGAACGAGGGTTATTAATTTCTAATCCACCACTAATATCTAACCCAAGACGCTGCGCTAACTGAACGTTATTACCCACCTGTTGATGTACATCGAGGGGTAGATGATAGGCGTAAAGATTAATGCCATTTTCAATTAATGCTTTAATACGACGATATTTCATTCCTCGAATTTCAGCAGACTCTCCTTTCCAGAAAAAACCATGATGAACAAGAATAGCATCTGCATGTTCTGCAATGGCACGATCAATCAATGCCTGACAAGCAGTAACACCCGTAATTATTTTAGTTATCTCGGCGTTACCTTCTATCTGTAATCCATTCGGACAATAATCTTTCATCAAGTGTGGTGATAAAAAATCATTTAACAAAGCTTCTAATTTAAGATTATTCATTGCCCATCCTTTTTTAATAACGTTATGCTATTGACTCTACAACATCTTATTCAAAAAATATCAGCCTTTAGTGACAATCTCAATCAACAAAATCAATCCCCCACAGTGCTTATATTATTATAAATACAAAAAAAGCCGCCATCGGCAGCTTTTTCAACAACAAATTGTCATTCTCAATAGACTCATTAGCGACGCTGAGTACCATGATCAAGTCGTGACAACCATAATGGTTTAGTGCTTGTCTGTGACCAATATCGGTACATATAACTGGTTAATCGTGTACGTTTATTAACAGGAATCAAAAGCAGCACAGGTAAACACACTAATCCTAATAAAACTGTATAAATACGACGAGAGATAATATTCGTCATTGAAAACTGGGTGTACATTGCTAGCTCCTGACCTTATAAACCTATTGGTACTTTAATCCAATAAATGAAAGAATACTACAGAAACTCGGTCAATGATTAGTCAACAATGGTAAAGAAAACGTTTACTTCGAGGAATGTGTCAATATGTTACAGAATCATGATTCTAATTATCAAACGACCGCTGATTTTCATGCGCTGTTGACGATGCCTAATCTTGTTACTTATGGTGATTACAGCATCAGCAATCAATGGCTACACCAATTTTCAAAAAAAGCCATTATTCCGACTAATGTTAACTACCACGGTAACACCCGTTTAGGCTTTTATTATCAATGGCTATGGCAACAATTAATCATTCATCATCCAGATTACAGCCTGATTGGCGAAGAAATTCAATTACAGTGGCAGCAACAAACTGTCGGGGCCATTGATTTTTTAGTTCATAACCATTGCAGTGATGAAATTGAACATTGGGAAGTGGCTATCAAATTTTATTTATGCTTCCAGCATCAATGGCCAGGTCCAAATGCTAACGATAATTTAGATAAAAAGACAAATAGAATGCAGGATCATCAGCTGCAACTTACCGCACATCCCGCCTTTGAACACCTTGATTATTCAATACCCACCCAACGTCGGTTAATTATGCAAGGACGTTTATTTGATGCGTGGCCAGAGACTCAATCAGGCTCTTCTATGGTTATTAACCCCACCAGCTTGAAAGGTCATTGGTGCTATTGTTCACAAGCATCGGCACTGACGCTACGCACATTAGAAAAACGTCAATGGATAGCACCGCCCCTCTTTTCACAATTAACAGCAACACTTGATATTGCTAACGTTACTGTTCCCACTCAAGCTATTGATAGTAATAACAACGTGTGGTTTATTATGCCAAATCATTGGCCTCTGCATAATCGCGAGCTATAAAAAAACGCCCTAATACTCTTTCAATAAAAAAGAGAGTAATTAGGGCGTTTTTTCGAATGCATTATCCGTTATGGTGCTGAATTATTATAAACCAGCATCACTAAAAACTTTACTTACGATATCTTGTGCTTCTTTTTCGATAAGGGCTAGATGCTCTTTACCTTTAAAGCTTTCACAATAAATTTTGTAGATATCTTCTGTACCTGATGGGCGAGCTGCAAACCAACCGTTTTCAGTGGTTACTTTCAAACCACCAATCGCTGCACCATTACCTGGAGCATGTGTTAGTCGAGCCAGAATAGGTTCACCAGCCAAGGTTTTAGCCGCAACCATTTCTGGTGACAACTTACTTAACACTGCTTTTTGTTCTTTATTAGCAACAGCTTGTAGGCGAGCATACTCTGAACTACCAAACTTAACGGCAAGTTCATCATAATATTGTTGTGGATTCTTACCTGTTACTGCCGTAATTTCCGCAGCAAGTAGACATAAAAGAATACCGTCTTTATCTGTTGACCAAGGCGTACCATCTTTACGTAAGAAAGAAGCTCCCGCACTTTCTTCGCCGCCAAAGCCCAAAGTACCGTTATATAGGCCATCAACAAACCATTTAAAGCCCACTGGAACTTCAACTAATTCGCGACCTAATGCCGCAACGACACGATCAATAATTGCGCTTGATACTAACGTTTTACCAACCGCAACTTGCTCACTCCAACCACTACGGTGACGGAAGAGGTAATCAATACACACAGCCAAATAATGATTCGGATTCATCAAACCAGCGGGCGTTACAATACCGTGACGGTCATAGTCAGGATCATTACCAAACGCTAAATCATAATTATCTTTATACGCAAGTAAGCCTGCCATCGCGTAAGGCGATGAACAATCCATACGCACTACACCATCTTTGTCCAATGACATAAAACGGAATGATGGATCGATAGATTCATTAACTAAAGTTAAGTCTAGTGCATAGTACTGTGCAATCTGACGCCAATATTCAATACCCGAACCACCAAGAGGATCAACACCCAACTTTAAGTTCGCTTTCTGAATAGCATCAATATCAATAACATTAACTAAGTCAGCTACATAAGGTGCAACTAAATCTTTCTGAATAACAAATTTAGAAGCAAAGGCATCTGTGATTGATACACGCTTTACGTCAACCATGCCATTAGCAATAATCTCATTAGCGCGCTGTTCAATCGCGGTAGTTAACTCACTTTCAGCAGGACCACCATGAACAGGGTTATACTTAATACCACCATCTTGAGGTGGATTATGCGATGGAGTAATGACAATGCCATCAGCTTTATCAGCATGCTCTTTATTATGACAAAGAATTGCATAAGAAATGCCAGGGGTTGGTGTATAACCCAACCCTTCTTGAACCACAACCGTAACGTTATTCGCTACCAATACTTCTAATGTTGAAGTAAATGCAGGCTCAGATAAAGCATGGGTATCCTTACCTAAAAATAGCGGCCCAGTCAAACCATTAGCAAGACGAACCTCAGCGATTGCTTGAGCAATAGCCCAAATATGATGCTGGTTAAAGGTACCTTTATCTGCAGTACCACGATGTCCTGAAGTACCGAAGGCTACTTTTTGTAACGGATCAGTCGCATTAGGCTCAATCAGAAAATAATTAGCAACAAGCGCTGGAATATTATGCATATCTTCTTGCTGAGCGCGTTGACCCGCACGAGGATGGATTGCCATTGTTTTATCCTTGTAAATACTCAATCGTGATTATATCTCACCACAAACTTTATCAATAATATCAGAGCCAAAGCCCATTTTTGTCATTAATTGATCAATCATCTGACGCTTTCGGTCAGTATTAGTATTTGTGATCACCCAAAATGGGGTGGTTGAGATAGCTTTTGGCTTCGTCGTTTTACCACTTGCGAGCAATGTTTCTTCATCATGGGCAAAATAAACACGCGTACGCCCTTTAATTGCTGCCGCTTCAGCAAAACCATCAGCATCAATATGATAAAGAGAAGATAAGATCAGCATAAAACGGCCAATTGCTTTTTCTTGCGCCGCAAATTCATCTGAAATTAACACCGTCCGCATTTCTTTAACGCGATCCATGGTTGGCTCATTGCCTGCATCTCTGCTCACAACAATCCCTTTAGGACGAACAGGCATCACAACTTCAGGTTGCTGCAATTGTTCCTCTGGCACCATAAGCAAGCGACGTAAAATATCAGAAGCGCTTTCACCAATATGTTGCGTTTGGCTAGCGATATAACGATATAGCTCTTCGTCTACCTCAATAGTCTTCATGGTATTATTCATTATCATTCCGTTTAAAATTCTGGGTACGATTATAGCCTGATCCGAGGTTATACTCTATGGTAAATACCACACCTAACTAGAGAAAATAGCCTGTGAATCTTCATTTTCGTGCTGAAGGCAAGGGTAAAACGATCGTTTTGATCCATGGCTTGTTCGGCAGCGCAGATAATCTTGGTCTTTTAGCCCGAGAATTAAAACTCCATTACCAAGTGATCAGCGTCGATCTTCGTAACCATGGTTTATCTCCACATAGTGATCTATTCAGCTATCAAGATCTGGCTCAAGACATTATTGATACTCTTGATCATTTAACCATTGATCAATTTGATGTTGTTGGTCATTCGATGGGCGGTAAGGTTGCGATGACACTATCAGCATTAGCGCCTCAACGGGTTAACCACTTAATTATTCTCGACATGGCACCTATAGCATATAAAGGTCACCGTCACCAAAATGTATTTACCGGTTTACGCGAAGTTAATCACCACGCAATCACTAAACGCAATGAAGCTGAACAATATTTAGCGCGTTATATCAACGATGCAGGTGTTCGACAATTTTTATTAAAATCATTAGTAAAAACAGAAACGGGTTATCAATGGCGATTTAACGTCGAGGGATTAATGACTAACTACGCCACGATTATGGGTTGGCAGCCAGCATCTCAGCCCTTCATTGGTAAAACATTATTTATTAAAGGGCAGCTATCTGATTATATAGAGCCGCAATATCGTGATGCGATAATGACGCAATTCCCTAACGCTAAAGCACATGTGGTTGCCAATACGGGTCATTGGCTTCATGCTGAAAAGCCAGACACTGTAAATCGCATTATTAATCAATTTTTGAATCAATAAACATAAATAACTTACTATCAGAATCAGTGGTTAACTACATTAGACGACAAGACTAACTATTAAACCCCTGACTCTACTGTGATATAGTGCGCTATAGTTTGATAGCAACGAAAGTAGGCTTACTGCTATCTTCTGCTCTATAGTAATACAATTAAAGCAGCCTCTAGACCAGCTAACGTTATTGACTAAGAGCTATCATGTCCTTTTGATGTAGGGCAACAATCACCAATGATAATATTTGGGCGAAAAAACACCAAATCGCCAGCAAAAAGTAATTATCGTTGCGTCGTTTATACTGATTTCTGTAAACTGCCCAATAGCAGTTAACAATTTAATATAGGTAATATCTACTATGGCGAGCGTTGGACTCTTCTTTGGTAGCGACACAGGTAACACCGAAGCTGTCGCTAAAATGATTCAGAAGCAACTAGGTAGCAAGCTAGTTGAAGTAAAAGATATCGCAAAAAGCAGCAAAGAAGATATCGACAACTTTGATCTGATACTACTAGGTATTCCTACTTGGTATTACGGTGAACCACAGTGCGATTGGGATGACTTTTTCCCAGAGCTTGAGCAAGTTGATTTTTCAACTAAGCTTGTTGCTATCTTTGGTTGTGGTGACCAAGAAGATTACGCAGAATACTTCTGTGATGCGATGGGTACAGTACGTGACATCGTAGAAAGTAAAGGCGGCACAATTGTGGGTAATTTCTCAACTGCTAGCTATGAGTTTGAAGCATCAAAAGCACTCGTTGATGATGCAAACTTTGTCGGCTTATGTATTGATGAAGACCGTCAACCAGAGCTAACAGCACCGCGTGTTGAGCAATGGGTTAATCAAATCTTTGATGAGATGTGTCTTGCTGAACTTGCTGACTAAGCACTGTGCAGTTAAAAGCATCAATAAAAAACGCGCCTAAAGCGCGTTTTTTATTATCTCTATAATCATTACTCTAAACATGCAATTTTAATATCAGTAATACAATTTTTAGAAATATAGCACAGCAAAATAACCATCATCTTTTTAATGTCTGAAAATCAATCTGTGCATACTTATCCCATACAAAATATTACTCACCTGATATTTTTATCTTTTTGATTTAAAATATAAATTCATAAAATAATCATCACCGCTAAGCAACATTATATGATTACCGGCTCCAAAATAAAAACACCAAATGTAATGTTAGCTTAGCTAAACAAAACAGCGAGTAATCAAACAAAGCGGCGCACTATATAAACGGATATGATAAGTTATTTTATTACATAATATTTACAATATTGCAAACTCAAGAAAAGTGACACTTCTGCTAGATAACTGACCTTTTAAGGTTTATTGTTATCGTTGCGTCACTTATAATGAATCTATATGAGAAAGACTACTGCAACATTTTTGCAGCTAGCCAACAGGAAAATCGGATGTCAGATAATAATCACGCGCTAAAGCAAGCTGGTCTTAAAGTAACACTTCCTCGTCTTAAGATTTTAGAAGTGCTTCAACAACCTGATTGCCAACACATCAGTGCTGAAGACCTGTATAAAAAACTCATCGATATCGGTGAAGAAATTGGCCTTGCGACCGTTTACCGTGTCCTTAACCAATTTGATGATGCAGGCATTGTAACTCGTCACCACTTTGAAGGTGGTAAATCAGTATTCGAACTCGCCACGCAACATCATCATGACCACTTAGTTTGTCTTGATTGTGGCAAAGTAATTGAATTTTCAGACGAAATGATTGAACAACGCCAAAAAGACATCGCGGCACGCTTCAATGTTCGTTTAACAAATCACAGCTTATACCTTTACGGTCACTGCATAGACGGCAACTGTAATGCTGATGAAACGTTGCATGATGAAAAATAACAATGACTAGTTATTTTCACCCTAAGAACCAGTGATCAATATCACTGGTTTTTTATTACAAGAAATAAGCATTATAAAAAAAGCGCCTATTCCATCACTGAAATAGGCGCTTTTTAACAAATATTAATGACTAATTAGTCACCAATTTTTGCCCAAGTATCACGTAGACCAACAGTGCGGTTAAACACTAAATGGTCAGCACTTGAATCTTTGTTATCGGCACAGAAATAACCAATACGTTCAAACTGGTATGCTTTTTCAGCTTCAGCCGTCACCAATGATGGTTCAATAAAGCCGTGTAATACCGTTAGAGATTCAGGGTTAATCACTGATACGAAATCATCAGCAGCACCTGGATTTGGCACTGTAAATAAACGATCGTATAAACGAATTTCAGCAGCAATACCCGCCTCAGCAGATACCCAGTGAATAACACCTTTTACTTTACGACCGTCAGCTGGGTTTTTACCTAGCGTATCTTTATCGTAAGTACAGTAAATAGTAGTGATATTACCTTCAGCATCTTTTTCAATACGCTCAGCTTGAATCACATAAGCACCACGTAGACGTACTTCTTTACCTAATACTAAACGCTTGTACTTCTTGTTCGCTTCTTCGCGGAAGTCTTCACCTTCAATATAAAGTTCACGGCTAAATGGAACCTCACGCGTGCCCATTTCTGGCTTATTCGGATGATTAGCAACCATTAATGTTTCAGTCTCACCGTCAAAGTTTTCAATAACAACTTTAACAGGATCTAAAACAGCCATTGCACGAGATGCATTTTCATTAAGGTCATCACGAATACAAGATTCTAATGAACTAATCTCAATGGTGTTATCTTGCTTAGTCACGCCAATACGCTTACAGAATTCACGCATAGAACCAGGCGTAAAGCCACGACGACGTAAACCAGAAATAGTAGGCATACGTGGATCATCCCAACCGTTAACTAATTTATCAGTCACAAGTTGGTTTAGCTTACGCTTAGACATCACAGTGTATTCAAGATTCAGGCGACTGAATTCATACTGATGTGGTGTGCAATCAATAGTGATATTTTCAAGAACCCAATCGTATAAACGACGGTTGTCCATGAATTCTAGCGTACAGATAGAGTGCGTAATGCCTTCTAGCGCATCAGAAATACAATGCGTAAAGTCGTACATTGGATAAATGCACCACTTATCACCGGTTTGGTGGTGATTTGCAAAACGAACACGGTAAATAACCGGATCACGCATAACCATAAATGGTGATGCCATATCGATTTTTGCGCGCAGGCACATTTTGCCTTCTTCAACTTCGCCGTTCTTCATTTTTTCAAACAAGGCTAAGTTTTCTTCGACACTACGATCGCGGTAAGGACTGTGCTTACCCGCTTGCGTTAATGTACCGCGATATTCGCGCATTTGCTCAGGACTTAGCTCATCAACATACGCTAAGCCTTTATTAATTAATTCAATGGCAAACCCATGAAGCTGATCAAAGTAGTTTGATGAATAACAAATCTCACCACTCCACTCGAAGCCTAACCAGTTAACATCATTTTTAATAGACTCAACGTATTCAATGTCTTCTTTTTCAGGGTTAGTGTCATCGAAACGTAAGTTACATTGACCCTGATAGTCCTGAGCAATACCGAAGTTCAAACAAATAGATTTCGCATGACCGATATGCAGGTAACCATTCGGTTCTGGCGGGAATCGGGTATGTATGCTTGTATGTTTGCCACTTGCTAAATCCGTATCAATAATTTGACGGATAAAGTTAGTTGGACGAGCTTCAGATTCACTCATCTATTACACCTCGTGTACTTACAGGATTGAGAATTATGTACAGTTCATCAATATGAACTATGACTTTACACTATACCTCAATGCCGCTACGCAAAAAATCAAAAACGCAGTTATAACAAACAATAGTTGTGAATTTAATTAATAACGCGCAATAAAAAGCCGACGATGGTCATCCCATCGTCGGCAATCGCGCGATCATATAATGATCGGAGCTTATATTGTTGTTAGTCGATTACAGTGATGTAACACGACTGAAACGTTTACCATTACCACTTACAGCACGAATTTCAACTTTACCTGTCACACTTGGTTGTGCTTTCGCATCATAAGTGTTCCATGTTTTACCTTCATCCGTTGAGTACTGTAGTGTTAGACCTGGCATACTTACGTTCATCGCAAGTTTACCATTTTCGATCTTAGCACCAGGTACTGGTACACGGTATTGAATACCCGCAGCATCAAGTTTCGCAAGTTCACGTTGACCTAATACGTTAGCAAAACGCTGCCATTCATTATGAAGTGCTTTCTTGTTTACATGGTTAGAATCTTGAGAATATTCAACACCCACTTGATATTCATTTTCCCACTCACCTTTATGCCATGCACGCTCAGCGGCGGCTAATACGCGAGGGAACACCATGTATTCATACTGCTTATCATTACCTACTGTCTCACTCCAAAGCTGAGCAGATAGACCATAGAAACCTTTCGATTTCACTGTACCTTTACTTGTAAAGCCATTGCCATCACGATCAAGTGATGTTTCAGCATTTTGGGGTAAGTTCTCTGGCGCAAAACCAAACATCTTACGGGTATCTGTTGCACGTGTTGCCCAGTAATAACCACGCTCAATTGGATCTACTTCGTATGGCATATCCATGTAAACATAATCAGGGTTTGATACTACAACATCGTAGCCTTTATCAGCCCATTCGTAAGCTGATGCACCGCCGCCCCAGTATAGAACGTCCCAGAAGTTTACACGCACATTATCAGTACCAAACGCTTTGGAATCTGAAGAGTGCTTTAAGCCATCTTGCCATGCTTGGAAGTTTTTAATCCCTTTACTATTAACCACTTCACTGATTTGCTCTGCAAAATGACTTGGTAGGTGATCATAATCAGCCACAACACCTTCTGCGATCAATTTCTGACACATTGGTGACTTCTGATATGGCTTATTTTGCTTAGATTGGTCAATAGAACCTGTCCAAGCTGTTTTCTCTGCTGCGTTAAGATCTTGAAAACCAGCATTTAACTTAATATTTTTCGCTTCATCACCACCGAAGTGCCATGTATTTAGCGGCATACCCGCTTCTTTATGCATCGCTTGAATTTCAGTAATTACTTTATCAACAAACTTTGTAGAAGAATCCATACATGGGTTGATGAAACTACGCTTATCGTAAAACTGTACTGTGGTTACGTTTGACGTATCTTGTGGATCCATTAAACGGTATTCGTTTGCTTCATCCATCTTGCCTTCAGCAGCAAGACGTTTATAACGCGCTTCCATCGCAACTACAGCTGCACGTGCGTGCGCTGGCATATCGATTTCAGGAATGACTTCAATACCACGGGCTTTCGCGTATTTCAGAATATCTAAGTAATCTTGCTTGCTGTAGTAACCAGAGCCATCGGTGTCTGACGTTGGACCTGAACCTAGTTGAGGTAGCAGACATGTTGTTTCAGATAGATCATGACAACGCTTACTACCAATGTCTGTTAGCTCAGGTAAACCTGGAATCTCAACACGCCAACCTTCATCATCTGATAGGTGGAAGTGGAATTTGTTCATCTTGTATGCTGCCATTTGGTCTAGCGTACGAAGAATCACGGCTTTTGAGTGGAAGTTACGGCCAACATCAACCATTACACCACGGTAATCAAAACGCGGTGCATCGGTAACTTCTAACGTAGGAATGCTGTTTTTAGCACCTGTACTCATTAGTGAAATCAACGACTGCATACCATAGAATGCACCTTGGTCATCAAAACCAATAACCGTTGCACCTGTTGGTGTTACATCTAACGTGTAAGCCCCTGCAATTTGTTGATCTTTAGCAAATGAACCCGGTAGAAGGCTCACTTTTACTGGGTATTGACCTTTAGTGTTAACACCTAATACGCCAAGACGCTCATTCACAGCAGCCATCATGTCAGCTGGCAGTGTGAAGTTGCTAATTTTAATACCGTTTGCTAATGAAACAGTTTTACCGGTTAGCTTAGTACTTAGTGGTGTAGGAACAATAGTTGCTGCCACTTCTGTCGTTGCTAACACATTAATGTCTTGGTTCTTTTTAAAACGTGTTTCAGCGGTTGCAAGCACATTATTATCTGCTTTAACTCGCTTAAATTGATCACCTTTCAGAGGAACAAGGTAATCACCTGGATTCGTAGAGTCAGTGCTCTTGATTGTTTGTGCTGCGGCATCGCCAGAAGTCACGTATGCACGAGGCATGTAATCATTTTCAAACAACGTCCAGTATTCGCCAATGTAAGGAATAACAACCGTCTCCCCTTCAGCAAATCCATCAAATTTATCCGTTGGCTCTAGCGTATGAAGATCACCCGTTACGTGTGTAACTTTGAATTGGTCGTTTTGAACATCAAGAATTTGACGAATACTGCTGAAATAAATTTTCCAATCAGTGCCCGTCACCGCTGGACCATTATTTTTTAGCGTCAAATTAATTAGATCACAAGATGCCCATTCTGCGCCAAGCGTCTTACACTGCAGGCCTTCTTCTGCACCATGTTGAGTAACGATTTCATAAGTAACATCAAGGCTATTAGCTAAATTTTCAACAACCTTCTCATCATTATTGCCTTGTGTTGCACAACCCGTTATGGCTAGTGCAATGAAAGATGCTAACGCTGTAAGTTTAATAGTCATGAAATATTCCTTTCTCCCGATATCCATCTAAATGAAGGGATAATCTATATAGAGCCCAAAAGTTGGGTACTCAAAATGCCGGTCTTGATATCTTATAATTAAAATATCAGGACCGGTCTAATTGAAAGTGTTGCGGTATTTCGTGTGTCGCTTAATTACTTAAAAATTCAAATAACTATGGAAGCTTTACTGCTGATAGGTCTTCTGATGCTGGGATCTTTTTCATCTCGCCAGCAACGATTTCAGCAAGAGGGCCAAGAATAACTTGTAGGTTGTTTGCACCTAATTTAACCACACCCATTGCACCTAGTGCTTTTAATGTCTTTTCATTAGCAAGGCTGCTGTCTTTTAGAGTCAGACGTAGACGAGTAATACAAGCATCAATATTTTCTAGGTTACCGTGACCACCAAGCGCTTTTAAATATTGCTTAGCTAATTCACCCGTTTCAGTTGAACCACGTACTGATGATACTTCTTCTTCGTCATCTTCACGGCCAGGCGTCTTAAGGTTGAACTTAAGAATAACAGCGCGGAAAATAAAGTAGTACAGAGCGAAGAACACAATACCTTGAAGGATTAGCATGTACCAGTTAACCGCCAGTGGATTACGTGCTGACAACACCATGTCGACAAGACCAGCAGAAAAACCAAAACCTGAAATCCAGTGCATAGACGCTGCGATGTATACAGAGATACCTGTTAGCGCTGCGTGAATAACATAAAGAGGTGGGGCAAGGAACATAAATGCAAATTCTAGTGGCTCAGTAACACCTGTAAAGAATGATGCAAAACCAGCAGCAATGAATAATGAAGCTACACGCTCTTTATTTTTCACTTTAGCTGTTTGGTACATAGCAAGTGCAGCACCGGGTAGACCAAACATCATGATTGGGAAGAAACCAGCCTGGTACATACCAGTAATACCTGGGGTACCTTTACCACTCAAGAAATTAGGAATATCGTTAATGCCTGCAACATCAAACCAGAATACTGAGTTTAGTGCGTGGTGAAGACCCACAGGAATCAATAGACGGTTAAAGAATGCATAGATACCAGCACCAGCAGCGCCTAGACCTTGAATACTTTCACCGAAATGTACTAGTCCGTTGTAAATAACTGGCCATACAAACAGTAATACTGCAGCAATACCAATACCAGCAACAGAAGTTAAAATTGGGATTAAACGCTTACCGCTAAAGAATGCTAATGTCTTATGCAATTCAACGTTAGAGTAACGATTGTAAATTTCTGCTGATACGATACCAACTAAAATACCAACAAACTGGTTATTAATCTTAGCAAAAGCAACAGGTACAGCACTTGCGTCAATACCTTGAATCATTGCTACTGTACCAGGTGCAAGTAACGTGGTTACAACAGTGTAACCAACAAAACCTGCTAATGCTGCTGCGCCGTCTTTATCTTTTGACATACCGTATGCAACACCAATTGCAAACAATATAGACATGCTATCAATAATTGAAGAACCCGCTTTAATCAAGAACGCAGCAATTGCTGAGTTTGCGCCCCAACCTGACGGATCAACCCAATAGCCGATACCCATTAAAATTGCCGCTGCAGGAAGTACTGCAACTGGCACCATTAGTGCTTTACCTACTTTTTGAAAATATCCAAGAATATTCACCCTTAGTTCCCCCTATGGTTTTCTTAGATGCGATAGTGATAGCTTTTTTTTGCCATCTCTTTTTTTTGTCCTTTGCAGTTTATGAATTTTATTTCGCTCCGCAAATTAAAACATCGTCATTTGTGATCTTAATCACCGACCGGAGATAGAACTGAGTGATTTTGCTAGCTCGATCATAAAACTTATTTTATCATTCGAAACAAAGGCGATATGCCACTAAGATTTTTTCTGTTTTAACTATCTTCAACGAGGTGTCAACGTGAGACTAATCCCGCTTAATAACGCTAAAGATGTTGGTTTATGGTCTGCTCGCTACATTGCTGACCGCATTAATAAGTTCCAACCAACAGCTGAGCGTCCATTTGTGCTAGGTCTACCTACAGGTGGTACACCACTTCCGACATACCAGCGTTTGATTGAATTATACCAAGCTGGCGAAGTAAGCTTTAAGAACGTCGTGACTTTCAACATGGATGAATATGTTGGCATGGCGTCTGATCACCCTGAGTCATACCGTAACTTCATGTACAACAACTTCTTTAGCCATATTGATATACAAGAGCAAAATATCAACCTGCTTGATGGCAACACCACAGATCACGAAGTTGAATGTCAACGTTACGAAGACAAAATCAAAACCTATGGTCGCATTAACCTGTTCATGGGTGGCGTGGGTAATGATGGTCATATTGCCTTCAACGAACCTGCATCATCATTAGCATCTCGTACGCGTATCAAGACGTTAACGCACGAAACACGTATTGCTAATTCTCGTTTCTTTGAAGGTGATATTAACCAAGTACCTAAATACTCATTAACGATTGGTGTCGGTACACTATTAGATTCTGAAGAAGTAATGATTCTGATCACAGGTCACAACAAGGCACAAGCACTACAAGCGGCTGTTGAAGGTTGTGTAAACCACCTATGGACAATATCTGCATTGCAGCTGCACCCTAAATCAATGATCATTTGTGATGAACCTTCAACTCAAGAACTTAAAGTGAAAACTGTTAAGTATTTCCAAGAGTTAGAAGCAGAAAACATTACACACATCTAAATAATAACCACTGTCTTTTTACGGAAAACCGCATTTATTGACAGCCGTTCTAAGACATTAAATAAACGCCGCCTTGTTGACGGCGTTTTATTTTTCACTTTAAAATCAAATACAAAAAAGCATAATTATCACTATTGACAATACAGTCATGGTCTACAATTCGATCCTTAGCGATACTTCACTTCTCGATAGCTCTCATTACGTATTTTACGTGACCAATACCACAGCCCCAGCAAGCACCGACAACGATTACTTTATTTTTATTCATAAGAAAGTATATTACGGTGATAACAAATGTATTGAAAACTGCAATACATTAAATAATTCGGCACTAATACTCATCAAAATCAATTAAACTAGTGTCGAACATATAGGTAGCGCTTTGATAAATAAAGATAATGAAAGCAAATCATCATTATCATCTTCAGGCGATAATTATTAACGCTAATTACGAGCAGAATTAAACTATGACAGGCGGACAAATTGGTAATGTTGATCTGGTCAAGCAGCTAAATAGTGCTGCTGTATACAGACTTATCGACTTGCAAGGCCCTATCTCTCGCATCCAGGTTGCTGATATTAGTCACCTCGCTCCTGCAAGTGTCACTAAGATTACCCGCCAACTGCTAGAACGTGGCTTAATAAAAGAAGTCGCTCAGCAAGCATCAACGGGAGGAAGAAGAGCAATATCTCTAACGACAGAATCAGTCGGTTTTCATTCGATCGCAGTACGTATTGGCCGTAATAATATTGAAATAACCCTTTATGACCTCAGTGGTAAACATATTACCGGTGCGGCCTATCCGTTTTTATATTCTGACCAAAATGAACTAGCCGAAGGTCTAATCAAATATATTCAAGAATTTATTGATAATAATCAGAATGTAATGAAAGAACTGGTGGCATTTGGCATTATTCTTCCAGGACTTGTTAATCCAGAAAGTGGCACGGTTACTTACATGCCAAACACTGAAGTGCATGATTTTGAGCTTGCACATATTATTCAAGACATTTTTGGTATTATTACTTTTGTCGGCAATGATATTCGAGGCCTCGCGCTGGCAGAACACTTCTTCGGTGCTAGCCGAGACTGTAAAGATTCAATTTTAGTCAGTATGCATAATGGTACTGGCGCTGGCATTATTGTTAATGGTCAGGTCTTCCTTGGTCAAAATCGCAATGTCGGAGAGATTGGTCATATCCAAATCGATCCACTAGGGGATAAATGTCAGTGTGGTAATTTTGGCTGCTTAGAAACGGTAGCCTCTGATCCTGCAGTGATTATGCATGTTCAAAATCTACTCAACCAAGGTTATCCAAGTAGTTTGCAAGACTTGGAAGAAGTCACTATGCCAGCGATTTGTGATGCGGCCAATAATGGTGATGAACTGGCCATTCAAGCGTTACTGAAAGTCGGTCACCACCTTGGTAAAGCATTAGCGATGACGATTAATTTATTCAACCCTCAAAAGATTATTCTGGCAGGTAATATTACTCAGGCACAAGCCATTGTATTGCCAGCAATACGTCGTTGCGTTGAAAACCAATCATTATCTGCTTTTAATCACGATTTACCGATTGTCGCATCAGAGCTATATAATCAACCCACTATTGGCGCTTTTTCAATGATCAAGCGTGCAATGCTTAATGGTGTACTGCTACAGCGCCTGCTAGAAGACTAAGTATCCGCGATACCAATTTATAAGAACAAATAACCACCGTTCTTATAAAACAACCATCATAAAAAAGGGGGGATTAATCTCAAATGATTAATCCCCCTAATGCTATTATTGTTATCAATTATATTTCCGAACACTATCTTGCAAGGATGTAGTCTAAGCTATGGAGTTACTGTATATTAGCGCGGCCTTTCTGGCCGGTTTCATCGCCCTTCGTTGTAAATTACCCCCTCTGGTTGGCTTTTTAGTTGCTGGCTTTATGCTTAATAGTTTTGGTTTTCAGTCTACTCCAGCATTAACGACTTTAGCCGATCTTGGCGTAACCTTATTATTATTTACTATCGGCTTAAAACTTGACATAAAAACCTTACTTAACAAAGAAGTATGGGGCGGCGCAACCATACACAATCTGTTATCTACCGCCCTTTTTACGTTATTTCTTTTAGTTCTAAAACAATTAGGACTGACAATGTTTGCCGAAATGGCACTTAGTCAATTAATACTGATTGGCTTTGCATTGTCATTTTCTAGTACTGTTTTTGCCGTCAAACTGCTGCAAGACAAAGGAGAATTAAACGCTAAATATGGCACCGTTGCTATTGGCATTCTGGTTATGCAGGATATTTTCGCAGTACTATTCCTCGCCATATCCAGCGGTAAAATTCCTGATATAACAGCACTTGGTTTATTTGCTCTGCCCTTGCTACGCCCATTGTTATATCGCATCCTAGATAAAGCAGGTCACGGTGAAATATTAGTCTTATATGCTGTTATGCTCGCACTGGTTGCAGGAGCGGGTTTATTTGAAATTGTCGGCATGAAACCAGATCTAGGAGCGTTGATATTAGGTATGCTAATGGCGGGTCATCCTAAAGCATCAGAGATGGCTAAGTCATTGTTTAATTTTAAAGAACTGCTATTGGTGTGCTTCTTTTTAAACATTGGTCTCGCGGAATCCCCTACCATCAACGGCATGTTAATGGCCCTCGTATTAATGCTACTACTGCCTCTTAAAGGAATTCTTTATTACGCAGTGTTCCATTTATGCCGCTACCGTGTACGAACCTCAATGTTAGCAACCTTAACCCTATTTAATTATAGTGAATTTGGCCTTATTGTGGGTGGCGTCGCCTATAAAATGGGGTTGTTACCCGGCACATTCTTAGTCGCTATGGCTATCGCCGTGTCATTATCGTTTTTACTGGCAGCGCCACTGAACAGTATGAGTCATAAACTCTATACTGAAGCCGCTAAACGACTAAAAGAATTTGATCCTGATCGCTTAAATTGTCACGACAAACTGATTGATTTAGGTAATGTCAGTATTCTTATTCTCGGTATGGGTCGTATCGGCTCTGGTGCTTATGACGAATTAGAAAGTCGTTATGGTAAACAGATTATTGGCGTTGAAACTCGTCGTGAATCGGTAGAGTTACATCGCCAGCAACAACGTAATGTCATTCATGGTGATGCGACCGACCCTGACTTTTGGGAACGGGTTATCAAAAACCACCATATTGAGCTTATTTTATTAGCAATGCCAAATGGTCCAGCGAATATCTATGCTTTAGATCAGCTCAAAAGTCGTAATTTCCAAGGAAAAATAGCCGCTATAGCAAAATACAGTGATGAAGAGACACAATTACACCAACAAGGTATTGATGCAGCCTTTAATATTTATAGCGAAGCGGGTAGCGGTTTTGCTCGTGATGTCTGTGATCACCTCCAACCTCAAATAATCCCACGAAAACCACACTAAATTACACTTCAAAACTTAGATATTTCGCAGAGAAAAATAAACAGTAGCGATGCTGTTGTTTATTTTCTCAATTAAAAAACTCTGCAAAAATAGATAATATTCATAAAAATCCAATTTAAATAGATAATATTCAGCAGCAATGCTTTATTTAAATATAATCATAATAAATAGTTGTAATTTATTAACGAATGCGTAATTTTAACAATCAACGAAAAGCAAAATCAGTATAAACATCAATTACCATAATGATAACTTATTCGCTACATGATACATTTTCATCAATTATGGATAATAAAAAATAAAACGTTTGGAGTAGTATTATTATGTGTTCAATATTCGGCATCCTTGACATCAAGAGCGACGCTTCAGTACTTCGTACAACAGCCCTTGAATTATCAAAAAAAATGCGTCATCGCGGTCCTGATTGGTCAGGAATTTATGCGTCAGACAACGCTATTCTAGTTCATGAGCGTTTAGCGATTGTTGACTTAAATAGTGGTGAGCAACCGCTATATAACACGGATAAAAGCCATGTACTTGCGGTCAATGGTGAAATTTACAACCACAAAGAATTACGCGCTGAGTTTGCACCTAACTACCCATTCCAAACAGAGTCGGATTGTGAAATTATCTTAGCGCTTTATAAGGAAAAAGGACCGGAGTTATTAGATTACCTCAACGGTATCTTTGCCTTTATTCTGTATGATGAGCAAGAAGATGCTTACCTTATTGGTCGTGACCACATTGGTATTATCCCGCTTTATCAAGGCTATGATGAACATGGTAACTTCTATATTGCTTCTGAAATGAAAGCACTAGTGCCAGTATGTAAAACAATCAGTGAATTTCCTCCAGGCACTTACCTTTGGAGTAAAAAAGGCGAACCTGTTCGTTACTACAAACGTGACTGGATGGAATTTGATGCAGTTAAAGACGCAACAACCGATAAAATAGCATTAGCAGATGCCCTTGAAAGTGCTGTTAAACGCCAGCTAATGACAGATGTACCTTATGGTGTATTACTGTCTGGTGGTCTAGATTCTTCTGTAATCTCTGCGATCACAAAGAAATTCGCCGCTAAACGTATTGAAGATGATGAACAATCACAAGCTTGGTGGCCAACACTGCACTCGTTTGCGATTGGTCTTGAAGATGCACCCGATCTAAAAGCAGCGAAAATTGTAGCCGATGCCCTTGGTACGGTTCACCACGAGTTAACCTATACTGTCCAAGAAGGCCTAGATGCCATTCGTGATGTTATTTACCACATTGAAACCTATGATGTCACCACGATCCGCGCCTCAACACCGATGTATCTTATGTCACGTAAGATCCGTGCTATGGGGATTAAAATGGTGCTTTCAGGTGAAGGTGCTGATGAAATCTTTGGGGGTTATTTATACTTCCACAAAGCACCTAACGCTAAAGAATTCCATGAAGAAACAGTGCGTAAGTTATTAGCGCTTAACATGTTTGACTGCGCACGCGCTAACAAATCAATGGCAGCATGGGGCATAGAAGCTCGTGTACCCTTCTTGGATAAAGAATTCCTTGATGTTGCAATGCGCATTAACCCTCAAGATAAAATGTGTGGCAACGGTAAAATGGAAAAACACATTCTTCGAGAGTGTTTTGAGCATTATTTACCAGAAGCCGTTGCATGGCGTCAGAAAGAACAATTCTCTGATGGTGTAGGTTATAGCTGGATTGATAGCTTAAAAGAAGTTGCTGAAGAAAAAGTGACTGATAAGCAGTTAGCAACAGCTGCATTCCGTTTCCCATATAACACGCCAACAACAAAAGAAGGCTATGTTTACCGTGAAATTTTTGAAGAACATTTCCCGCTAGAAAGTGCCGCTAAATGTGTACCAGGTGGTCCATCGATTGCTTGTTCTAGTGCAAAAGCCATTGAGTGGGATGAGAGTTTTAAAAATGCCGCAGACCCATCAGGTCGAGCGATTGCAGCGGTTCATAACCAAGCTTACAAGAAATAGATAAATTAACGTTATAAAAAAACCGCCATCGAAAATGGCGGTTTTTTTTATGGTTAATAACAACGTGTTATTAACGTTCCCAGTAAGCTTCTTCTAGGCTATCTTCACGCTCAGGTAAGCCGCGAGAAAGACGAGGTGAATACTGAGCTAATACTTCATAACTTACCCGGTTTGCATACAAACAAACCTGAGAGAATGATGAGTACGTTAGGAACGAATATTGGTGCTTACTTGAATTTGGCACGTTTTCTTTATGATAACGGTTAGCAGACATATCATGCAGTAATGCAGATAATGCACCATCACCGGCACCATTAGTATTTTTGATTCGCTCTGGGCCACCCATGTATGGAGCAATATGTGAATAAACCTTAGTTGGATTCTCACATGTCGATTTAATCATAGGACGGCTAAATTCATAACGGTTAAATTCAGCAATATCACCAGGTAATAACGGTAATGCAGTCTCACGTTTTGCTGATTCTTCAGTATAACCCGCAGTGTATAAACCAACAGGGCCAGCAGTACACAAAACAAGATCAACCCATTCTAGCGTTTTATCTGCTGCAACTAATGGATCAGACTCACCCGTTAACGCTTCACCTTCGTCTTCATTCATTGCAACCACTGTTACATGGTCGCGTAAGAAATCACGCCACCATTGTGGATCGTCTTGAATAACGAATTTAGTACCCAACGTTAATACCACTGGTACGTCATATTTCTTAGCGTACTCAATGGCTTTCATTGTCGCTGCTGGCATAGGATCGCCAGGCTTACAACGTACAAGATAAGCCGTTATAACTAATGCTGATGCATTTTCAAATACACACTCAGGAATGCTATCAGGTCTAAGTTGGTTCATGTTACCTTCGTTTATCGCGAAGGTACGCTCACCATCTTTAGAGATCAGCGCAAAACAACGGCCAATTGGACCATTGACAGGCTGCAGATAATTCATATCCATACGGCTTGAAGTATTACAAAGATAACGGTAAGCATAGCTACCAATTTCAATGTCTTTACTCATTACACCTAATAATACGGACTTATCATCAGCTAATACTGAGTAATTATGTAACGTATTACCAATCGTGCCACCAGCAAATTCATGAGTCACAAGATTATTATCTTTTAACTCATTATAAAGTGCTTCTGCTTTTTCATCGGTAATCACCAATGAATGGCCTTTACTCAGCTCATAACGTTCCAGAAATTCATCATCAACGTAGGCTTCAATATCAACCAATGTTTGATCGATACCCACAACATGAGTACGTGTTAAACGCTTCTCTATCTTCGTTTGACTTAGAAGTGGATCGCGAGCATGTACAGGGAAATAATGCTTAGATTTTCGTTGGCCTGGAAATTTCATGTCAATGGGCTGTCAAGTTGTAAATTTTGCGAATTCTATCACAGAATTTGGTACATAAAAGCAAAAGCTATCATCGGTTTTACGAATAATAGCCACAAACAACAACGCAAACGTTATCGTACATATAATGATGTTTATCTCTATATCAAGATTACCATCCTTGTGTATGCTGTTTAATCAAGTTTTCCATCATCAATATATGAGCAGGACTGTCATTTAAGCATGGGATCAAATTAAACTCTTTACCACCAGCTTCAATAAATACCGCTTTACACTGCTCTGCAATTTCTTCTAGTGTTTCCAAACAATCAACCGAGAAAGCAGGACACATCACATCTAAACGTTTAATACCTTTTTCAGCTAATGATTTAATTGTCGCTTCCGTATACGGCTTCAACCATTCTTCCCGTCCAAAGATAGATTGATAACTCATGCTCATTTTCTCACGTGGCATATCCAGTAATTGAGCCAATAATACCGTGGTTTGATGACAATGGTCTGGGTAGGGATCGCCATTATCTGCATAACGCTGAGGAATACCGTGGTATGAACACAATAGATAATCAGGTTGCCCTTTCTCTGCCCAAAACACCTCAACAGACTGAGATAACGCCGCAATATAATCAGGGTGATCATAGTAATGATTCACAAAACGGAGTTCGGGTAATTCAGGCACTGTTTTTAACTCTTTAGCAATACGATCAAAAACTGCGGCGGTTGTCGTTGCCGAATATTGTGGATATAACGGTAGTACGATAACGTGCTTACATCCCTGCTGTTTTAGCTGTTGCAAGCCTGATTGAATACTGGGCTCACCATAGGTCATACCTAATGCAACGGGAACATTTAAAGATTGTTGTAAGGCTTGTTGCTGACGACGTGAATACACCATTAACGGTGAGCCATCATCCATCCACACGGATTGGTATAATTTAGCCACTTTAGGTGAACGTATTGGTAAAATAATGCCATGTAAAATAGGACACCATAACCAACGCATCATATCAACCACACGCTTATCATGCAAAAATTCCGCTAAAAACTGTTTCACGCCAGCGGTTGTTGGTGCATCAGGAGTACCAAGATTAACCAGTAATACCCCATAGTTATTATTAATTGTCATCGGTATTTATCCTTTATCTTTTACTCATCACTGAAAACAACTTACTTCCAGCTTCTTTTTAATACATTTAAATAACAAAAAATACGCAATTTCGCTATAACATTTTATACTACTGTTATATTAAAACCAAAAAAAACGAGCATTACCAATTGGTAAGCCCGTTTATTTACATCGTTATTAACTATTATAAATAATTAGCTAATTAACAATGCTATTTATGCTAATGCTTTCTCAAGCTGTGCACTTACTTCAACAACAGGTAACGTACCATCAAACTTAAGGTACTTAGTATTACCAGCAGCCGCTTCTTTACCGTAGTATTCGATAAGAGGTGCAGTTTGGTTATGGTATACCGTTAGACGTGCACGAACTGTTTCTTCTTTGTCATCTTCACGAATAACAAGCTCTTCACCTGTTACGTCATCTTTACCAGCAACCTTTGGTGGGTTGTAAACAGCATGGTAAGTACGACCAGAAGCAAGGTGAGCACGACGACCCGCCATACGTTCAACAATCACATCGTCAGCAACGTCAAATTCAATAACGTAGTCAACAACAACGCCATTTTCTTTAAGACCATCTGCTTGAGGAATTGTGCGAGGGAAACCATCAAGTAGGAAACCTTTTGCACAATCTTCTGCAGTGATACGCTCTTTAACAAGACCAAGAATGATATCGTCAGACACAAGTTGACCTGCATCGATCACTGATTTTGCTTGCTTACCTAGTTCAGTGCCCGCTTTGATTGCTGCACGTAACATGTCACCAGTGGAAATTTGTGGAATACCAAATTTTTCCATGATGAATTGAGCTTGAGTACCTTTACCTGCACCGGGTGCACCCAGAAGGATAATGCGCATTGTGTTCCCCTTTAAAATAGAGTGGAAATTTGCAAAAAACTGAAAATACACTGATTAGCGCTCAGTCGCAAGCTTGGCACTATGACCAAGCCGCGATTGAATGATTTATCAGAATAGTCTGTGATTTTGATTAATTAATTGATTATTTAACCAACAACTTGTTTACGGCAGCTAAGAACTGTGAAGGATCATCCATCGTACCGCGTTCAGCAAGCATTGCTTCACCAAACAATAATTCAACCCAGCGACCAAAGACTTCTTCGTCAGCTTCATCCGCCATTTGCTTCACTAAGCTATGCTCTGGATTTAACTCAAAGATGTACTGCACCTCTGGCGCTTCATGACCAGCAGCTGCAAGCAATTTCGCCATTTGTGTACCCATTTCGTTTTCGTCTGTCACCATAACGGCTGGAGTATCATGCAGTTTAAACGTTGGGCGTACTTCTTTAACGCGCTCACCAAGGTATGTTTTGGTGCGATCAGTAACAGAAGTGAATTCTTTTTCTGTTTCTTTCTGCTTTTCTTTTTCTTCTGCATTATCAAATGAAGACAGATCAAGATCAGATTTTGTGATCGCTTGGAATTTCTTACCTTCAAATTCAGGTAAGTGACCCATTAGGTATTCATCAATACGATCGTACATCAAAATAACTTCTAAGCCTTTAGCACGGAATTGCTCAAGGTGTGGACTATGCTTAGCCGCGTTAAAGTTATCTGCCGTTAAATAATAGATCTTCTCTTGACCTTCTTGCATACGGCTAATGTAATCGGTCAACGAAACAGTTTGCTCAGCAGTATCATTATCTGTTGATGAGAAACGTAGCAATGCTGCAATTTTATCACGGTTGCTAAAGTCTTCTGCCAAGCCTTCTTTTAGCACCTGACCAAACTCTTTCCAGAATGATTGATATTGCTCTGGCTCATTTTTTGCCATGCGCTCAAGCATTTGCAATACACGCTTCGTACATGCTTTACGTAGAGCTTGAGTCACTTTATTGTCTTGCAATATTTCACGTGAAACATTTAATGGTAGATCATTTGAATCAATTAAACCGCGCACAAAACGTAAGTACGTTGGCATGAACTGTTGTGCATCATCCATAACAAACACACGTTGCACATACAATTTAAGACCATGCTGGCCATCGCGGTTATTTAAATCCCACGGTGCTTTTGATGGAATGTATAACAAACTCGTATAATCTTGCTTACCTTCAACACGGTTATGACTCCATGTTAATGGCTCGGCATAATCATGGGCAACGTGATTATAAAATTCTTTATACTCATCATTGCTGATATCTGACTTATTACGCGTCCAAAGTGCTTGTGCTTTGTTAATTTGATCCCATTTTGTCCCTGTTACCTTGCCTTCTTCATCTTGTTCTTCTGTTTGAATAAAGACAGGGATACCAATGTGGTCAGAATATTTACTAACGATTTCACGTAAACGCTGTTCATCTAAGAACTCTTGCTCATCAGCACGTAAATGTAAAATAATCTCAGTACCACGGTTTGCTTTAGTGATGGTCTCGATGCTGTAATCGCCCTCACCTGCTGATATCCAGCAAACACCTTCATCAGCTGTAACTTCAGCACTACGTGTATTCACCGTTACACTGTCAGCCACAATAAATGCAGAATAGAAACCGACACCAAACTGACCAATCAGTTGTGAGTCTTTAGTTTCATTTTCATCTAATTGTGCAAAGAATTCTTTAGTACCTGATTTCGCAATCGTACCTAAATGTTCAATCGCTTGTTCACGTGTCATACCAATACCATTATCACTAACGGTTAAGGTGCCAGCTTGTGGATTAATTGCCAGCTTTACACATAAATCTGCATCGTTACCGTATAAATCAGTTTTTGATAATGCTTTAAAACGCAACTTATCCGCCGCGTCTGATGCATTAGAAATCAGTTCACGTAAAAAAATCTCTTTATTAGAGTAAAGAGAATGAATCATTAAATGCAGTAGTTGTTTTACTTCTGATTGGAAACCACGTGTTTCCTTTTTGTTATCAACTGTTTGCTCGCTCATTTCGACTCCAAAAAAATTTATGAGTAGTATATAAAGATAAATATGGTCAAACTGTATGATTTCAACCTAAAATAACATGTTTTTTATTTTTATATTTTTTGAGTAACGGTTTTATATTTTTAGATTCAGACAGTATTCAGATAAAACAGATAATAATATTGTTTATATAAAACCCTTGGCAAGGCTAAACCAATGACAACAAATGCAACTAAGTATTTGATTGGAAATCGTTTTATTTTCGATCCTAATGACAACAGCTTAATAGATAAATGTGATAATAATGAATTAACTCGGCTTGGTAGTAATGAAAGTCGAGCATTAAGTTTGCTCATTGAAGATCCTAGCCTAATTATAACTCGCCAACGTATTCATGATTATGTATGGCGAGAACAAGGTTTTGAGGTTGATGATTCTAGTCTAACACAAGCAATTTCAACCTTACGCAAGGCATTAAAAGACTCAACAAAATCACCTGAGTTTGTTAAAACCGTGCCTAAACGTGGCTATCAAATGATTGCCAGTGTAGAAGGTTACATCTGTCAAAAACAACGATTAGAGCCTAATTCTGGTATCGATAATCCAGCGATTTTGTCTTCGCCACCAGCATTTGAACCGATTCTGTCTTCGCCGCGTAAAGAGGCTTACCTCAATACCATGACCTCGGTATATTGCTCGCAAGATAAAGAATCAACCCAAAGTAAATCAACGTTAATTTCGTGGAAAGGCTGGTTGGCACTCACGATTGCTTTTATATTACCGATTATTGTTAACATCAGCATGCCGCCAAAATCAGCGGCATTTACGCCTTTATTTAATGTTGATGGCGTAACGATCTATGTTCCAAAGAATAATCCAAAGATAAAAGAATGGCATAATATGATTCAACTGTGTGTCAGTAATTACATCAAGTATCACAATAATTCAGATTTAAAACCGTCTGAAGTAATTGTTACTGGCGGTCAAAACAACCAATTGTATCTAAACTATTTACATGACAGCAAGGTGCCAACAGAAAACGTAACCGTACGTTTACTGACGAGTGATAAGGATAATATAAACTTATGTCGCTAACGGCCTCTAACCAATTGACACACTTATTACACCGATACTGGCCATTTTTGATTTTAATTAGCTCTATTGTATTGTGCTCATGGGTGTATTTTTCAACCGACTACAAACAACAACAATTATTGATGTCACGTGAATGGCAAAGTACCACCATTAGTCAAATAGAGTCGTTACCACAAGATTCACTGAAAATGTTACGTAAAGTAAAACAAAGCAGCAATATGGTATTTTTACCTAATCACACTTATTCACGGATCACGATCCTTGAATTACACAGTGATGAGCCACAACCATTAATGATTCATATTTCAGAATCAGGTCGTTGGAATGTTAGTGGTGGTTATTTGCTCACCGAACCATTAGAGTTTAAAGATATTACCTCGGGTTCAAATCATGATTTTGATAGTAAACAATTAAAAATCATTAGAGATATATTTAAAATGAATGCACAAGAAAGTTGTCGTATTGATACCATTAATGAGCAGACGTTATTACTGACTAGCCTCACTCATGATTCTAAAGTGCTATTTTCAACCAAGTAATATAACGAAAGCATCAGCTATTCTTAAATAACAACCAATAAAAAACCGCGCTCAAAGAACGCGGTTTTTTTATTGCAAAAATAACGAGTGTTATAATCGCTGCCGTCCAGCAATAGAATGCGATAACGTGGTGCCATCAACCAATTCTAACTCACCGCCGACAGGCACACCGTGAGCAATTCTACTCGCGGGCACATCATATTCATGACAAAGTTCTGCAATATAATGAGCTGTTGCTTCGCCTTCAACCGTAGGGTTAGTGGCTAATATCAATTCATTAATTACTTCTTTTTGCAAACGAAACTCTAGTGTATCAAGACCAATATCAGCAGGACCAATGCCATCAAGCGGCGACAAATGGCCCATTAATACGAAGTAACGTCCTGAAAATTGGCCGGTTGCTTCTACTGCTACAATATCTGCTGGGCTTTCGACCACACAAATAATACCGTTCTCTTTACGTCGAGGATTATCACAAATAGCGCAAATATCATCTTCAGTAAACGTACGGCAATCACGACAATGACCAATTTCAGTCATCGCTTGATTTAATGCCTCAGCTAGCTGCAAACCACCCTGACGATTTCGTTGTAGCAAATTAAAAGCCATACGCTGTGCTGACTTAGGACCAACCCCAGGCAAACAACGTAAAGCTTCCATCAAATGCTCCAGTAAATGACTGGTTCGCATTGATTAAAATGGAAGCTTAAAGCCAGCTGGTAAGTTCATACCGCCGGTAACACCTGCCATTTTCTCTTTTTGTGTTTCTTCGATACGACGCGCTGCATCATTAAATGCGGCTGCAATCAAATCTTCAAGCATATCTTTATCATCTTCCATTAGGCTTTCATCGATTTCAACACGACGTACGCTATGGCTACCCGTGATAGTCACTTTAACAAGGCCAGCACCAGATTCACCAGTAACTTCCATGCCTGCAACTTCTTCTTGCATCTTTTGCATGCGCTCTTGCATTTGCTGCGCTTGCTTCATCATGTTGCCCATACCGCCTTTACCAAACATAACTCTTCTCTCTCTATCTGGTCTCTGGTTAAAAATCTTTAAACAGGTCGAATACTGTCTTCATCCAGTTGTGCAGCAAACCGCTGACAAATGAAATTAACATTAGGATCGTTGGTTAAACTCTCTCGTGCTTGTAGCAATTTTTGTTGATACAAGCTTTCACGTAATTCTAGGGGTGTTTGACCTTGCTCACCCAACACAACCGATAATTGTACTGGTGTTTGCAATACATCATTCAAAGCACTATTTAATTGTGCCGTTGCGCGCTCAGCTTGTAAGTGTTTCTGAGCTGAACGTAAATACAATGTGATGTGATCATCTATTCGCTCAAAAGCAGAGTTCAATGCTAATTGCTGAATTAATTTTGGCACATCGAGCTGAGTCACTAACTGTGACCAACTATCCTGATTTGCAGCTTCATTGACAAGTAATTTCGCCATCTCAGGTGTTTTTTCATGCTCTAAAGCGCGCTTCAATACTCGCGGCGTTAACTCTGGCTTAACCACCGTTTCAACAACGGGTTTTACCATCGGTTTCCAGCGATATTCATCATCATCTGCAACATTACCAGAAGCTGTCGACGCCGGCATCGCATTGGTTTTCATTGATGGCATTGCCGTTTGCTTATTCGCAATCCGATCCATCACAGAAGTTGCGACTTTTTTAGCTGGCGCCGTTAGGGGCTTTTTTAGCGATGTTGCTGCTGTTTGCCCTTCTTGACCACGTTTGGTTTGGCTACGTAACTGATTACGCGCTGCTAATAACCCAGAAGCCGCAGATTGTCGTGGTGGCGCACTATTTGTTTGTGGTTGCGATGGCGGCGGTGTTAATGGCGCTGGCTGCAATGCGGGTTCAGGTTGTACTGATGACTGTATTGATGGTGTTGACTGTACTGCCGGGACGGATTGCGGCTCAGACATCGGCATCGAAACGGCAGATGGTGTTCGCTGCGGTTCTGAGGTTGGCATCGTTGCTGGCGGTATGTTATTCGTTACAGGTGTTTGCATTTGTGCTTTTAATGCTTGTACCCGTGATACACCACTTACTGGCGTATTCACCGGTGCCGCTAGCGTACTTGGCATCACTTGATGGTTAGCTACAGGTTGGCTACTCGGTACTACAATCGTCTGTGGTGTGATACTCCCACCACTAACCGGACGGAAAGCAAGCATACGTAATAACACCATTTCTAAACCTGTACGGCCATCAGGGGCAAACGAAAGATCTTGACGACCTTGTAAGCAAATCTGATAACACAATTGTACATCTTGTGGTGTCATTAATTGGCTGAGTAAATTAATTCGCTCGGCATCAGGCAAGCTATCATCAAGACTCGCAGGAAGTGCTTGGAACATTGCAACACGGTGTAGCTGTGCGGCTAATTCTCGCAGTAAACTATCCCACTCAATGCCAATAGAGGCTAACTGTTGTAAGCTCGCCATCGCTGTATTAGCATCAACGGTTGCAACAGCTTCAAGTAATGCCAACGCTTGATCGGTATCTAATGTACCAAGCATTGCCGCTACAATTTCAGCAGTAACATGACCATTACCTAATGCGATAGCTTGATCTGTTAAACTTAATGCATCACGCATACTGCCTTCAGCAGCACGCGCTAATAGCGCCAATGCACGCGCTTCATACACGACTTTCTCTTCCGTTAGGACTTTATCCAGTTGTGCATGAATTTGTTGATGATCAAGATGCTTTAAATGAAACTGCAAGCAACGCGATAAAATCGTTACGGGTAATTTTTGCGGATCAGTCGTCGCCAAAATAAATTTTACATATTCTGGTGGCTCTTCTAATGTTTTCAATAACGCATTAAAGCTATGACGTGAAAGCATGTGCACTTCGTCAATCAGATAAACTTTAAAGCGACCACGTGCTGGCTTATATTGCACGTTATCCAATAATTCACGTGTATCTTCAACTTTAGTACGTGATGCAGCATCAATTTCTAGCAGATCAACAAAACGTCCTTCGTCGATTTCACGGCAGGTTGTACATTTACCACAAGGCGTCGATGTGATGCCTTGCTCACAATTTAACCCTTTCGCAAAAATACGGGCAATCGTCGTCTTACCTACTCCACGTGTACCACTAAACAGATAAGCATGGTGAAGCCGATTTTGCTCTAGGGCATTACCTAACGCAGTTAATACATGCGATTGTCCAACCACATCTGCAAACTGGTAAGGACGCCATTTTCGGGCCAGAACCTGATAACTCATTTATAAATAACCTTAATCAATCTGGACTGCATCTGGTGTAACGAAACTCGCCACTCTTTCTTTTATTCTCGCTATCGTAGCTATAATGATAATAACCGATATTACGCATTATAAAACAAAGAAAACAAACGAAATAGTAATGAGATAGGTAACACATTGAATTTAACATCAATGCTAACATAGTGCAGTTTAGTGAGCGAGAGGGCGCTAGAGTAAGCGCCCAATGATTAGCCAACTATCACCGTCATTTAAAATATAATCAGATGATATTGCTAATTAAATATTAGTGACCAGGGAAATCACAAATAGAATAGACGTTAAGCCCCAAACCTTGTAAGCGTGCTTCTCCACCGATATCAGGTAAGTTGATAACGAATGCAGCATCGCGAACATCACCGCCTAAACGACGCACTAAGTTAGTGGTTGCTTCAATTGTGCCGCCAGTCGCCAATAAATCATCAACCAGTAACACTTTATCACCAGCAACAATCGCATCTTTATGAATTTCTAGCGTATCTTTACCGTACTCAAGTTCATAACTTTCAGCAATCACTTCACGTGGTAGTTTACCCGGCTTACGTACAGGAACAAATGCTACACCTAATGATAATGCTAATGGTGCACCAAATAAGAAACCACGCGCTTCAGTACCAATAACTTTAGTGATACCTTGATTTTGATACTTTTCAGTCAAAAGAGCGATCGTAGCACGGTATGCTTCAGGCACTTCCATCAGGCTCGTTACATCACGAAAAAGAATACCTGGCTTAGGATAATCTTGAATTGATTTAATGCTATTGGTAATTAAATTTAATGTTTCTTGATTCATCATTCTTTCCGTACTTACTCTAACTACAAATAGAGTAATCTTAAGTTAAAGCCTGCTAATTGCAGACCAAGCATAAAAATAGAGCCGTTAATAACAGCCATATTTTTATGTGATAATCGGACATTTTATGGGTTTTCGTCAGGTTCAGCAACTGACGCAGGATCAAGTTGAATATCAACAACGGGTAAGCGATTAAAACAATATAATAAAATCGTCAAACCCACCAACAACATCAGCTTATGCCACCACAATGGCACCATAACAATGGAAAAAGTAAAACTTAGCACGATCATGATCAACCCACGCCGTTTTACTACCGACGTTACTGCCCCATGTTGATGCCAATTAACTAAAATCGGCCCTAATTGTGGATGTTGATGTAACCATTTATTTAACTTAGGAGAGCCTCTCATAAAACAGGCACTCGCCAATAATAAAAAGGGCGTTGTTGGTAATAACGGCAAGAAAATTCCTAGTACACCTAAGACAACTGCAACCCAACCAATCGCAACTAAAACATAACGTATAATTCGACTCTTCACTGTCACTTCTTCATTCAAGGTTTGTCACCTCAATCAATATATTTAACAACCCACAAGCATTTTTTATTACACAACCTATACCTTGTAACAATAATTAGCGTTAATGATTAGTATTTATTACTAATCATTGATGAACGCTATATCACAACAAAAAATAACTCATATTTATTAAATTCGTTTAAAGAATTGATTCAAATCACAACAGTACATTAAATCTCGATTAGACTAATAACACTTAGAGGTACTGCATTAGATTTTTATTTAGCCGCAGTATAACAACACTCAATCAAAGCTCTGCTTATTATATTTTTTGCCGACTTTCCTATTGAATATCATCACTATGGCTATCACGATATGAATTATAAAAATTTTCAGTATCCGCTAGAAACTGAATACTTATCTCTAGCAGAACAATTAAAAAATGAAATGTTAATCAATCATTTAAAAAACAATACTACCGAAATAAATACTACCGATCTAAATGATCTTATCGTTATGGCTAAATCATCTTTTATTCCTAATCTTTTTGATATGGCAATACGACTAGAAAAAGTAGATGCCGCTGTATGCTCATTTAAATTAGGTATGTATGGCTTATGTGCTGATTGCGAAGAAGAAATAGAATATAGCGATCTTGAACAAGACCCGGCTCAACCTCGTTGCCAATCATGCCGTGAACATAGCCGCTATCATCACGTTTAGTTATCGCTATAAACCACACGTTCAATACTAACAAATTCAAAAAAATAAAAGGCACTTTCGGTGCCTTTTATTTTTTAGTTACAAACTGGCTACATTTACATTGTACTATTAGTCAAATTGATAGCCTAATTAAAATCTTTTTCTGCCATCCAAATTTTAAATGCTTTTTTATCGTTATTTGAAGCTTTGGTATACCACATTTTCAGTTGTGTTAAAGCATCACCTGTAATTTCGATTTTTCCCGTCTTATTATCAACATTAACCGCAACTTGTTGTAAATCTACTGCATTACCTTTCTCAATAACAATACCATTATCACTATTATAAGCAGCAACAAGCGCTTCAATATCGCTATAGGCTGCAAAGCCCTCTCCTTGTAACTCAACGGCCGTCAATGGTTTTACAGACCCATCTTCCATTGCTAACTGCCACGTCGCACCACGGTCAAAGAAAGCTTTTGCTTGAGATTCCGTTGTTAAGCGAGGCAAAATAATTTCAGCATTCGTATTAGCTAAATCAATATCAAACAAATAAGGACGAGTGGTATAAATTGTTGATTTTGAGCCACGCTTAACTTCACCATCAAAACGTACCACTACTTGGTGTTTACCCTCAGACAGTTCAACACTATCTACCGCACTCCAACCTTGAGCTATCACCTCTTTACCATCAACCGCCAATAACTGAATCTTATCCGCCACAGCTAATGTTGCTGCTTGTGAACTTACTGAAAATAATGCCACTAATAACCATAATGTGTTTTTCATATTTGATCCTTAATTTCTTGTTTTTTATTGGCTGATCATTGTTATCACTACGGCCATAAATTAGCGTGATAACAATAACCATCCACTATTAAGTAAAACGAAAATCAGCAAAAAGCCGCCCAGAAGGCGGCTTTTTCTATCATTACGTCACTGCCGAATTAGAATTTAACTTCTAGGCCTGCAACGTAACCGAAATCTTCTAGCTTATCTTTCTTATCGTCAGAGTAACCTAGTTCAAGGTATGCACGTACATTGCTGTGCAATTGCTGTGTTACGTTTGCATACACATTATTGATTACGTTAGCGTCCTTGTTATTAGCTTTATCTTCGCCACGAACATAACCAAGTGCCAATGTTGTTTTGTCGATAGTGTAAGAACCGTTGATTTCGTATAGATCAATGTTCTTTTCCGTTACTTTAGTATCAGCTGCTTGGTACTTAACTTGACCAAAAGATGCGGCTAGGTTAATAGCACCCATTGCGTATTCAGCTTCAAGGTTATAACCACGGATATCTACACCCGCTTTACCAGGAATGATGATTGGTTTACCGTCAATAAACGCGCCATCATCAACTAAGCCTTTAAAGCCAATACGCTTACCGTCGTAACCGTAAACACGAACATCTAGACCATCAGTACGGAAGCCAACACGACCATCGGTAATTGTAGTGTTGTGGTCAGAGTCCATTTCATGAGAAACCGCAGTGTAGAAAGTACCGTTGTCGTAAACATACTTAGCAACACGGTCACCTTCAGTTTGTACAAAGTCAACTTGACCCGCACCTAACTCGTAATCTTTACCAATACCTGAATCATCCGAAATTAAAAGTTGACGACCAATAGTTATTGTTCCGAATTCACCAGAGAAACCAGTCCATAGCTCATAGTTCTATAAATCACGATCTTCATATTTAAACGCAGTACCAGAAACAACATTCAGATTGTCAGAAACAGCAACTGTTGCATGAAGAACTAAATCACCATCATCAATACGAATAGTTGAATCAGCATGTTTTTCAAAGCCATCATAAAGTTGCACTTCAGCTGCACCAGAAAGATCAACTTTAACGCCATTTTCATCGTAAAGGTTGATGCCCGCATTTGCAGAACCAGCTGCAGTTAGAACTGCTAGCGCTAATAGAGTTTTTTTCATGATATGTCCACTGCCTTTCTTATTGGTTGTAAATCTCAATCCTGAGATTCCCTGTCCTTATATTCCCCTGCGCTGTGCGCATTTTAAAAAACAAAACGCTAAAACATGCACGGGAGTAATTTATGGCTCACATCCTGACAGAAGTTCAATATTTTTGTCAAATCTTACAAATAAAACATAAAAAAACATAAAACACATCGCAAAAACAAATACTTAAGTTAAAAATGAGAGATATTAATCACAAATAAATAAGCAAAAAACCGCAATCAACATTAAATTAACACCTATGAACAACTGTGTATTACATAACTTATCAACTTTAAAAAACAAAAAAAGCAGCATAAAAAACCATTAAATGCTTATATATCTAGTGTTTTAATTTGCAGGAAGATAACTCGCTTTAAGCCAATGTAACGGGGATAAAAAATCGTGAGCAACCCCTCACTTTAAAATATAAATAGCGAGAATTTTGTTACCGCTCACATTTAATGCTTCATGCTATAATGCATTTCCCGATTCTGATGAAGTTTTCACCATGCTACACAACACCATAAAAAGCGATATCAAACAGTGTTACACCAACCTTAGTCATCAACTCGATAACTTTATTCCTCGTCGCGCACAAAACTATTTAGTCGCAGAAATAGCCAAAACACTGGCAGGCGAATACCATAAAAAAAATCGAGTTCTTGTTGCAGAAGCTGGAACGGGTATCGGTAAATCTCTAGCCTATTTAATTGGTGGGATCCCTTTTGCCTTATTCAATAATAAAAAACTATTGATCTCTACCGCCACGGTTGCACTTCAAGAACAATTAATTACCAAAGATCTCCCATTATTTAACCAAATCTTCCCTCGTGAATTTAGCTTTATTCTTGCTAAAGGTCGTCAACGCTATTGTTGTAATCACAAATTAGAGGCCAGTTGTTCAACAGATAGCGAACTGCAACTAGGAATGTGGGAAGAAAAACCGAAAAAGTCCGATCTCGATTTGCTTAAGCGAATGCTCAAAGCTACTGAACAAAACAAATGGGATGGTGATCGTGATAGCTGGCCAACAACGATTCCAGACAAAGTATGGCAACAAATCATGGCAGATAAACATAGCTGTCATGCAGGTATGCCTAAACACCGTAGCTGTCCCTTTGCTAAGGCACGTGAACACCTCGATAAAGCAGATGTTATTGTTGCTAACCATGCGTTATTAATGGCTGACATTGAATTAGGGGGCGGTGTAATTTTACCAGAACCTGAACAAACTATTTATGTGATCGATGAAGCGCACCATTTACCGCGAGTAGCACGTGATTTCTCATCGGCGGCTTCAAGTTTAAAAGGGGCTGCAACATGGCTTGAGAAGCTTAATCAAATTGTATCTAAATTTGCAGAATTAGCTGACTATCAAAAAGCCAATCGGTTCCAAAATGCAATTCAAGATAACATTCAACACTTAGTCCCGACCTTAAACCAAATTGCTAATAATATTGACTCAAGCAAATTCAATAAAGATGGTGTCTATCGCTTTGAACATGGTGAATTACCCGCATGGCTCGAAGAAGAAGCCAAAGGTTGTAAAGAAGCCAGTAAGAAAACATTACAATCGTTAGGTAAAATTCAAGATCTTATCACTGAACGTACCAAGGAAAATGCCATTATTCCACGGTTAGGTGAGCAAGCACTTACTGAGATCGGATTTTATCTACAACGTCTTGAAAATTTAGAAAAAGTTTGGTCTTTAATGGCACAACCAAACCATAAAAAAGGCGCACCACTTGCGCGTTGGATAGAAAAAAGCCCTGAACGTGAAAATGATTACATCATTGAAGTGTCACCATTAGAAGTCGGTTATCGACTTGATCAACTACTATGGAGCCGTGCGGCAGGCGCGATTTTGGTGTCAGCAACATTACGTGCATTAAATCAATTTACCTTCTTTTGCCGTCAAGCGGGCATATCAGAATCTGAAACAGAAGGTACACGCTTTCTTGCTCTTGCATCACCGTTTGATTACCAAAACAATGCTCGTTTAGTGATCCCAGATTTAAAATTGGAGCCACAAGCAGAGAAATTTACCGATTTATTAATTGAAGTGTTACCCGAATACCTTGAAGGTGAAACGGCCAGCTTAGTGTTATTTTCATCTTATTGGCAGATGAACAAAGTCACAGAAGCGCTACGCCCATTAGCCAAGAAAAATAAATGGCAATTATTGGTTCAAGGTGAACTATCTCGTAACGAAACCCTAAAAAAACATAAAGAAAATTGTAAAAATGGCATTCCAAGTATTTTATTTGGTACGGGTAGCTTTTCTGAGGGTCTTGATTTACCTGGTGATTTACTGAAAAATCTGATTATTACTAAAATTCCATTTGCGGTACCTACGTCTCCTGTAGAAGAAGCTCATGCTGAATATATTGAAAGTAAAGGCGGTAACCCTTTCTTACAAATTTCCGTGCCAGAAGCCAGCAAAAAACTGATTCAATCTGTAGGTCGTTTACTGCGTAAAGAACGTGACTCTGGTAGAGTAGTTATTTTAGACCGTCGTATTATTAATCGTCGTTATGGCAAGGCACTGCTTGATTCTTTGCCTCCATTTAAACGTGTGATTGAATACAACTAATCATCTTAACTATAATAAAAAGCACTAAAATGATTGATATGATTGAACCAAGTACATTATTGATACTTGGGGTTGTTGCATTAGCAGCAGGTTTTATTGATGCAGTAGCTGGCGGTGGCGGCATGCTTACCGTTCCTGCGCTGCTCTCCCTTGGCCTTCCACCCCATATTGCACTTGGCACCAATAAACTCGCCGCCAGTTTTGCTTCATCAACCGCGGGATGGGCATATTATAAGAAACAATTATTTAGCCCTACATTTTGGCGAGCGTCATTTATTGCGACCTTTATTGGGGCCATTATTGGTACACTTGTTGTTAATCTCATCAGCGGCGCGTGGCTAGAAAAAGCCTTACCTTTAGTTATTTTTGCTGTCGCTATTTATAGTTTATGGCATCCGCACCCTAACCCAGATCAAACGCAATTACCGGAAGTAACCACAACGTTTAAACGCAAGCAGTGGCTACAAGGGTGTAGTTTAGGGTTTTATGATGGATTTGCAGGCCCTGGAACAGGCGCATTTTGGACAGTATCAAGTTTAGTTTTATATCGGTTAGATATGCTACGCGCTTGTGGTCTTGCGAAAGCGATGAACTTTACCAGTAATATTACGTCTTTAATTACTTTCATTATTTTAGGTCATGTCAATATTGCGCTAGGGTTAACAATGGGCGTGTGTTTAATGGTTGGCGCGTATTTAGGTGCACACTCTGCGATTCATTTCGGTGCTAAATTTATTCGACCTGTTTTTGTTACAGTGGTCTTTATTCTTGCGGCTAAATTAGCGTGGCAAGCTTGGTTTTAACCATGCCCATTTATAGGTATAACAATGATTGATCTTTCTCGATTAAAAACGCTTATTGAGCAACTACAACATCAAGCAGAAGAAGCGGATCGCTTACGCGGTGAAGCACAACGTCCTTTATTTGATCAACAATTATTTCGTCACCGCAGTAAATTACTGGCACCTTGTGTAACCGAAATAGCGCAAGAACTGGCAACACTGCAAAAAGAGCAACAAGCAGGTCGATTATTACCTGAACGTACTCAACATCTGTGTGAGAAACTCATCGCGCAAATCAATGCCATTCAACGAGAACTCGCAACTCAACACATTCGTAAAAATGAACCAAAACAAGCGGCCAAATGGCAACGTTCGATCAATGACGTATATCAAGATCTTAATAAACATAAAGATTGGGAACGTCGGTTGAAATTAATGCTGCGAGAGAAAGAGTCATTACTCAGTCGTTGTAGTTCTCAATTTGAACAACAACAATCTCAAAAAGAGATCCTTGCACTGGAAGGTCGAATCAGCCGTTGCCAAGCCGCATTGATAACACTTGAAAATGAGATTAATCGTCGCGAAAGAAAAGGTTAATCTTAGTAATAATACGGTCATGACAATGACACTAAAATAGCGACTGATACCTAACTAAAGAGATTCATTCATGAGTAATGTTCCAACAGCATCATCATTAGATAATGCCCCTGCTGAGATTAAACTCGCGGTTGATTTAATCTGTCTATTAGAAGACAACGATATCGCACCTCAAACAGTATTATCTGCATTAGATATTGTTCGACATGATTTTGAAAAGAAACTCCAATCACAACCGTTATAATCATAACTAACGGCCATAAAAAAAGGCTGAATAAATCAGCCCTTTATAATATTTATTTATCTTAAAAATAAATTAGTTAATACCAGCACGCTTTAACAAACCAGCCATCAATGCTGAGCTTGATTTCACTTGCTTTGATTTATTTTTAAGATCTTTAGCAAGTGCGGTATCTTTTACATCGTTAGCAATGTAAATCATTGATTGATACATATCACGTGGTGTTTTAATACGCTCTTTATCGTTCAATGGCTTAAGCAATGTTACTACATCAGAGCCTTTCTTTTTATTTTCAGTTGTGTAACGTAAAATAGAATCAAGTAAACGATCCATATCAACCATAAATTCAGAGTTTTCAGTACCCTGTTTTTTCATTTCTTTAAGGTTTTTCTTACGAACCTGACTAATAACAAATGCTGGTTGGTTTATTTTACGATAAGCGAAGATACCCGCAAGCACCAATAACGCTACACTACCCGCTGCGACATAACCCCAGATAGAACCTGAAGATTCAGCAACAGGCTGAGCTACAGCGGCAATGTTTGCAACAGACTCTGGTACATCAGACATATTTGTAACCTTTTACTTTAAGAATTCGGAATGCGATGAGACCTTACCACCTACTCGATAAACTGCTATATATTTTATCAAAAATTAGTTCAAATAGGAGACAGAGCTCAAATGTACGCTCATTCTGCCGTTTTCAACAACAAAAATAAAGCACTGCTAGATTGATTTTCAATCAACAGATTGTAACTATTTGTCTAGCAATATAAAAACGTTAATTTGCATCGAAGTTTATTTTATTACTGAGCATAAAACCGCTAGCTACACCACAAATTAAGATTTTATTTAGTATACGTTAATCAGCACTAACAAACTGACTAACAACATACATATTTATGCTTAAAGTTTAGTTGCTTTTTCACATAATGATAGTATTCATATTTACATCAGTAGCAATGATACAAACCTAGGTTGTGCGTTTTTATTACCAAGCTAAATATAAAAATCTTTAATCCCTTGTAATAAGTTATTCACCGCAACAGCCGCTAAAATTAATCCCATAACACGGCTAATAATGGCAGCACCAATATTACCAATCCATTTTTGAATAGTTGTTGCGCTCAACAATAAGAATAACGTGACCAATAATACGCCGACCATCACGCCCGCGGTTATTGCTTGATCAATCACAGAGTAACGATGATTATCAGTTAACATTACCACCGCCATCATTGCACCAGGAGAAGCAATAGATGGAATGGCTAAGGGATAAACAGCAAGATCGGCTAACTCAGAATGACTGACATCTTGCGTTAATTTTTGTTCTTGTTCCGGTTTACTTTCACCAAAGATCATCGTTAACGCGAACAATAATAACACTAAACCACCAGCTGCTTGAAACGCAGGTAAGGGGATTTGCATCGCTTCAAGTAGTAATTGGCCGGCAACCAAGAAAAAGACTAATACTCCAGTCGCAATAGTGACCGCTTTTAATGCGACTTTACGACGTTGTTTGAGTGTCAAATGTTGAGTCTGTGATAAATAAACAGGCACCGAACCAATAGGATCAATGACAGCCCAAAGCACAACAAATTGCGTAATTATAATACCAAGCAAAAATCACCTCTCCGATAATGAATACAAATTCCATTTACTAATAAGAGCATTATCTTATTCTATTAAAGATTTTAGTTTTGGTTATAAACATAGCCTGACAATATTAAAAATAAACGTTATAGCTTCAATTTATTGATATCTTTCTGAAAGATATCAATAAAAAGATAATAACTCGATTTTATAATGCATCGACAGCGGTGGTAAATCCATTTGCAGATAAATTAAAACCTGCAATATCAACATATTCTTTCTTTTGAAAAAACGTCAATACTTTATCCATATTGCCGCTATTATTACCCGAATAAGCATATGCCGTACAATTATGCGTTGTAGAATTGTAGCTAGTACTCACTCGTAATACTATTTCATCACCAACATTTAAATTACTAAAGACAGGTACATATAACCAATTTTTACATGCTGTTGCTTGTGTTTGCATATGATCAAGAAAATCAATACGGGATAAGCGTTGGCCGTTATTAGTGAAATGAAAAATATAAGCTTGATTACCAAAATCTGTTTTGGTCATGATTTCATTTTTCGCAGAAAGCACTTGGTAACTATTGTGCTGGGTCGTACCAGCAAAGGCACTAGGAGCCATAAAACATAATGAAAGCAAAAATGAAGAAATAACGGTGGTTCGGTTAAGCACTGCGTGCACTCCAATGGCTAAATGTCGCTAATAGTCATCTAATATGACTATTAGCGATAATAACACAATAGCTTTTACGGCAATTTTATTTTTAGCGCTGGTATTTATACAGATTTTTATACTGCAGAGTTAATCAATCAATACTAAAGAATCTAAAATACCTTTACCGCTATGGATCCCACCTTCATTTTCACTCGCTGGTTTACTACGAATTAAATACCCAGCGTAACCATCGAGATCGGTTACTGGTTGGCCTTTGAAATAAGCGGTGAATAAACCTATTTCGCTGACTAAATCATTCACAACAGTGGCTTTAGCGTCGCGTATAGCAACAGTAGGTACATCTCGTTCATGAGGATATAAGCGCTGCATTAACGCCCAAGCATCATATTCAGCAACCGTTAATTTCGCTAACGTTGCGCTAATATCATCGCCAAAGACACAGTGACCACCGCCCTCACCTTGGTTTTTAAGTACCCACTCACTTTTTATCGCTTGAGTATTAAACCAATGAATCGTATCAGTATTAATCGGCTTCATTTCCGCTAATACACTTTTAATTAGCTGTGCTTCCTCAAGTGTAACGCCCCAACGAACATACTCTTGGGCCGGCATCATGGTTAACAACATTTGCATGGTTTTACTGGTTGCTAACTGCTGACCAACCGTGGCATTAAGAGCAACATGGTGCTGCTCAATAAAGACGCGCATTTGGCTTAACGTATAACAACACACCGCTTCATGAAGATCTGGCGCACAATAATCTGAATATTGATAACCCGCACGTAAATACACCACATCTATCGCGCCAACCCCGTCTAAGATCAAGCGTTGATTTGGGCCGGTTATTAATTGAGCACTTAATTGTTCAAAGGTACGTCTGACAGTACGCACACCTTGTTGCTGCAACGCTATTTCTAACAAATGCTGATCGTAAACGTTATCTTCATTTTTCTGCACCACCATTAAAAATACGGGTGAGCCTTGCTCGTTAAAATCGGCTTTTATTTGGGTTGCAGCGGTCACAATGCCATTGGCTAATTGTGTTAATCCTTCATTTTCAGCAGGTATGGCAGCGGCATCTTCTAACCATGATTGATAGGTTTCAGGCCATTGACGTTGCATAAAGGCATGAAATTCAGTTGCACGTTGTCCAAACGGAGCCATACCCGCAGCAATACCATTAAATTCAATGACTTTAGCGCCATATTGACGATCATCCATAAAATCAGTTCGCATTAACAGTAATGGCTGACGAGCAGGATCGAGAGGATGAGTGGCTGTGCCATGGATTTGCTGATGAAGCGCCATTAAGCGACCAAAAAAAGGATCCGCTTTTGCCATATCACTCAATGAGGATTGTAAAAAATCAGAATCTTCAGCCACATTGGTGATCAATTTAGTAAGAAGCGGCACCACACGACGTAAATGCGCATAAACCTCACGCTCAATTGTCATCGGAGCAATACTCAATGGGCAATGCTTAGCAGTATTATCCGCTTGACGAAAAGCCACACCATGCATAATTGCCCACTCACACACATCTTCAATAATCTGTGGTGCAATCACTGTTTTTTTATTGATATTCATACTTTAATCACTCTTTAATCTAGCTTAATTTAACACTGATTTTTATCTATAATGTCGATGACAGGGTTGCCGATGTGAGTCCAAAGGTTGTGGTTAATTGTTCATTTTGCTGCTGCTCTTGCTGTGCTAAATAGAGATCTCGATAATCACCGTCTTGAGTAATTAAAGCATCATGTGTTCCACTTTGAACAATTTCACCGTGATTCATGACTAAGATTTGATCTGCATTTTGAACCGTCGACAGTCGATGAGCGACAATAATGACAGTTCTGCCATCTTGAATATTATCCAAGGCTATTTTGACCGCTTCTTCTGTTTCACTATCAATATTAGCGGTGGCCTCATCTAATAAAAACACCTGTGGATTGTGAGATAACGCTCTTGCCAACGCTAATAATTGGCGCTCTCCAACCGATAACGATCCACCACCAATGCTTGGCCGATGATGATAACCGCCTTTTAAACGCTGAATAAAATCATGCGCTCGCACCTGTTTGGCAGCATTAATCGCACGATCTTCATTCAATATCGTATGTGACAATTCAATGTTATCAAGCACCGAACCACTAAAAATAGTTGGATCTTGAGACACTAAACCAACCATCTTGCGTAACTGTGATTCAGGGATCGACACTAACGGCTGTCCACCAACCAATACTTGCCCTTGCTGATGTTGATAAAAGCGCATCAATACATTGATAATAGAGCTTTTTCCACTGCCAGTATGTCCAACAATCGCGGTGAACTTTCCACCTTTAGCGACAAAACTAACATCTTTTAAAACGGGCTGCCCCTCTTCATAACTCAAGTTAACATTGCGAAATTCGATATCACATTGTTGTGGTATCGCAACATTCGTTGTTAACGGTGATTGAGACTCAGATTTATCATCAAACAGTTCAAAAATACGCTTCGATGATACCGTTGCGATCTGCAACTTTCGTAACTCCATTGATAACTGTCTAAAGGGGTCAAAAAAGCGTTCAATATAGTTTAAGAAAGCATATAACGTACCCACATCAATAACCGTCGTTAACGATCCGGTTGCAAACCATGCCACAATGCCCGCAGCGGTTAATGTAGACACTAAACGGGTTAATGGAATCAACATTAAGCTATCAATGCCGATAGATTTAGATCGAAACGCAAACCATCGCTGATTTTCCTGCTCAAACTTGTTTCGAAAAGCAGCCTGTTGTCTAAATGCTTGAATTAACGCCATGCCTTGTAACGACTCATTTAATCGACCATTGATATAGCTGATCTGCTCTCGAACCCCATTAAAGACTGGCATCGAGATTTTCCGATATAAATGCATCGTAAATAACAAGGTTGGAATCAGCACTAAGCTCAGTAACATCAGCCGCCAATCCAGCATTGCAATCGCAATAAAAATCGCGCTAATTCGCAATCCACCTTGAATGATCGTTGGAATGGTCGACACAAACATTTCGCGCATTGATTCAGTGTCATTAGTAATATATGACACTAAAACACCCGCCGGTTGTTTATCAAAAACACGAATCGGATAATTCAATATATGGCTAAACAAATTTCGACGTATATCATTGATAACCAATAATGCACTGTGACGAAATGTTATCGCTTGCCAATACGAAAAGATCGCAGCAATCACATAAGATCCCATCACTGCCGCAATAAGCCAACCAAGGTACTGCCATTCAAAGTGTTGCGGCACAATCACATCATCAACAATAATCTTCGCTAACCAAGGAATCGTCATCTCTGCTGCTACAGAGACAGCTAACAGCATAAACGCTACCAAAAAGCGGGCTTTATGAGGCAATGAATATGCCCATAATCGCCAGAATAACGTTGTTTTTACCGCCGTCGTTTTAAGCATGAGTCACCTCTACTTGCGATGTAGATTGTGCTTCCGCTGTATCTGCTGAGCTTAAGTCAGTTTGGCGATGATAAACTTTTGCATACCACCCTTGATGATGCATTAATTCCGCATGTGTTCCACGTTCGACTATCTGTCCTTGATCCAAAACCAAAATATGATCCGCATTAATCAAATTAGCTAAACGCTGCGTCACTAATACCATCGTTTTATGTCCGTAATGCAACCTCAGATTTTTACGAATTATCGCTTCCGTTTTCATATCTAAGGCACTAAATGGGTCATCTAATAACAAGATATTGGCACCAGAAAGCAATGCGCGTGCGAGGGTTAATCGTTGTCGTTGCCCACCAGATAAGTTAGTTCCACCTTCACGAAGCATGCTATCAAACCCCTGTGGCATTGCTTCAATTTCAGATTTAATCGCTGCCATTTCAGCAACACGAATAATATCTTCACGTGTTGCATTAGGTTTAGCAAAAGCAATATTTTCAGCAATTGAGCCGGAAAATAACAACGGCTTTTGAGGTACCCAGGCTAAATGTTGACGTAAGCTATCAAACGTCAGTGCATCAATACCATAGCCACCAATATAAATTTCAGAGGGCTTTGCCAGTGGAAATTGGCGCATAATTAAATGCAGCAATGTACTTTTTCCACTCCCCGTTGGACCCGTGACGCCAACCAACCCAGCCGCTGGCACTTTAACTTGAATATCTTGCAACGCACATTGATTGGCATTCTGATAAACAAATTCGGCAATATTGATATCCAAATTCGGTTCAGCATCTGCGGGTAATATTTGTTGTCCTTCTTTTACATCCGGTTGCTCTGCAAATAGTGCTTCTAAGCGTGACCATGATGTATTGCCACGTTGAAACACATTAAATTGCCAGCCAAACTGCATAAAGGGCCCCATTAATTGCCCCAGATAAAGGGTAAAGGTCGTAAATAAACCAATGGTTATATTGCCCTGTGAAATCAACCATGCGCCATAAGCCAATGACAACACAAAAGATAAGCCATAGATAACTTGAACCGTTGGCGCAAACGCTGCATCCACCTTAGCGACAGCAAGATTTGTCGTAAGCGTATTATCTAACGATTGTTCAAATCGCTGTTCTTGGCGCGCACGAATGCCGTGTGAACGAACAGCTCGAACCCCAGCGACGGTTTCACGCGCTTCTTCATTTAAATCAGAAAAACTGGCTTGAGCTGCATCAAATGCTTGGTGTAAGCGCGAACCATATCGATGCGTACAATAAATTAATAACGGAAAAGGCAACAAAGCAACCGCGGTTAGCTGACCACTAACAACAAATATCATTCCGAAAATAACAGTGAAGCCCGCAATAAAAGAATCGACTAACGTCATAATGCCCATGCCCGTAGATTCTTCTACCGCATTAAGATCATTGGTTGCGTGTGCCATCAAATCGCCAGTACTACGACGAGCATAGAATGACGGTGGCAACAAAGACAATTGATGAAACAGATCCCGTCGTAGCACCTGTGTTATAGCAATAGCAGCCCCATATAATCGGCTTTGCCACACATAACGCAAGCCGTACATCGCCAATGCCGAGCCAATAATTCCAGCAACATCAATCAGTAACGTTCTCAGATTCAATGTACCGTGACTAATACCATCGACAATATGACCGATTAACCACGACGGTATTAAATTAAGTAAAGCAACCACTTGTAAAGCAACGATTGCGATTAAATATTGACGCGCAAACATTCTAATGTAGTGGCGTAATTTCCAAATAATAGCCATAAATTATTTCACCTTAACCTATCTCTATTATTATTCGTAAATTTTCAGCCTGAAGATAACCATTAAAAGCCATGCGTTATTGTTACTCCATAGGTTGTTATTTTATGTGTCATGCTCCAACGATGACGATGACGCATTGCTGACGAGACTAACACTAACGGAGCCTCACCAATATCAGAGTTAATAGATGAATGTGTAAATGTCGCCCCTAAAGCCATAGGATGCGTTAATGATGACAAGTTCGATACTTAACAACAGCCATTGGTTCTGGGGGTATTCTTGGTTGATAAGTCATTTGACCGCCCCATTGTTTTGCCACATAGCGTCGTAGCTGATCTTGATCTTTGACCTCAACATTCATTATTTATAATTCCATGTTACTGGAATAATGGTTAGGATAGCAAGGTTGCCCTTCTCGCTACTAATGATAAGTTGATATTACTGATTACAGTTGCTAATGCTGGTTCTAATCTTATGACTAAAACTATTCATTCTTTTTTAGGTTCAGTATCCACTCTGCTTTTAATTGCTAAATATTAAATGCAAAAAAATACAAAAAAAATCACATATAACGCTATTCTTTTACTTCAAATCTTTTACTTCAAAAGTGTATTTTTATATTTTTGGATGCGGGATTTTTGATGAACTACCCACCTTTTATACTATTACGGGTGGGCTATTTATTATTGCGGTGGGGTTACTTATTACTTATTCCAATTATTTTCCTACCAATAAAAACAAAACCTATTCGTTATTATTTTAAAGACAATTAGCAGAAAGGCATTTCATCATGATCAGAATGGCGTTTTTAATACGTCACCTGATCATAATAATGAAAACAATGGGCTTAAATTAAACATCGCAATCTTGTTAGTACAATATTACTTTGTCATTAACCCTTTGCTGTTTAAATAACTCGCGATAAATGGGCGTGATTCTTTTGATAACGTTGCCGTTACCGCGCTAGACCAATCCTGTTGTTTATTATGGCTAGAACGCTGCTGATAATAGTCAATCGTTTGTTGATCATATTCAGCTAATAACGGTTTATTTAATGGCTGATATTCATTTTCATGCAAAATCATATCCATCGGTAAGCGTGGTTTTGATTGTGGATCTTGCGCAGGCACACCTAAGCACATACCAAATAATACCGCGCTATACGGTGGTAAATTCAATAAAGCATCAACCTCATGGGGATTATTACGCAATCCTCCAATATAAACCCCACCTAACCCCATAGATTCAGCCGCTAATAAACAGTTTTGCGCCATGATGCCGCTATCAATCGCCCCAATTAAGGCTAACTCTGTGTATTCTAGTTTTATCTCAGCACTAATAGAATAATGGCGTTGATAATCAATACAGAACACTAAAAACTCAGCCGCTTGTTTTACATAAGCCTGATCACCGGCAAGATGTGCCAATGCAGTGCGTTTCTCAGGATCAGTAATGCGAATAATCGATGTTGCTTGGATCATGCTTGAACTAGAAGCAGCAATACCTGCTGCAATAATCGTCTTTAATTGCTCAGCAGAAATAGCATCATCCGTAAATTGACGAATAGAGCGATGACCAAGCATGGTTTGAATAGTGGTATTCATTGATAGAGATCCATCCGAGTAGACATAAACCAATAGCGAAGAGCAACAGTACTTTGCTAACCCATCACTACAATAATTGTTATTCGACAAAACTAATAACAACATACTAAATAAGCAAGCGAAAAAAACGAATACAATCATTTCGTTTAGACTACTAACTATTTTGTTATCTATTTATTTCTATGTTAGCATCACCCACATCTAAAACGCCGAGTATGATTTCATCATCATATTCCCAAATAAAAGTAGTTAAACTTGAAGATTACGCCGCCTTAACCTCCCTCTAATGAGCGCCGGCTCATTACTCTAAAAATGCAGCTCTCTTGCTGTCACTCTGCTATGCCTGCCATAGCTAAAACTTCCTGATCCTAAATGTTTGCGGACTTTATCCGTGGCTTTTACACGTCTAAAATATAGAGATTACATGTTAGATTACATAAAAAACAACTGGTTATATAATATAAAGAAAGATCTCCTTGCCGGAATTGTGGTTGCCCTAGCCCTAATACCAGAAGCTATCGCGTTTTCCATTATTGCGGGCGTTGATCCTAAAATTGGTTTATATGCTTCTTTTTCAATGACCGTTATTATTGCCATTGTCGGAGCACGATCAGGCATGATCTCAGCGGCAACTGGGGCAATGGCATTATTAATGATCACCCTTGTAAAAGAACACGGACTGCAATACTTAATGGCCGTCACTATTCTTACAGGTGTAATACAAATAATTGCCGGATATTTAAAGCTTGGTAATTTAATGCGCTTTGTGTCTAAACCTGTTATTACTGGATTTGTTAACGCGTTAGCAATACTTATTTTTATGGCTCAACTTCCAGAATTAACACATACAACTTGGTCTGTTTATCTATTAACAGCCAGTGGTTTAGCTATTATTTACCTATTTCCGCTTATACCCATTATCGGCAAACTGATCCCTTCGCCTCTTGTCTGTATTATCTATTTAACTATCGTTGCAGTATTATTTGGGTTAGATGTCCGCACTGTTGGTGATATGGGGCAATTACCCGATACGCTACCTATCTTTTTATTGCCCGATGTTCCCCTTACGTTCCATACCTTACAAATAATCTTTCCTTATTCTTTAGCGCTTGCTGCCGTTGGATTACTCGAATCGATGATGACAGCAACCATTATTGATGACTTAACCTCAACTACAAGTAACAAAAACCAAGAGTGTAAAGGGCAAGGCATCGCCAATATTGGTACGGGTTTACTGGGTGGAATGGCAGGCTGTGCCATGATAGGCCAATCGATGATCAATATTAAATCAGGAGGACGAAGCCGTTTATCCACGCTATTTTCAGGTATCGCCTTATTAATAATGATTTTATGTTTAAGTGATATTCTAAAACTCATTCCGATGGCCGCTTTAGTCGCTGTAATGATAATGGTATCCATTAGTACATTTTCATGGGATTCCATTAAAAACATTAAACATCATCCGCTATCAAGCAACATCGTGATGTTAGCGACGGTTATCGTCGTTGTGACAACACATAATCTGGCGATTGGTGTCTTCATTGGCGTATTACTATCATCAGTCTTCTTTGCACATCAAGTTAGCCAATGCGTTGTCGTGAAATCAACGCTGGAAAATGAACAAATTTACAATGTTTATGGGCAAATATTCTTTGCTTCTGCGGATCACTTTTCATCGTTCTTTGATGTTAATAACGTTGCTAAGCATGTCAAAATTGATTTATCGTTAGCACATTTTTGGGATATCACTGCCATAACAGCATTAGATAAAATCATTCTTAAATTAAGATCACAAGGCGCAACCACTGAACTTATAGGTATGAATGAAGCAACCGCCAAAATAATCAATCAATTTGCTGTTCATGATGATCCAAACTTAAATCAAAAATTGTTAACCAGCCACTAATAATAGTGATTAAAAGGTTAGCTTTTAATCTTCGCTTATTCTAATAATATCAGTATAAACAGATTGCCAACCACGATACCTTACTTATTGAAAGTATATAAAGGTTGGCTTTCTTATTACAATATGGATTGGAGTAACATCATGAATATTAGCCATCTTGACCATTTAGTTCTCACGGTGAAAAACATTAATATTAGTGCTGATTTCTACCAGACAGTTTTAGGCATGGAACTGATAACCTTTGCCAATAGTCGATTTGGATTACGTTTTGGTAACCAAAAAATCAACCTTCACCAATATGGCGCTGAATTTAAGCCCACAGCACGAGCCGTACACATAGGGAGTGCTGACTTATGTTTTATTACCAATACTGATTTGGCTCAAGCCCAACAACATATTGAACAATGTGGTATCACTATTATTGACGGCCCTGTTGAACGCACAGGCGCGATGAGTAAAATTATGTCGATCTATTTTCGTGATCCTGACGGTAATTTAATTGAGATCGCCAATTACCGAGCTTAGAGCTATATTTAATTAGAATCACCCTATTATTTAGTTATATCTTTGCGTTTTATGCAAAACTGTTACGCTTATATATCGATTACATCGTTTAAAAATAATTAATATACTCTTTCCAACAAATCATAAACGATAAAAAGAAAGGTATTATTATTATCTGATTGGATGGTGACACCTTATATTGATAGTAAAGAATTAGAGATCTTACTACCAAAATGGACAGTCACGCATAATGAAAATAGCAGTGGTGAAATTTATGCCGTATATAAAAGCGCTCAATATCTAAAACCACAGATTAGAGCTTTTTTGGACTATTTAGCCGAACAGTTACAATAAAAACTGACTCTTAGTCGTAAGGCATGGCAATAGTCATAGCCTAATCGCGCTCGTTCCTTACGACAAGGAACGACGGATTCGAATTTATGATTTTCGTTGATATTTACGACGAATACAGCATTAAATATTACTGTATATTCGTTATTTTTCGACGTAATAATATTTTTTCAAATAAATCTAATTGTTTATCAGATAATTCGCCATGATTGATAACCGTTTGATAAAGATTACTCAAATAGTCACGTTCCCAATGGCTTAAGGATTCAGAATGTAATAGTAATACCGTGTTAATTTTATTCATCAACTCAATATTATTCGTCATTCTCCCATTCCTTATCCCATGCTTGTTGCGCTTTAATGTTTTCAATACGCTCGCGAATACTAACCGTTCTCTGATTTACTGTTAATGGCTTTTTTCTTTTAGGCTTAGCGTTGATTGATAAATTAGAATCTTTAACTGTAGACTTTGTCATGGTTTACCTTATTGATTTTGAACATACAAATTTAGTTTATACAGACAGATAACTAAGTCGTTGAAATCAATGGCTAATATAACAAAAATCAATAGATATCAGACAACGAACGTTTACAGGAAGATATTATTCAAATTAGTACGTAACTTATTGAATGCTATGGATATACATAGCAGTAAACAACTTAAATCTATATTGCACTACGGTATAACTTAGAATTATACCAATGAAGAATATTCAGCTGTAGCTCTCTTTTATTCTCAGGCTGTAATAAAATTTCACGCATTATAACACATTTTTTATACAATTGGCGGAGTGATATTTTCACACCTAAAACTAAGTAAATATTCAAAACAAATTTAGCGAGTAATGCATAAGCCTTCTTGATGAGAATTATTCTAAACACCCTAAAAGTAAGTTTTTTGTTTGCATAAATGTCATTGCATTTTTAAGTGATAGGCGCATATTAGAGAAAAGCGACAAGAACTGAATGTCGCTCTTTAATCCGTCGTTGGCCAAGATGACCAACCTCAAAAAAACAAGAGGTTAGTGTTATGAGTAAGTCTTTAGATACCAAGAAAGGTAATAAAAAACCATCTTTAACGACAAAAGAGAAAAAAGCCAAAAAATTAGCAAAAATCTCTAGCAAAATAGTGTCTAATGTTTAACGAACATCGTTAAACTGTAGCAAAGCTTCTAATACATTTAATCTATTAGAAGCTTTGATAGTGCTATCTTGCCAACTGTTTTCAAACCTTCTATTCTATCTGCCCTTCACGCTAAAACGTCATATCCTTCCCTGTAATATATTTCAATTAAAATCTGTTAATTTCACTTCAACGTCAGAACCTGTTTATATAAGCTCTAATATAAAAGCATCACAATTTAATAATATACGGATAATTATCCATAACATTAATTACATCACTCAATTTATTGATCATCGTAAAATCAGAAGTGTAACGCAGGTTATTATCCGTCATCTCGAAAGAGAGGCACGAGCTATCCGTGATCTATTCATCATGCGCTTGAGCATTAAAGACGCCAATAAACATGGTTTTTGTGTGATATACAACTCGTTAATTTCTGATATTTTGTTACTAAAAATGTGGAAGTAAAGTCAATTTACATCTGAATCTAAGTGACCAATTTAATGTACCACTACAATAACACTCATATGCTAGTAATATTAATGATAAAATAACGCTTCCACTCTTAACTTCAGATAGTTCCTAAATTGCTATCCACCAACGAGCAATAAGTAAATGGTAAGTATTCTTAAGCGTCTTTGTGTTTTCTTTGATTCATCTAAATTAACTAGAGATTGGGTATTTGTTGGTGTTGGTGTATCGGGAGTCATCATTAGTGTATATTTTTCTATTAAAATTAGAGGCTCATTTAATGGTGAGCTTATAGAGTGTTACACGTATCAGTGTTTTGATAACCTGTTAAGTTGGTTTTCATTCCCACTAAAAATACTAACAGCGACAGCCGCTATCATGGGTATCGTTGCAATGGTACATCGAAGTAAACAGACTGCGACTCAAATAGAATTATCTACAAAGCAAATACAAACCACTATTAATCAAAACATGCACCTTAATTATTTTAGTCACTTAAAAGAATTTAAAGAACGTATTAATTTTTTAGATTTTGAACACTTAGAAATAGTTAATTTAAATACTCTTTACAAAGAAATATACCCATCAAACACACCTAACTATTTTAATCATATAGGTAACTCCCAGCCTTTACTTGGTAGAGTATTAAATGGTTTAAAAAATGCTTATCTAGAAATAATCAGCTTAAACAGCTACCTATATAACAATGAAAATATATTACGGTATAAACCAACCATAGCAGATAATGATGTTTATTATGTAGCAAATGCTTTATCGTCATATCAGCAGCAAATTACAACACTATTTAAGTCATTAGGGGTATTAGTTAATTGGAATAACTTAGAAAAACAAAATCCAGAGTTATTAAAAAATAAATCAATCAAGTCTAATGGTGAAATAGTCGGCTTTTATATTAATATTGATAATATCACCACCCCAAATCCTGCTGTTTTTGATGGTATTTCGCATGAAATAAATTCATTATTAGACTGCTGCTTAGACATTGCAATGTCAGAGACTGAATACCCAATAGAAAAGAAAATGCTTCTTAGTACACTAATGCCATCTGATATAAATCTTTATTATATAACAGAAGAATTAATTAAGTGTATTGATACACTAAATGGCAAAATACTTGAAAATATAAAACAAGATTCGCCAACACTGTCAAAGGAATATTAAAGGATGAGGTAATAACATCCTCAATAAAAACAATTAGCTCTACAACACGCTAATAGTAGATTCCCTATCTCGTTCGTAACCTCCCTGATGGTTCTGTGGTTAGGTAACGCTTGGATCACATGATACTTGAACACATGACACTTGAATCCACATAACGCTTAGATTAAATGACGCTTGTAATACGCCTACAGGTCTAAATATGTGAGTAGTTTGGTAGTTTGGTAGTTTGGTAGTTTGGTAGTTTGGTAGTTTGGTAGTTTGGTAGTTTGGTAGTTTGGTAGTTTGGTAGTTTGGTAGTTTGGTAGTTTGGTAGTTTGGTAGTTTGGTAGTTTGAAGATTATAACGAAGTATTTATTATTGATAGTAATAAAAAGAGCAAAATAATAATATTGAACTACACTGTAAAGAGTGAATTAGAATGTAACTATTTGATAAGAAAGGGATTTGCTAAACGCTAGATGGGTGGAAGCTCCCACCAGCCACATCCCGGCACACACGACGCCTGCTGCGGTTGCTTCCTTCCGGATCTGGCCGAGTTCACAAGTTAGTGTTGCGGGAGGACCAATAGGAGCCTCCATAGATTCTTTGTCTCTCTCGAGAACGGGAAGGATTATCTATTAACCTCGCCCATAATGCAAGCGGTTATCTTACCCTTTTGATTGACTGCTGATTATTCAATCAAAACAAAGCAAATAGTAACAATTTCAAACTATTATCTGTTGGCAATGCTATTCATCTTCCTCTTCAGGATCATCTAATAACGATTCACCTAATAATCCCCCGCCTAATATTAATAACCATGAAACTAAAATCGGGTTAGCAACACTAAACTGTGGCAGCACCACTAAGGTCGTAAACGCTATTGCAGGTAACACACAGGCTAAACGTGGGATCCAATCTTGATGTTTCATTTTGACAAGGCTTTGCAACGCGGCAATTAAGCCCGTAACACACAACCCAACTAATGCCGCGGCTTCCATACCACCAAGCCATAGTGGCAATACGGCTAATAATGGCCACCATGTATTACCCGCAATAGGACGCCAACAACGCGCAGAATACCAAATTACCCCAATAGCAATAATTTGGATCACCGTGGCGCTAATACTACCTTCAAGTTTACCCTCACCTTGCAATGCCATTAGCCCTACATTCATTGAGAGTACAATCGAAACCATTAATGCGCCAAGCTGCCAACAGCCTTTAGCAGATGTACAAATCATCAAGATCGGTAGCATCATAAATAAGCTAATGGATAATGCTAGAGGTTGTTCAGGTAACATCGCACCATAAGCGCCAAAGCCACAGAGTAATAGCCAACCTGCAACACCACTTTGCGGCAATAACCACAGCGCAGGAATAGCAAGCGCCAACACAGGCAGTTCTCCCGCTGTTGGACCGAGAGCACTAACACCTAACACCGTTAAAATTAAGGTAACGGTAACCAATGCAGCAGCATACAACATGGCAACACCTCCTTGCGTTATCCTGTTGTTTAAAAAATGAGAGCCGCTATTATTTACCAAGCATATTATTTAACGACTACTTATAAATATGGACGACTTTTGCAATCAAATCTATAGCCAAGTCTACCAAATTCCATTTGGGCAAGTTTCTACCTATGGCGACATTGCAAAATTTGCAGGTTATTCGGGCTATGCTCGTCATGTGGGGCGCTTAATGGCAACCTTACCTGATGGCTCAAAAATACCATGGCATCGCGTGATTAATAGCCAAGGGCGTATATCATTGAAAGATGATGCATTATTAAAACAAATAGCAGCATTAAGGGCAGAAAACGTTGCCGTATCTGATACTGGGCGAATATCACTGCGTTATTATCGATGGCAAGGGCACTCATAGGCATATTGGCAGCAGCGTTAAATCAGCATACCATTCCCCTAGTTTTTATTTTTCAGGATATACCATGAGCAAACAATTAGATGAACTACTAACTCTACTGCAATTAGAGCAAATTGAACGTGAACTCTTTCGCGGTCAAAGTGAGAACTTAGGTTTGCCACAGGTATATGGTGGTCAGGTTATTGGTCAGTCTTTATCGGCATCACAGCAAACGGTAGATCCCGATCGTCATTTACACTCTTTTCATAGCTACTTTCTTTTACCTGGTAATCCTGAAAAACCGATTATCTATGATGTTGAAACGCTGCGTGATGGTAGAAGTTTTAGTACTCGCCGTGTAAAAGCAATTCAAAATGGTCGCCCTATTTTTTACTTAACCGCGTCTTATCAAGCTGATGAACAAGGTTTTGAACATCAGGCGACAATGCCAAATGTGGTGGGTCCCGAAGGCTTAGCGTCTGAAAGTGACTTGGTTGAATCGGTCGCACAATATTTACCACCAAAGATTGTTGAAATGTTTGGTCACACTCGTCCCATTGAAGTTCGTCCTGTAACAGTCGTGAATCCGTTAAAACCAGCGATTGAAGAACCTAAGCAATATTTGTGGATCAAAACCAACGGTGAGATGCCAAATGAATTAAGTGTTCACCAATATATGTTGGCTTACGCGTCTGATTGGGGATTTTTAACTACCTCATTGCATCCTCACGGGGTGACATTATTCAGCCCTAATATGCAAGTCGCAACTATTGACCATTCAATGTGGTTTCATCGTCCCTTTAAAGTTGATGAGTGGTTACTGTATGTGATTGAAAGCCCATCGGCTAGCGGTTCGCGCGGTATTGTTCGTGGTGAGATTTATAATCAGCAAGGGCAATTAGTGGCAACAGCTGTTCAGGAAGGACTTATTCGTCAACGCTAATTTATAACTGGCAACCTAAAAATAACCCCGAACCACTATTGCTAATGACTCGGGGTTATTTTTAGTCTATCTATACGCTTAAACAGGCAACGCTGTAGTGTATTTTAGTGGTTCCATTGCAAAAGTAGACGTTACATTAGTAAGGTCAGCAACCGAAGCGACTAACTTCTTATATAGATTATCAAAAGCTTGCATATCAGCCACTTGCACTTTCATCATATAGTCATACTCTCCCGCCATACGATAAAATTCCATCACTTCAGGATACTCAGTTACCGTCGCAACAAAGTGATTAAACCAATCTTGAGAATGGTTGCTGGTTTTAATTTGTACAAAAGCAGTAAAAGCGATGCCTAATTTTATGGGATCGAGTAATGCTACCCGTTGGCGCAAAATACCATCTTCCTCAAGACGCTTTAATCGCTTCCAACATGGGGTGGTTGTTAAATTCACAGCGTCTGCAAGTTCTGCCAGTGGCATGGTTGCATCATCTTGCAATAAACGTAATAACGTTCTATCAACACTATCTAAAACTGCCATTCATTCCACCAAATTACGATAAAAGAGTAAATACTTACTAAAAAATACCTCTTATTCAATAAAGAGGCAAAAAAAATACTCATAATACTGATCCCTACCACTGTATTTATGCAACCTCACAATAGACAGCCTGTGATTTTACACTTAAAGTGGTAACAGTTATGAATACACAACTTATACAAATAAAAATAAATTCTATATTAAAATAATAATATAGAAAATAAATTCAAAAATAATAATAAAAATAGAAAAAAATACTATTAAATTCCGGTTAAACAAAAAATAAGGCAAAGATTTTTTCAATAATATTGTTTACTATATACCCAATTGCTTCAAGGAAGTTAATTACGTAAATACTCGATGGATTCGAATTAAGCAAAGAGGTAATACAATGAATATGACTGCAAATACTGCATCAGTGCAAAATGCTTGGATCAGTCAAGCCATAAAAGCCATTGAGGCAGACTATCAACGTTCTGCAGATACGCATCTGATTAAATTAGATATTCCCAGCCTTGCAGGTATCGATCTTTATCTAAAAGATGAAAGTACGCATCCAACGGGCAGTCTTAAACATCGCTTAGCGCGTTCATTGTTCTTATATGCTTTATGTAACGGTTGGATCAACCAAGATACGACGGTGATTGAGTCATCATCAGGAAGTACTGCGGTATCAGAAGCCTACTTTGCACGTTTACTCGGATTACCCTTTATTGCCGTTGTCCCACGAAAAACAGCCTCTAAAAAAATTGAACAAATTGAGTTTTATGGGGGTAAAGCCCATTTTGTTGATTCATCAGCAGCCATTTATGATGAATCGCGCCGTTTAGCCGAAGAGTTAAAGGGTCATTATATGGATCAATTTACCTACGCTGAGCGTGCAACAGACTGGCGTGGGAATAACAACATTGCGAACAGTATTTTTAACCAAATGGCATTTGAGCGTTTTCCCATTCCGACTTGGATTGTGATGAGCCCCGGTACGGGTGGCACATCAGCTACGATTGGTCGCTATATTCGTTATCAAATGCACCCAACTCAATTATGCGTGGTTGATCCAGAAAATTCAGTGTTCTATGACTATTTTATGCAACGAGATGCCAATATCACATTAGAAGTAGGCAGCCGAATTGAAGGTATTGGTCGACCACGGGTTGAACCAAGTTTCATTCCTAATGTTATCAGTGAAATGCGAAAAATTCCTGATGCAGCAAGTGTCGCAACTGTCCATTGGCTAGAAAAGATCATTGGGCGTAAAGCCGGTGCATCAACAGGTACTAACCTTTATGGCGTACTGCAATTAGCAACTGAAATGAAACAACGCGGTGAGACAGGTTCAATCGTAACGTTATTATGTGATAGCGGTGAACGCTACTTAGAAACCTATTATAACGATGAATGGGTCGCGGCTAATATTGGCGATATCAGTGCTTACCTTGCCCAATTACAACACTTACAACAAACGGGTGAATGGCTGGTATAACAGATAAAGAACAGCCCCTTGAGTTGGTTAGCTACAGCGCCAACCCCCTCTTTCTATTGACACCCTTTATTATTGTATTTTTAGGCAAATACAGATAAACCTAATTGTCCTCTGCACTTCTGGTAATTAGATTTATATGGATAACGTACCATGCTTATTTTATGCCGCAGACTTAGTGCGGCTTTTTTTATCTATGCTATTTGTGATAGCTACTTTTCTATCGTCTTCAGCTGAGTTAGCATACCCCTTCATGCTAATAACATTATTATTCGCATGTTGTTATACCGACTGTTTCTCGGTAATCACTCACAAAGGATAATTCATCATGGCAAAAGCCGTAGTTGTTTTCAGTGGCGGTCAAGATTCGACCACATGTCTCATTCAAGCATTAGCGCACTACGATGAAGTGCACTGTATTACGTTTGATTATGGTCAACGCCACAAACTAGAGGTTGAAATTGCTGAACATATTGCTAAAGATCTCGGGGTTGCCGCTCATAAAATCATGGATGTTAGCTTACTCGGTGAACTTGCAATTAGTTCATTAACTCGCGATAGCATTCCTGTCTCCCATGAATTACAAGCTAATGGTTTACCGAATTCATTTGTACCAGGGCGTAACATTTTATTTTTAACCTTAGCGGGTATTTATGCCTACCAAATTGGTGCAGAAGCCGTTATCACTGGCGTTTGTGAAACTGATTTCTCTGGCTACCCTGATTGCCGCGATGAATTTGTACGTTCGCTTAACCACTCATTAGTGTTAGGTATGGATCGTCAATTTACTATCGAAACCCCATTAATGTGGCTGAACAAAGCAGAAACATGGGCGCTTGCTGATCAATATGGAAAACTAGATTACATTCGCGAGCAAACACTAACCTGTTACAACGGTATTGTCGGTGACGGTTGTGGTGATTGCCCATCGTGTAATTTACGTCGTGCTGGTTTAGATGATTATCTGCAACATCAAGCCACTGTAATGGCGTCATTAAAACAAAAACAAGCACAGCATAAAGCGTGATTTTTTCGTTAATCTAAATAAAAACAGTATCAAAATTTCGATAAAAAAAGCCGACGTCAATTATATTGATGTCGGCTTTTTATTTAATCTGTTGTTTTAGTACTGATTAATCGCGGTAAAGTGCAAAATCTGCTGCACAATCAACTAGTTGTTCACGAGTTAACATGAATACACCGTGACCACCATTAGCAAACTCTAACCACATAAATGGAATGTGCGGATATTGCTCTTCCATGTGGATCATTGAGTTACCTACTTCACAAATCAGAATACCATCATCTTTAAGGTAATCTGGTGCGTTAGCAAGAATACGACGAACCAATTTCAGGCCATCACTACCAGCAGCTAAACCAAGCTCTGGCTCATGACGGAATTCTTCCGGTAGGTTGTCCATATCTTCTTGGTCAACATACGGTGGATTAGTAACGATCAGATCGTATTTATCTTTCGGTATATCACGTAAAAGGTCAGAACGAAGCGGAATCACTTGCTGCTCAAGGCCATGATCCGTTATATTCTGCTCAGCAACAGCGAGTGCATCTGTCGAAATATCAACGATATCCACTTCTGCTTCTGGGAACATATGCGCACAAGCAATACCAATACAGCCACTGCCCGTGCACAGATCCATGATGCGAGTTGGTTCTTGTTGTAAAAATGGTTCAAAACGGTTTTCAATGAGCTCACCAATCGGTGAACGTGGCACTAATACACGTTCATCAACGAAGAACTCCATACCGCAAAAGTAGGCAACATTCGTTAAGTATGAAACGGGTGTACGATCATTGATTCGACGCATAACACGTTCAACAATACGATGACGCTCACTGCTTGTTAAACGCGAATTACGCACTTCCGGTGGAACATCCAACGGTAAGTAAACTGTCGGTAGTACCAGTTGCACGGCTTCATCCCACGCATTGTCTGTACCATGACCATAAAATAGGCCAGCAGCGTTAAAACGGCTTACCGTCCAACGTAGCATGTCCTGCAATGTGTGAAGTTCGCTGACAGCTTCGTCGACAAAAATCTTATCCAAAATAGCCTCCGATAAACGCTACAATACCACTATATAATTGTTGGAATTTCATTATGAGTAATAAAAATTCACAGCTTGAAGATGATTTTGACCTCTTCAAGGCAGAGGTAAAAGGCGTAAAAAAGTTCGTGCATGATACCATAATCACGCCACGTCGACAGAACTCAAAAGCGGATAAAGCAAAAGTGATGGGTAAAGAGACCCAAAATCATGAGTTTTATTTCTCAGATGAGTTTGAACCACACCTTAGTGATACTGGCCCAACTCAATATGCGCGTGATGGTGTGTCTAAGTATGAAGTAAAAAAACTACGTCGTGGCGTGTATGTGCCTGATATTTATCTTGATATGCATGGTATGACACAACAAGAAGCAAAACGAGAATTAGCAGCAATGATTGCAGCGTGCATCAAAGAACATGTGTCATGTGCTTGCGTTATGCACGGCATTGGTAAATATATATTGAAACAAAAAACACCAATGTGGTTAGCACAACATCCGGATGTGATGGCTTTTCACCAAGCACCATTAGAATTTGGCGGTGCGGGCGCATTGCTAATGTTAATTGATATACCGGAGCGCTAATATCTTGATTTTACCATATGCCCAACTTTGACGACTTTACCACGGTTAAATAACGTCACTTCTCCTGTCTCACAGACTTTAAGACGTTTTTTAACTGCGGTTTCAACGTAAAAATATTCACAATTATCATTCTTTGCACTATCAATTCGCGCAAAAATAACTAATGCCGTAGCACCAACTTCATTGGAATAATTGGCAAAAGTTATACTACTGCCCGTTTGTGAAATATGCATACCTTCAGTATGCCCACCCGTCCATTTCACCATACCGTTAGCAGAAATACGAACCGGCTCACCCACACTGCATCCAGCGGTAAACAATAAACCTATCAGTGCCACAATTCCAAATTTAGCCATGATCATTTCTTGTCCATTATTTATGCGGTTGGTGCTGCCACAACAATTTATTTTGCCCTGATTGAGGATCGTAATCTACCGCTGCAATGGCTGAGGTTAGGAACATCGGCGGTTGTAAACCAGCCACCAACTCAGCGGTTAAATAGCCAACTAAAGGCAAATGTGAAATCAGCAATAACGATTGTGGCTGCTCAGTTTCAATGGTCGCTTTAATATAATCAGCAACCGTTTCAGCATCACCATAAGGGGTAATATCTTCAACACTACCCAGTTGTGTTGGTGTTGGTAAGATATCCGCCATTGCTTGCCATGTTTGTTGAGCACGTAGATAAGGGCTAACCCACACGTGATCTAACTCCCCCTTTAAATGCGAAGCTAGTAATGTTGCCATTTGCTGTGATTGCGCAATACCGCGTGCGGTTAATGGACGTTCGGCATCACTGGGTGCAAAATTTTCAGCTTCACCATGACGCATTATATAAATTTGCATAGATCTTTTATAACCTCAGTTAAACAATTGCTGTTCCGACTCTCATTTGGAGTTGGTCGATCATTATTACACGCTTTTATTATTGGCATAACTACATAGTTTCATTCTGTGGTTAAGCCTGCCATTAATCAATACTTCAATTGATTAAGTAATGACGACTTCATCAATTTATTAACAAAAATACGACGTATAATTCATCTAATCGCATCTTCAATTTGCCAGCCTTAATATTGAACGTCATACTTACGTTAATTCCCTCAAAAATAGGCTCTTCCTGTGCATACTAGTCCTAACGATTATAAGCAGTATCGCTACCTCACTTTAGCGAATGAACTTCGAGTATTACTCGTACATGATGCTGAAGCACCTCGTTCTGCTGCTGCCTTATCGGTAGAGATTGGTCATTTTGATGATCCTATGGATCGCCAAGGTATGGCACACTTCCTTGAGCATATGCTATTTCTTGGCACTGAAAAATACCCGCGTGTTGGTGAGTTCCAAACGTTTATCAACCGTAATGGCGGTAGTAATAATGCGTGGACAGGCACCGAAAATACGACCTTTTTCTTTGAAATCAGTCCCCATAATTTTGAGGAGGGACTCGATCGCTTTGGGCAATTTTTTACCGCCCCATTATTCAATGAAGATGCCGTTGATAAAGAACGACAAGCCGTTGATTCTGAATATAAACTAAAAATAAAAGACGATGTTCGTCGTTTATATCAAGTGCAAAAAGAAACCATCAATCAAGCGCATCCTTTTGCCAAGTTTTCTGTTGGCGATCTCACCACCCTTGATGATCGTAATGGTCAATCAGTACGTGATGATTTACTGGCTTTTTATCATCAACATTATTCTGCTGATGTCATGGGGCTGGTGCTACTGGGTCCACAGTCATTAGATCAACTAGAACAATATACACAAGACTTCTTTAGCAAAATCCCCAACGCTACCACTAAAAAGGTAGCAATAGACATGCCATTTATTACTGAAAATGAATGCCAGAAGTTCATTCAAATTGAACCTATAAAGGAATTGCGTAAGCTAACGTTATCGTTCGTAATGCCATCCGTTGATGCATATTATAAAATCAAACCATTATCCTATATTGCCCATTTATTAGGTAATGAAGGCTCTGGTAGTTTAATGGCGATTTTAAAACAACGGGGCTTAATCAATACTCTTACTGCGGGCGGTGGTGTCAGTGGTAATAATTTCCGCGAATTTACGATTAGTTTAAATTTAACACCTAAAGGTCAGCAACAAACCGATGAAATCGTTCAATGTGTATTTGCCTTTATTGCGCTAATAAAACAGCAAGGGTTAAATAATTGGCGTTATCAAGAAAAGAAATCAGTATTAGAAATGGCTTTCCGCTACCAAGAAAAAAGCCGTCCTCTTGATACTGTTAGTTATTTGGTGATGAACCTTCTTCATTACAACGCTGAAGATATTATCTACGGTGACTATATGATGGAAGGCTACGATCAAGACTTACTTGAACAATTATTGGCTTACTTTACTGTCAGTAATATGCGACTAACGTTAGTCGCACAAGGTGGGTATTACGATCGTGTAGCCGCTTGGTATGACACACCCTATTCAGTGACACCATTAACACCATTACAAATTGAACGCTGGACTAATGTTAGCCTTGATGATGAATTATTATTGCCTGATGCTAATATCTATTTGTGTGAACAATTTGAGCCATTACCGCTGGAGGCTGGATCAGAACTGCCTCCACAGTTAATTCAAGACCTGCCAGGCTTTCGATTATGGCATAAACAAGAACATGACTTCCGTGTACCAAAAGGCATTGTCTACGTTGCCATTGATAGCCCACACGCCGTCAGTTCAACGGCTAATATCGTTAAAACTCGCCTGTGTGTTGAGTTACTGTTAGAAGCGATTAATGAGTCAGCTTATCCGGCTGAAATAGCAGGAATGTCTTATAATCTTTATGCTCATCAAGGCGGCGTAACTCTACAACTTTCAGGCTTTAGTGAAAAACAACCCCAGTTGATGCAACTGATTTTAGCGCGTTTTAAAAATCGTCATTTTACCCAACAACGGTTTGATAATATCAAAGCCCAAATGTTACGTAATTGGCGTAATGTGGCTGAAGATAAACCCATTTCACAGCTATTTAATCAACTAACGGGGTTATTACAACCCAACAATCCACCGTATCCACACCTCATTAAAGCACTAGAAACCATTACTATTGATGAACTGCCGCCATTTGTTGAGGCTATGTTTGCAGAGATACACATTGATACGTTTGTCTATGGTAATTGGGTCAAAAAAGATGCGTTAGCCCTAGCTGAAACATTAAAAGATGCCTTTAGAGTAACCGATCAATTATACGGCGAGTCTCAACGCCCGTTAGTGCATTTAGAAAACAGCGGAACATTAACCTATGAGTTAGATTGTCACCATGAAGACTCTGCTATTTTAATGTATTACCAATCACGCCAAACGACACCTAAAAAAATCGCCATTTATACGCTGGCAAACCATTTAATGTCGACTACGTTTTTCCACGAATTACGTACTAAACAACAACTCGGTTATATGGTGGGTACGGGTAATTTACCGTTAAATCGCCACCCTGGATTGATCTTATATATTCAATCCCCCGTAGCGGAACCCAGTTACTTATCTGAGGCTATAGATGATTTTACCAATGCTTTTGCACTCGTATTATTAGAGCTAAATGAAGCACAATGGCAAGCCAGTAAAAAAGGACTCATTGCACAGATATCTGAACCCGATACTAACCTACGTTCACGTGCACAACGATTCTGGGTCAGTATTGGTAATAAAGATGAAGATTTTAATCAGCGTCAATTAGTGGTTGAACAACTAAAAAAACTAAGCCGTGCAGACATGATTAAATTTATTGTTGATACGGTAAAGCCTCGAACAGCTAACCGTTTAGTGATGTATTACACAGGTAAAACGCATCATGATGCCGAGCCATTAACGATCGGCAAAGCAATTGAATCAATAACGGATTTCCAGAAAAACGCATACTAAATAAAAAACCCCATTTATATTCAATAAATGGGGTTTTTATCATTATAAAGCATTAATAAAACCGCTGTTCCGCTTGCGCCATCTCGACTAAATAATCACATGGCGCAAACCGATCGCCATAAGAATCACTGTATTGCCGCATCATATCAACCACTAAATCGATACCTAAATGATCCATATACCTAAATGGCCCACCGAGAAAGGGTGGAAAACCAATACCGAAGATAGCCCCAATATCACCATCACGAGCAGATTTAATTACCCCTTCATGTAAACAGCGCGCGGCTTCATTCAACATCATTAGCGTACAACGAATTGCAATATCCACTTCCGTTAATTGTTGTTGAGGCTCAACACCGAGCACGGTATAAATAGATTTATCTACTTCTTTATTGTTAGTGTTATACAAATAGAACCCTTTGCCGCTTTTACGACCTTTTCGTCCATCTTGTTGTAACACATCAAACAGTGCAGGAGGGGCAAAACGCTCACCTAGCTCTGTGACCAAAATAGGACTGATCTTAGCGCCAATATCCACTCCAACCTCATCAAGTAATGTGATGGGTCCAACAGGAAAACCAAAATTAAGTAAGGCGGTATCTATATGCTCAATCGGCTCGCCAGCTAATAATATTTGAGCCGCTTCATTCACATAAGGCGCTAAAATACGATTAACATAAAAACCTGCTTTATCGGCAACCACTATTGGCGTTTTGCCCTGTTTTTTTGCCAATGCAACCACGGTCGCAATGGTTGTTGCAGAGGTTGTTGCATGTGGAATAACTTCTACTAATGGCATTTTTTCAACGGGGCTAAAATAGTGTAAGCCAACAATATTTTGTGGTCGCTGCGCGTTTACCGCAATTTGATGAATCGGAATCGACGAAGTGTTAGTGGCAAAAATCGTGTGCTCTGATGTATTAGCTTCGACTTCTTGAACCATCTGTTGTTTTAGGGCGATATCTTCAAACACAGCTTCGATCACCACATCAGCATGCGCCATACCACGGTAATCAGTACTACCAGTAATACGTAACATCTGCTGTTGAAGTTGTGATTTTCGAATAATATGCCGCTGACGTTGTTGATTCAAAATAGCGTAGTTATACGCAAGCGCATGTTGAATACCGTCATTAGTAATATCTTTAATTCGCACCGCATAGCCAGCTTTAATAGCAGAAACATAAGCAATACCCCCCCCCATTAAACCGCCACCAAGTACGGCAATTCGCGTAATGGGATTAGGTTTAGCATCTGCCCCTAATTCTTTTTTCATCGCTGTAGTAGCAAAGAAAATACTACGTAATGCACGTGATTCAGCGGTCATCACTAAATCACCAAACACTTTTGCTTCTTGCTCAAGCCCCGCTTCAACCCCTTTTTCTAAGCCATATTTTACAGTATCTAAAATCGCATCAATAGCAGGGTAACAACCGCGCGCCTTTTGTTGGGCTTTTTTGGCTGCTTGATCAAACACTACACTTCGACCAAATGCATTGCCTGTCATCGCCCAATCTTGAAATGAATGGGTACGGATCGGTTTAGCGGTTAAAGCTACTTGTTCCGCCGCCTGTAGTAAAATACTCTGCGGGACAACTTGATCGACTAACCCTTTTTGTAATGCTTGCTTTGCTCGTACTTGTTTACCCGTTAACATTAATTCTAAGCCATGTGCAACACCAATCAACCGTGGTAGACGTTGGGTTCCACCAGAGCCGGGTAATAAACCTAATTGCACTTCAGGTAAGCCTAAACGTGTAATATCATCATCCGTACAAATTCGACTATGACACGCCAAAGCAAGCTCTAATCCCCCGCCTAAACACGGTCCATGAATAGCCGCAACAACATGAACAGGCAAATCTTCAAGAGCAGTAAATAACTGTTGGCCTTTAATCGCTAATGCTTCGGCCTCGGCTGCCGTTTTACATTCAGCCAGCATGCGAATATCAGCACCTGCAATGAAATTATCAGATTTACCTGAATAGACCACTAATCCTTTGAGATCGGTATGGGTGCTCAATTCCATAAAAACAGCACTGACTTGATCAGCAAAAGCCGCTTGTAAAGTATTCATTTTGTCATTGGCAACATCGATTTTAAGCCAACCAATGCCATTATCACCATAAGATAAACTAAATGCAGATTGCGTCATTATTCTACCTCCAAAATCATTGCCACCCCAAGACCACCAGCGGCACAAGCCGTATTTAATGCAAAACCACCGCCACGACGTTGTAATTCATGTAAGGTTTGAATGATCATTCTTGCGCCAGTCGCAGCAAAAGGATGACCATAAGCAATCGAACCACCGAGAACATTAAACTTGTCCATATCTATATCGCCAATAGCGTTATCTCGACCCAGTTTTTGTTGTGCAAATCGCTTAGAACCGAACATCTTTACATTAGCTAATGTTTGAGCTGCAAACGCTTCATGCATGTCAATTAGGGTTAAATCACCAAGGGTCAATCCGGCACGTTCAAGAGCTAACGGGCTCGCATAGGCTGGCCCCATTAGCATATCTTCAGCAACATCAATCGCAGCAAAAGCATAAGAACGAATATACCCAAGTGGCGTTAGACCAAGTTCTTTTGCCCGTCCTTCACGCATTAATAATATTGCCGCAGCACCATCCGTTAATGGGGTCGAATTAGCCGCAGTAACACTGCCATATAGACGATCAAACGCAGGTGTTAACTTAGCGTATGCTGCCAATGTTGAATCTTGGCGAACATTATTGTCACAATCAATCCATTGTTGATAAGGCGCAAAAAATGCTGTCATAACCTCATTTTTGAGCAAACCATCTCGCCACGCCTGCGCAGCTAAACAGTGAGAACGGTGGGCAAAAGCATCTTGTTCTTCACGACTAATAGCATGATTTTTTGCCATTTGTTCCGCTGTTTGTCCCATGCTTAATCCGGTGGAATATTCAGCAACAGCGGGAGGAATAGGCATCAAATCTTTAACACCCAAGGTCGTGATTAATTTTAAACGTGCTGGCATTGTTTTAGCTTTACTGAGCGCTAATAATGTTGCTGCCATCTTTTTACTTACCCCAATAGGAAGCATTGAGGTTGAATCAGCGCCGCCAGCAATACCAATATCTATCGTACCTGCCATAATGCTTTCTGTAACATTAACGGCAGCCTGAAAACTGGTTGCACAGGCACGGGTGACACTATAAGCATCAGTATGGGCACTCATTCCCGTCCCTAATACGATTTCACGCGCAATATTGGGCGCTTCTGGCATTTGTACAACCTGTCCAAATACAAGTTGTTCAATTAACTGGGGATCAAAATCAGCGGTTTGCAACATTTCGTTAATAACTAATTTGCCCAAATCAAGGGCTGATAAACGATCAAATACGGTTGATTGACGTGCGAATGGCGTTCGTAAACCGCTAACAATAGCAATACGCTCACCGTTACGTGTGGTGATATGTTGAAGACCCGTCATCGCAACTCCTTGTCACAATTATAATTAACCTACATCGTGAGGTCAGACCACCTAATTGTAACCATAAAGTTATATAATTAAAAATATTTGTTTAAACTTTGCGATTAAATGACTTTAAAAGTAAAAAATACTCATGTTTAAATGGGTAAAAATATAGAAAAGATCAATACTATTTAAAAAAGGTATTGTTATGATGGAAGATCTATTTGCAAGGAATAATAATGCATATAATTAAGATAAAAAAAAACCACACCCTTAGGTATGGTTTGAATTGATGCAGAAATAAATCTACATAATAAAATAATCAATTAACATAAAGCCAATTGCAAATCAGGAAAACCCTGATAGGAGAAAGTAAAGTCAGCCTTCAAAAGGAAGTTGTCATCTTGCTCAACAGACGGTATTAACTATTATTAAGTTATTCAACTTAACCATAGCCGTACCATCAGATGACGCGACCACTATAACCTACCACTCAAAACAGAATTTGCACCAGATCAATTTTATTGCGGTTTATGCTATCTAAACTAGAAAAAACATAATACATCATCCAAAGGCTATTAGATGACATCATTAATTGATGCAATAACGCTAAACAGGCACATCAATGATAAAAAAATTTTTTAGTAACAAAAAGACTTCTACTACGGTCTGTTTAAATATGGATAAACAAAAACGTTATGAAGCCCTTGTTAGAGCTTGGCATCAAGACCTATATCGCTATGCGTATTGGCTCTGCCATGATCCCCATATTGCCGAAGACTTAGTGCAAGAAACATGTCTCCGCGCATGGAAATCATTAGATAATTTACAAGATGATAACGCAGCAAAAGCATGGTTAATCACTATTTTACGTCGTGAAAATGCACGTAGATTTGAACGAAAGCAATTTGATTTAGTCGATATTGATGATCACCATATAGCCGATACTAAAGCCAGTGTTGAAATGGATACCGAACAATATTTACTGCATCGATTAATTATGAAACTAGCCCCTGAATACCGAGAACCTCTGATACTACAAGTCATGGCTGGTTTTAATGGTGATGAAATAGCCGAAATCTTAAATCTTAATCGTAATACAGTAATGACTCGGCTTTTTCGTGCTCGTAACCAATTAAAAGAACAACTTGAAAAGAAAACAACTCAACGGGGGAATCATCGTGGATGATCTAGAGTTTCGTCGCCGCCTTTTCGCGGATCCTAATGATAATGACCCGGAGCTGATTAAGACTAAAAATCAGTCTACGACTAATCGTCATTTCTCTAATGAGTTGCAACAATTAGATCTTAAATTAAAACAAACGCTTAATGTTGATATTCCAGAAAACCTTGCCGATAGAATCTTGTTTCATCAGTCGAGTCAGGCACAACCTAAAAATCACTCGCCTTATAAACGTTATTTATCTTATGGATTAGCAGCATCAGTGATGTTTATTGTAGGAGTAATGGTCGGTCAGCAAGGTTTCTATCCTCAGCAGCCACAACAGCACGTTTTTGCGCCGGCATCAATGGCAACGATTGCTTTGCAACATGTTAGTGCTGAAGCACAATTTGTTGAACATACAGATGAAGCTGTCACGTTACAGCAAGTGAATGCCAAACTTAAACCTTTTGGTACTAGTATGAACCAATTACCCGGTCATATTTATTATCTTAATTATTGTGGCTTTGATGGTAACCGTGCATTACATATGGTTGTTGGTACGGATACAGGGAAAATGACGGTATTTATAGTGCCGCAAACAAGTTCAAAAATAATAACCGGCAGAGATAAAAGCAACCAAAGCTTATTATTGCCACTGCAAGAGGCAAGCTTAATTATTGTTGGTGATAAAGGCGATAAATTGATGCCCGTTGCAGAAAAACTAAAATCTGAACTTTATTGGCAAATCTAACTTAGCCCTCCTTTCAGATAACAGCTGAAAACGCGATATTAATAATTAAGTATCAAGTTTTCACTGTTATTTGTCATACGAATAGTAGCGAAAACTGCATAAATTCCGCGTAAAATGATACCAAATAAACCCAAATGTTCGCTAGAAAGTATTTTTAACCACCTAAAGTACTGGTCAGCTTTGATCGAGTCCTCTCCCCCCCTACAATCATCGCCAATCAGTCATACATAGACTGGACTTATAAATATAAATAGATGATCAGGAATCATAAAGCATGAACAAGAAGCAGATATTCACACGCTCAGTTATTACTGTAGCCATCGCCTTAGCATCGTCACAAACGATGGCTGCGGGTTTTCAATTAAATGCCCAATCGGCAACAGGTTTAGGTCGAGCATTCTCTGGTGATGGTGTTATTGCTGATAACGCATCAACCATGGCAAAAAACGCCGCTTCAATGGCTCTTTTTGACGCACCAGCATTATCATTAGGTGTTATTGCCATTGATACTGATGTTAATGTTAAAAATACGTTATATAATAACAAACCAATTAATGACGCATCAATTGGTGGTACTAGCTATGCACCTAACATCTACTATATTCAACCAATTAACGATAAATTTTCAGTAGGTGCTTCGCTGTATTCAAATTTTGGTACTAAAACAGAATTTAAAGAAGGTTATAAAGCTGACCTTTTTGGCGGCTTAACGGACGTTAAAAGTGTTAACTTAGGTTTAAGTGCTGCTTACCGTATAAATCAACACTTTAGCGTGGGTGGTGGTTTAGACATTATTCATGGTAGCGGTAAACTACAACGAGGCCGTAATAACCCTCTTTTAGGTGGAAAAAATACGGTTGATATTGATGCAGATGGTATTGCACTAGGATATAACCTTGGTGCTATTTATGAATACAATCAGAATAATCGTTTTGGTTTATCATACCGCTATAGCCCAACAATAAAAGCCAAAGGTGATATTCACGCCCCAGGTAATTACAGTAATGAAAAATTAAAAATACCATTACCATCAATACTTGAGTTCTCTGGCTTTAATAAACTTAACGATAAATTTGCCGTTCATTACAGCATTCAGTGGATTGAATGGAGTGCATTTGATCAATTAAGCACTACGGGTGGTAACTTTACTAAAGATTACCAATGGCAAAATAGCTGGCACTACTCAGTCGGTGGTACTTATTATCTAAACAACGATTGGACATTACGTGCAGGTTACATGCACGACACCAGTGCTCAAGGTAATATTACTTCTATTTCAGTACCAGATTCAGACCGTAACTGGCTATCTGGCGGCTTTAGTTACCACTTAGATAGCAAATCAACTATCGACTTTGGTCTGACTTACCTAATTGGTAAAGATGTTGATGTTAGTGAAAGTCAATATTTAGCTCCTGGAATAAAGCCTTCAGTTAGTGCAACGACTCGTGCTAACGCATGGCTATACGGCCTTCAATACAGCCGTTCATTCTAATTTGAGCGTACAGCAACAACTGATTCTAAAAAAGAAGCCATCATGGCTTCTTTTTTTATACGCGAAATAACATCTAATCTTTATTTTACCCATAATAACCAACCAAAAAACAAAGAATAACGGGCAATTAACTACAAATATAAACGACTGTATTAACATTTTTTTTAGTACAGGTGTACGCTCAAATATAACTTCATTATAATTATCGAATGAATACTACCCGATAAAAAACTATAAAACCAAACAACTCCAGCATAACACATTTAATGAGGCTATTTTATAAGATAGCTTTTAACGCAATTTATTGCTGCGAGTATCATTTACGTTATTATTTCCGTGAACAATAAATTTTTCTAATATGACTAAAAATAAAATCACTTTAGCCTTAGCGATTACTGCAGCTATTGGTATCAGCAATCAAGCTTCTGCTGCTGGTTTTCAATTAGCCGAATACTCTGCTACAGGTCTAGGACGCGCTTTTGCCGGTGAAGCCGCAATGGCAGATAACGCCAGTGCTCAATTCCGCAATCCAGCCATGCTAACGTATTTAAAAGGTATCCAAATTTCTACGGGTGCTATTTATGTTGATCCCAATATTGATATTTCTGGTACCCATACATTATTAGGCCCAACAGGTAGTTCTGATTTTGCTAATAATGCGATTATCCCTAATTTTTATTTTTCTCGCCCATTAACAGATAAAGCAACGATTGGTATTGCGTTTGGTACTCACTTTGGTATGCGCACCGATCTTGGTACCGATTTCAAAGCATCGATGTTTGGTAACCAAGCAGAAGTGCATACGGTTGAAATCAACCCTAACCTTGGTTACAAAATTAATGATCAGTTAAGTGTGGGTGCGGGTGTTCGTTATGTTATGGGTAAAGGCCATTTTGGCGCAGCACTGCCAACTAATGCATCATTAGGTATGATGCAACCTTTAGCTGGAAAAAAACTAAAATACATGGAAGGCGAAGATAACGCTTGGGGCTGGCAAGCAGGTACAGCATGGCAGATTAATGCTGATAACCGTATCGGTCTTAGCTACCAGTCAGCGGTTAAATTAAACCTTGAAGGTCATGCTTCCGGCATTGGTTTTGATGGTACAGGCAAGGGTTCATACGCAGGATCGTTACCTATAGAATTACCAGCGTCAGCTGAAATTGCAAGCTTCCATCAAATCGATGCTCAATGGGCAGTTCATGCAAGTGTTAACTGGACCGATTGGAGTACCTTTGAAAAGCTAGAAGCTAATATTCCACAACTTGGTGGCAATAAAAAAATTAAAGATGAAAATTGGAAAGATAACTACCGCTTTGCAATTGGTACCACTTACCAAGCCACCAATAAGTTAGTCCTTCGCTCTGGTGTTGCTTATGACACTTCAGCGGTTAATGAAGCAAACCGTACCCAAACAATCCCTGAAACTGACCGTACATGGTTAAGTGTTGGTGCAGGTTATGCTTGGTCAGAAAACCTAACCCTAGATGCTGGCTTTACCTACATTTTCGCTAAGAATGCAAAAATGAAAGAAACAGATAAAGGTTTAGGTAATCAACAATTCAATGGCCAAACATCCGGTCACATTTGGTTAGCGGGTGTACAAGCAAGTTACCGTTTCTAACACAGTATTATTGACAGAAAACAAAAAGACCGCCGAAATGGCGGTCTTCTTTTATAGCTCTAACAAATAAAATTAATCGTTATCAATTTCATCTAAATAACTATCATCAAACGTTGCAGCTGCTGGTTGATCGCTGACTTTACCATCACTCGCGGTAAAATTCTTATATTGAATATAAGCATCACGCGTAAATAAATATGGATCAGGTGAATTATTTAACATCGATTCTTGATTAACTAAGGCTGCGCGATCTTCCATACCTTCAAAGATCCACTTACCTAAACCTTCCCAGAAGTTTAATAAACTTAATGGCAGATAAAGATCATCAACTGAATCAGTAAAACCACGGAAAGTAATCGGTCCATAAACAGGTAACATTAAATAAGGACCATTACCAACACCGTAATAACCCAATGTATCGCCAAAATCACGATCTTGCACTTTGTTAATATCCGCCGCTGATGCGATATCAATCAGACCCGCTAACCCAAAAACAGTATTAATCCAAAAGCGGTTAAAATGCGTTAGAGCGTCTTTACCATGCAATGTCAATAAGCTATTTACCATACCTGCTGGCTCATCAAGATTTGATAAAAAGTTAGTGATCCCCGTACGCGCAAATGAAGGCGTATAGTTCACATAAGCAAGAGAGACAGGGCGAGCAACATACGGATCTAAATAATTAAAGTTAAAATCCCACATTGCGCGGTTAAAACCTTCAAACGGGTCATAAACTGTATTTACTGCTGTATTATCACCATCAATATGATCAGCAACATTGGTTGATACTGTTTGCTCGGTCGCTTTATCGGGTGATTGAGCACACCCCACCATGCCGAGGCTTAATATAATTATCAATAATAACTTTTTATTCAAAACATACACCTAATAAAAAACAGGCTGAACATCAATATTCAGCCTGCTTTATTCACTTTAGCAATAAATCAATTAATTAATTAATATTGCTTATTAATGACAAACGCTGTTTCTCCACCTAAGGGAGTTTGGCTGCTTTGGCCGTACCAATCACCCTGTTTAGTCATTACGTTACCATCGCTATCCACACGTGCTTTAATAATCATCTCTGATAATGATGATAGTTGTCGTTGTGGGATCATGCTGTCTTTATCTGTTAACGTCACCGTTAATGGAAATTTAGTTGATAATGGTAATTTCACTGCAGCAATGGGCATTGGTGAACCATCAGCATCATGTACCGAGATAATAATATCTCCCTGCTTTGGCAACACAACATTTTTACCTAGCGCTATAGTAGCAGTAACTTGCTTATCTGTATCGAGATTTTGCGTTTTAGGTTGTGTTGTTGTTTCATCAATTGCCGTTGGATCGGAGACAACTGCTGAGCCATCCGCACTGTTGATACGCATTTTTGCACGTTCAATACTACGGGTTAGCATTGGCGTACGTGAATCATTAGGACCGATAAGGGTTTTCATCATCGTCCAATAATCGACCGCTTGCTGATAATTTTTCTGCTCAAAGGCATCAAAGGCTAATAACGACAATGCTTGAACGTTAGTATGATCGCTCTTGATCACCTGACGTAAAAGTTGACGAGCTAACTCACTTTGACCCGGCTTACCACTTAACATTAATGTTTGCGCATAACCTAAACGAATAGCGAGATCAACAGGATTAAGATCATAAGCACGTTTCATTGCCATTTCAGCCGTTGCACCATCGCGATTAGCAATAGCAATTCGACCTAACAGTAACCATCCCATTGGATCATCACCGTCTTTGTGCAATTTAGTCCGCAATGCCAACGTAAGATCCGACATGTCTTGATCAGACAGTGGTTCATTCGCTGCATTATCACCCATTAGACGTTGTGTTAGCTCTGGTAAGCGATTTACAGCCTGATGCCATGCCTCAACTTTAGCACTGCTACCAACTGCGCCATAAACACCGTAACAAATACCCACAATCAAAATCAAACCCGGTACAAGCATTGCTGGGCTAACATGTATTGATTGTTTCTTTTCAGTAACAGGCAAGTCATCCAGTAATGTTTGTTGTAAGTCAGACACCATATCTTGCTGACTATCGACCAAACCTTCTTGGGATTCTTCTTCAAGCTCATGAATACGATCTTTAAAGAAGGCTTTATTAAGCTCATCTCGGCTTGCCGCATCGTCATGCTCTTTACCGATATACATCGGAATTACAAAGATGGCGATCGCAATTAAAACCAAGACCGCGGTTAAAATCCAAAACAGCGTCATTTATTTACCTTTGTCTGATTATTGGTAGCTTCAGTATCTTGCTGCGCCATTTCAGCCAACAACCCCTGCAAACGTTCCGACTCAACATCATCAAGTGGCTCATCTTTGGCTAGCTCACTTTTTTTGCGTGAACGATAAACCAAGATGGTAAAACCAATCACAATAAAGCCAATGGGACCAGCCCATAAGATTATTGTTGATGCTGTCACTGCAGGATCATACGTTACGAAATTACCGTAACGAGCAATCATATAATCAATGACTTGCTGTTTGGTTTTGCCTTCTTTTAACAGCTCGTAGCTTTTCAGACGCATATCTTCTGCTAAGGTCGCATTAGAATCAGCGATGCTGTTATTTTGACATTTAGGACAACGTAAAGTCTCTGTTAACTCTTGAAACTGCTTCTCTTGTGCTGGATTTTTAAAATCATACACATCAATTGCAGCCAATGCGGGTGCAACCATCGAAAAAGTCAGTCCAAGTGCAAACATTAAAGCAAAGAAGCGTTTCATTGTGCTTTTGCCTCCGTTTGCATAGCCTTATTTTTTGCTTCCGCTTGTAATTTCTTATAAAGCGGCTCAAGAGTCTTGTTCCAGTTTTCTGGATTCACATCACCTACATGGCGGTAACGAATAATACCATTCGCATCAACCAAGAAGGTTTCAGGTGCGCCATAAACGCCAAGATCCATGCCTAACATGCCATTGCCATCAAACAAAGAGATCATGTAAGGATTACCTAACTCTTTAAGCCATCTAATCGCTTTAGGTCGCTGATCTTTGTAGTTTAAACCAATGATCTTCACCCCTTGCTTCGCCAACACGTTTAAGTATTGATGCTCAGCTTGACATGTAGGACACCACGTCGCCCATACATTTAATAGCAGTGGTTGGCCTTTAAAAATCGTTTGCTGATATTCTTTACCTGGCTCAAACAAATCTTCCAGCTTAAAGGCAGGAACAGGTTTCCCCACTAACACCGATTCAAGCTTTGTCGGATCATCACCCGCGGCATTGCGGCTTAGCTGGACCATAAACATCACAACTAACCCTAAAAACAATACTAAAGGAATAAATAATAGCTTCTTATTCATTAGTTAGCTTTGCCTCCGATTTTTTGTCATTAGCAGCAATGTTAGCAGGCTTACGGAATCGGTAACGCTTATCGCTGATTGCAAAAGCACCACCTAGCGCCATTAAGAACGCACCCATCCACATCCAATTAACAAATGGCTTGTAGTACATACGCACAGCCCACGCACCGTCATTACCTAAACGCTCGCCCATAGCGACATAAAGATCACGCGTAAAGCCGCTATCAATTGCTGCTTCTGTCATCATTGAGCCAGCAACGGTGTAATAACGTTTTTCAGCATGTAGCGTTGTAATATCAATACCGTTACGGCTAATTTCAAAGTCAGCCACATAACCGTCATAGTTAGGACCATCAGCGTCACGTAAACCGGCAAAATGGAAATCATAGCCTTTCACATTAACAGATTGACCTGGTGACATCCGTAAATCACGTTCGATACCGTAATTTGATACTAATGTCATACCAATAATAGCAACCGCTAAACCAAGATGGCCTAACATCATTGCCCAATGACTACGTCCTAGCTTACCTAATCCATCAAGGAAAGAGTGACGGTGAGTCGCACGACGGTAGATTTCAACAAGGTGGAGAACAATAATCCACACTGCCATCATCACACCGACAACCGCTAATGGTTCCACAACGCTTGCTGTTAAATAAATAACTAAGAATGAGAATGGAACAGTAAATAAACCACACCACAACATTGGTTTCGCGATTGAAGCAAAGTTATCACGCTTCCAGCGAACCAGAGGACCGATACCCATTAAGAATGAGAATGGCACCATTAACCATGTAAATAGAGTATTAAAGAACGGTTCGCCAATAGAAACAGAACCTAAGCCTAATTGCTTATGAACTAACGGCAGTAATGTACCAATCAATACCACTAATAACGCAGCAACTAATAATAAATTATTGGCTAATAAGAAGTTTTCACGTGAGAACAGCGCATAGTTGCCACGAGAACGGATTTGACCACCACGTAAGGCGTAAAGCAGTAATGAACCGCCAATAACCACCACTAAGAAGCCAAGAATAAACATACCGCGTGAGGGATCAGATGCAAACGCGTGCACAGAAACCAACACACCAGAACGAACTAAGAACGTGCCTAATAGACTTAATGAGAAAGCAGAAATCGCCAGTAATACTGTCCACGCTTTAAATGTACCGCGTTTTTCAGTTACTGATAATGAGTGCATTAGTGCCGTACCTGCAAGCCATGGCATTAATGATGCGTTTTCGACTGGATCCCAGAACCACCAGCCGCCCCAGCCAAGTTCGTAATAAGCCCACCACGAGCCTAGTGCGATACCTAATGTCAAGAATGACCATGCAGCAATTGTCCAAGGACGCGACCAACGAGCCCAAGCCGTATCTAAACGGCCAGTCATTAGCGATGCAATAGCAAACGAGAATGCAACCGAGAAACCAACATAACCCATGTACAACATTGGTGGGTGAACAATTAAACCGGGATCTTGAAGCAATGGGTTTAAGTCACGACCTTGTACTGGGAAGTTTGGCAATGTGCGCAAAAATGGATTCGATGTTACGATGATAAACAGTAAGAAACCCACTGCCACCATACCCATAACGGAAAGTACACGCGCCACTGCATCTAGAGGCATACCACGGCTAAATCGAGCAACAGCTGCTGCCCAACCCGCTTGGATAAGTACCCATAGCATCAATGAACCTTCATGCCCGCCCCATACTGCGGTTAAACGGTAATACCATGGCAGTAAACTGGTTGAGTTACTGGCAACATACGCTACCGTAAAATCATTGCTATAGAACGACCAGCTCAAAATACCAAACGACAATGCAAGCATGCCGAATATTCCGTAGGACAGTGGTCGTGCCATACGCATCATTGCTTGGTTACCAACCGTGGCACCATACAATGGGTAAATGCTGGCCAGCACCGATAGCGCAAGTGCGGCTATAAGAGCGAATTGGCCTAATTCAGGGATCATTGATCACTTACCTTGTAGTTGTTCTTCAGTGTATTTAAGTTGTTTATGGTTTATCTTCATTGCATCTGCCACTTCAGGTGGCATATAGTTTTCATCATGCTTTGCAAGCACTTCACTTGCTTTAACTGTGGTTGGGTTAATCAATACACCCTGTGCCACAATACCTTGGCCTTCACGAAATAGATCCGGCAGAATACCATCATAAATAACGGTAACTGAAGGACCAATATCAGCAACTTTAAATGTAATGCGTAATGATTTAGGATCGCGTTTAACTGACCCTTTTACAACCATGCCACCAATACGTAATCGCTGCCCAATTTCAGGTCTAGCACCACCATCAGACTTACCGTTAATTAATTCTGAAGGTGTATAGAATAAATTCATATTTTGGTTAAGCGCGTATAACACGAGTCCAACCGTAGCACCGAGTCCAAGCACTAACGCCAGTACAATGACTAAACGTTTTTGACGTCTTGGGGTCATAGTGTGTTCTCCAATGTTTTTGCTTCTTGAATGCGTTGTTCACGCGCCATTTTATTTTTAATTTCGCGTAACAAACGGCGTTTCGTTGTTAAGCTTGAAAATAAAACCCATAACATCGATAGAAAAGAAATAGCGTAGGCACTCCAAACGTAGCCTGCATAACCGCCCATCGCAAAAAAATCATTTATAGAATCAAAATACATAACGATCTCACTTCACCAACTTCTGCACCCAAGGGCGGTGGCTCTCACGTGATAGAATTTCATTGCGTAACCGTATCAACGTGACAGCAGCAAAGAAACAACCAAAACCAAGTAACATCACCAACAATGGCCATAACATATCATTTGACATTGAAGGTTTGCCAAATTTAGAAATCGTTGCACCTTGATGAAGGGTATTCCACCATTCAACAGAATAGTGAATAATTGGAATGTTAATCACGCCGACAATTGACAATATACCCGCCGCTTTGGCTGCTGTTTTGTGATCATCAAACGCGTTATACAATGCAATAACACCAAGATATAAAAACAATAGAATCAATTCAGACGTTAAGCGAGCATCCCAAACCCACCAAGCACCCCACATAGGTTTACCCCAAATAGCCCCTGTAATTAGAGCAATAAAGGTAAATACGGCACCAATAGGAGCCATTGCAGCGGCAGCCATATCCGACATTCGAATCTGCCACACAAGGCCAACAAAAGAAGAAATAGCCATGGTGACATAAATACTCATCGACCAAATGGCTGCGGGTACGTGAATATAAATAATCCTAAAGCTATCGCCTTGTTGATAGTCAGCAGGAACAAATAAGAGTCCCCATACCGATCCCACTAAAATAGAAATCAAAGCGATAATAGAAAACCAAGGCAACAACTTACCGCATAATCGATAGGTGTTTTCTGCTTTAGCGTAGGGATGTAGCCACTTCCACATAATGCTCTCAACTTATAATAAATAATAAATACGTCACTGAGAGCAACATTATCACTCTCGCTTTCTTCACCACCTCACACTTGAATATCGTGTAAGTGCTAAAGAAAAAATTCATTGGTTAATTAACACTGATCCTGAGTGAGGCTGCCACAGCAAATGGCGCTAAGGTCAACGACCCAGCTAACATCGCCCCCATGATGGCTAATTGACCATCATAAGCCATGCCCAAACTTGCCGCCTCAATCGCAGAGGTTGCGAATATAAGCACAGGTATATACAAAGGCAGTATGAGCAAGCTCAATAAAACGCCACCTTTTCGTAATCCAACCGTTAATGCCATTCCAATTGCGCCTAAAAAGCTCAATGTTGGCGTACCAATCAGTAACGTTAATAACACTGCGATCCAAGTATGTAAATTGAGTGACAATAAAATCGCTAATAACGGACTAATTAAAATCAACGGTAATCCGGTAAGTAACCAGTGAGCAATCATTTTACCAAAGGCCGTAACCGACAGTGGTATTGGCATTAACAACATTTGTTCTAATGAACCATCAAGATAGTCATCTCGAAATAAACGCTCCATAGAGAGCAATGCCGCTAATAATGCTGCTACCCAAATAATACCAGGGGCAATACGGGCTAATAAATTAGGCTCAGGCCCTATGCCTAAAGGAAACAACGTGATAACAATAATAAAAAACCATAACGGATTAAAAATATCCGCTTGTCGACGATAAGCTATCAATAACTCACGACGAATAATTTGGATAAGGGTGTTAAGCATTATTATTATCCTAGCTTAATTTTTCTTAAACGATCACTGTCAACAAACATGTCTTGGTGGGTGGTTAATAATACCATTCCACCACGTTCTGCATGAGCTAAAAAAAGCGCTTCAAGCACCTTTATACCTTGCTTATCGATTGCAGTTAACGGTTCATCAAGCACCCACAATTTATGATTACTTAACCATAATCTCGCCAAAGCAACACGACGTTGTTGACCTGCGGATAACTGCCCAGCACTAATATCTTCACGCCCAGCTAAACCAACATGTGCTAAAGCTTGCCACAGAGCACCCTCACCATTTACTGCAGGTGTTCCTTTGAGATCTGAGCCTTGCTCACTCGTATGCATTGATTGAAAAAAAGCCAAGTTCTCAAAGGCCGTAAGCTCACGCTTTACGCCTGTTTGATGCCCTAAAAACAATAGTGCTTGATGATAATCTTCACGGGCAGTCGTAATATTTTCATTACACCACTGCACTTCACCACTGTCTGAATGACCTAGGCCAGCAATAATCCTTAATAAGGTTGTTTTGCCCGCCCCATTTGGACCTTCAATTTGAACTAATTCACCACTTGAAATCGTGAAATTTAATTCATCAAATAATACGCGTTCATCACGAACACAGCTCAAATTTGCTACTGACAACATAAAATAATGTATCCTAGGTGTCACAAAATAGCCGCATAATACCACAATGGCTAACAAATTGACTAAACTGCTCTGCTTCTTAATCGTTAACTAACGTAAGTAAATGTGAAACAAATGCAAACAAAAATATCACCAAATCAATCTATATTTATAGAAAAACCATCAAAAATTGAAATGGTTAACATAGCATCTAAGACTTCACATATAGAATTACCAACAATAATTACCAGCAGCAACTCAAAACTTATATCTCAACTGCCACAATTATTATTATTTATGAATAGCTTGCAACAATTAGTTACAAATTTATTGATTCCGTTAAACTTAGGTACAGTTAAGTCAACCCATGTGGCACCACAACCACTACAACAGTTATTTAACCAATTATTACTACCCAATAATCAACCCGCATTAATCAATTGGCTACAACACAATATTGGCAATAAAACCTTAGCGACGTTATTACTGCAACTATCGCAATCGTCAAGTCCTCTAAGTCAGTGGTTAAATCAGCTTAGCCCTGAACAACAGCAAGAATTCACTGCATTATTACGCCTTGCGGGTGAACAACGAGGACCAGAAAATCAACGTTCACCAGATAATAACAATATCCATCTACAATGGGTGCAAGCCAACGGCCAAACTATTTCACTACAAGTGAACAATCACCAACCAAAGAAAACAAATACTGTTAAGAATAACAATAACAAATGGACCGTCAAATTGAGTTTACCTATTGGTACAATAGATAAGATGAATGTTATTGCTTGTTGGCATCAACAACAGTTAAGCACTCGCTTTGAATGTGCCAATCAAACGTTATTACATCATATTGAACGGGTTACACCTTATTTAATTTCACGATTACAACAATTAGGTATAAATAGCACCCCGCCACACTATAAACTGATCATTCAGCAACCACAAAATATGCCACCAGCGTTATCGGGTTTATTAATAAAAGTATAATTATTAGAAGATAAATATGACAATCAAGTCAACATCCGACCCGCAACAAGCGATTGCGTTACGCTATGATGGTAAGCAAAGCCCCTATATAGCGGCTAAAGGCTACGATCAATTAGCACAGCACATTATTGAACAAGTAAAACAACAAGGTGGGCTAATTCATCAAGATCCAGTATTAGCGCAATACCTCAATAGTTTTGATCTCAATGATCATATTCCACAGGAGTTATATCTCATCATTGCAGAGTTAATTGCATTTTCATGGTACCTAAACGGAAAAACCCCTCCAGGGTGGGAAGGGTTTGAAAATATTGATCTTACAGCATAGTGTGATGGTTAAATCTAACGAGTTAACGCCGATAATGTTGGGACATACTTTTTTGTAAGCTCAGCATTAATTCCGCTTCCGCTTTTGGCAAGTCGCATTCAGTCATTAGCTCGTTAACATCCGCCCCAAGTTCGACCATCTTGCTGGCGCGACTGTATAACCGCCCACCAGAGTCATTCATGGCAATCTCATTTTGACGTTCTTCAACCTGTTCAAGCTGCTCAATCAAATCAACTAACTTATCACTCATACCAATGCTGCCAGTACGTAATTCATTAAATTGCTTAGTTAAACTTTCATACTGTAAACGTGAATTTTTTAATACTGTTTCAATAGCTGAAAATTTTATTTCTAATGCTTTTCGGGCTCGACGCTCACGGCTAATTAATACCGTTGCAGTTATCGCAATTAACACCGAAATAGCAACAGGTAGCCATTGTTGAAGTATTATATCCATTACAAATATGCGACCTCATCCCACTCGTCTTCAGACAACAGTTTATTTAAGTCAACTAATATCAATAATTGATCGTCATGGTTACTGACACCTTGAATAAACTTGGCACTTTCTTCTGTTCCGACACAAGGGGTACTATCAATTTCAGAATTACGCAAATAAACCACTTCAGCGACACTATCAACTAAAATACCGATCACTTGCGTTTCTGCTTCAATGATGACAATACGTGTGCTATCTGAAATCTCACCATGCTGTAAACCAAAACGAGCACGAGTATCAATAACGGTAACAACATTGCCACGTAAATTAATAATACCAATCACGTAATCAGGCGCACCTGGCACCGGTGCTATCTCTGAATAGCGTAAAACTTCCCGTACCTGCATAACATTAATGCCATAGGTTTCATTTTCTAATTGAAAAGTAACCCATTGCAATACCTGATCATTAACGCCGTCTTTTTGTTTTTCCGTTATATTTACTTGGGACATACTATTTCCTTTTTGACGCCTCAACTCGCGCCACTATTAACATCTAAGCCTTTATTCAACATTTGAATTAATGCATCAACATGGATCAGAGCACACATCTTTTGTTTTACCATTCCCGCTAACCACGGCCGCTTACCGGCTTGTTCTCGCCACCGAATATCTGTTGTCATTAACGTTTGAGTACCATGTAACTTATCGCAAGCTAGGCCCCACTGACTATTCCCTAGCATTACCATATAACGATAATTATCACGATAATGGTCATTAGTTAACTTATCAGCCATTACCCAATGCGCCGTATCAACCACATCAACATTGTATTGTGGTAACGGAGCTAATCCTAAATACCATGCTGGGCGACCCACTATATGGTTCAATTCACCAAGCTGATAAATCGCACCTAACTCGGTTAATGCCACCGCAAACATCATCCCATTCACTTCAAAAAACAAAGATTGAAATGGTTGTTGTTGCCCATGATGTTGCCATGCGACAAACTCTGGTTCTGGTTCTGGTTCTGGTTCTGGTTCTGGTTCTGCATCAATCACAGCCACAACCAGAGGTTCAACATCAAGTTGTGGTGGTATTTGCGCTAATAATTGTTGTAATTGTTGTGACGCTGATGGCTCACAAAATACCGTCGGTTTGATCTCTGCTATCGGTTGTGGATCAGTCTCTAACAGTAAATCACCGAAATAATCATCTAATGCTTGTTCACTTGTTAACGGTTTATTATTCATTGTGCACTAATCTTGTTAAGTGATTCAGTAACGTTTTATAAGCAAAAACCCCTCGACAATTAGGAGCATACAATGAGGGCGGCATATGTTTAATACTGGCATCACGAAACTTAGTATCAATGGGAATAGCAGACATCCACACTTGATCAGAATAACGGGTTTTTAAGTCTTGTAACGTTTGCAATGATGCACGAGTACGCTTGTCATACATAGTTGGTACAATAGTGACATCAAATTCAGTCGGTTTTGAACGTTGCATAATCTGTAAAGTACGCAACATCCGTTCTAAACCTTTCATGGCTAAGAACTCTGTTTGTACCGGAATTAAAATACGATCACTGGCCGCCAATGCATTGACCATCATCACCCCAAGAATGGGCGGGCAATCAATTAATACATAGTCATAATCAATGGCGACACTGTGTAAGGCTTTCTTTAAGACTAACCCCATTCCACTACGATTACCCATCGATCGATCTAAGGTCGCCAATGACATATGGGCAGGAATAATATCAATATTGTTAAATGTGGTACTTAAGATCAATGATCTTACGCCATCTCGATTAATCTCAGGCAATTGAAACAAATCAAATAAACTGGCAGGCACATAATCAGCATCAAAATTCAAATAGGTTGTTAATGAACCATGGGGATCAGTATCAACTACCAATACCCGTTGATTTTGCTCACTTAATAATCCTGCTAATGCTATGGTAGTGGTCGTTTTCCCTACTCCACCCTTTTGGTTTGCAATACTCCAAACAACCACCGGCAACTCCTCATGACAAACCTAATTCAATTAAAATACATTCAGCAATACGGTCGAGGGGAAGATCATGACTAGAAATGCCAGCTTTAGCAACTGCTTGTGGCATACCATATACAACACAGCTCTCTTCATCTTGAGCCCAAACGGTCGAACCATTGGCTTTTAGCATGCGAGCACCTTCACGCCCATCAGCACCCATGCCCGTCAGCACTATTGATAACACCCGATCATTAAACACTTTTGCAGCTGATCCAAACGTCACATCAACACAAGGTTTATAATTCATTCGATCGCCACCATCAATAATTCGTAGTCGTGCTCCGACGTTACGTCCATCGACCATCATCTGCTGTCCGCCTTGCGCTAAATAAGCAACGCCAGCACGTAGTATATCGCCATCTTGGGCTTCTTTTACTTCTATACGGCACAAGTTATTCAATCGAGCAGCAAAAGCGGCAGTAAATGTCACGGGCATATGCTGTATTAACACAATCGGATGAGGAAAATTAGCAGGTAATTGGGTCAATATTTTTTGCAAAGCAACTGGGCCACCCGTAGAAGTACCAATGGCGAGTAGCTGATATTTTTTTCCTGATGCGCGAAAATGAAATGGCATTGATGGGGTCATTGCCGAGCCTGCCATTGCAGACCCCGTTAGCGCACGTCCAGCGGTCGAAGTAACCGTGGTGTTCGGTGTTGCCATCACTTTAGCCGTTATGGCTGGAGTATGACGAACAAAGGGCGTTGATGCAGATTTAATTGACGAAGCTAGACTGCTATTTCTACGCAAATAAAAGCGCTTACCCGCTAACTCCGCTACGCGTTTTTGTAATAAATCGACGGCATCATCACGATTACGGGCAATATCTTCAAATTTTTTCGGCAAGAAATCTAATGCGCCAGCATCCAATGCATCTAAGGTTGATTTAGCGCCAGCTTGCGTTAAAGAAGAAAACATCAAAATAGGTGTTGGGGCAATTCTCATTATTTCACGAACAGCGGTAATCCCATCCATCACCGGCATTTCAATATCCATGGTAATAACATCAGGCTGTAAATGTTTAACCATTTCACATGCTTCTTTACCGTTAGTGGCATTACCAATAACCGTTAATCGTGGATCAGCATTAATGATTTCACTAACGCGACGACGAAAAAAACTTGAATCATCAACGACTAACACCTTTATTGCCATTTTCTTTTATTCCTTTACTTACACAACACTGTAAACATGAACACCATGGATAACATGACCATTATTTTTAATAATTAGCGTCTTACATAATGATTTAATAGATTTGGCACATCTAAAATAAGTGCAATATGACCATCACTGGTAATCGTTGCCCCAGCCATACCCGGCGTTCCTTTTAGCAATTTATCTAATGGTTTAATCACCACTTCTTCTTGGCCAATCAAACTATCAACAACAAATCCGATCCGTTGAGGCCCCGTTTGTACAATCACTACATGACCATAACTATTATGTTGTTTATTAGTCTTTGATTTTTTTGATAACCAATCTTGTAAATAAAATAACGGTATCGCTTTTTCACGCACAATAATCGTCAATTGACCATCAACTGTGTGCGTTTTAGTTAAATCCAAATGAAAAATTTCATTCACATTTGCCAATGGTAAGGCAAAGGGTTGTTGTGCGACCCCAACCATCAATGTTGGTAAGATTGCTAATGTTAATGGTACTTTAATATCAATCCGTGTCCCTTTCCCTAAGGTAGAATCAATCACGATTGAGCCATTAAGTTGGTTAATGCTGGTTTTCACCACATCCATGCCAACACCACGTCCTGAAATATCAGAAATCTCTTTTTTAGTTGAAAATCCTGGTGCAAAAATCAGGTTATAAGCATCATTATCACTCAAACGAGAAGCCGCATCGTGATCCATCATGCCACGATCAATCGCAATCTGACGCAATTTATTAGCATCCATACCCGCACCATCATCAGCAATGGTTAAACGAATATGATCCCCTTCTTGTGACGCGGATAACAATACTTTACCAGTCGATGATTTACCTGCTTGTTCTCGTACAGCTGGCATTTCAATACCATGATCAACTGAATTTCGAACCAAGTGAACTAACGGATCAGCCAAAGCTTCGACTAAGTTTTTATCAAGATCGGTATCTTCACCCACCATCTCAAGCACAATTTCTTTATTGAGGCTACGGGCTAAATCACGTACAACACGCGGAAAACGACCAAAAACTTTCTTAATCGGCTGCATACGGGTTTTCATGACCGCCCCTTGAAGATCAGCAGTAACAACATCCAGTGTTGATACCGCTTTTGACATTTCTTCATCGGTAGTATTTAAGCCTAAACTCACAAGTCGATTGCGCACTAAGACTAACTCACCCACCATATTCATAATGATATCAAGGGTTGAGGTATCGACACGTACCGTAGTATCAGCCTGTGGCTTAGGTTTATCTTTACTAGGTGGCAATGGCGAACGATTAGCAGGCTCACTTATTACCGTTGGCGGCGTAACTAACGCCGAATTTTTAACAGCAGCTACTTCGATAATTGGCGTACTGTGTACAACTTTATCCGTAGATGTAGATAGATCATGGTCAACCTGGGGTGCGCAACCAATACCATGTAATTCATCTAATAGATTTTCAAACTCGTCATCCGTCATTACATTTTCACTAACACCCATGCTATTTTCATTCGCAGTTATTGGCGTTACAGTGATCTCAGCCGACGTTGCTGTTGAAGCTATTGTTGCAGCGGTTACCACAGAATCGGCAGCGCCAGGGGCATTACCACTACCATGTAACTCATCTAATAAACGTTCAAACTCATCATCGGTAATATCATTACTTTCAACACTTGCAACAGTATTAGCGATAACAGCAGTTGGTGATGATGATGGTGAATGACCCACACCATGTAATTCATCTAATAAGCGTTCAAATTCATCTTGGGTAATATCATCAACAGAATTAGCCGCAATCGCACTTGCCGATAAAGAAACCGCGGGGGGTTTACTGCTTACTACCGGAGTTTCAACTACAGCGTCAAGCGTCACGTCAACAGTCACTGGCGGTAAACTATAATGATGTAATTGCCCCAATAATGCGTTATCTGCTTTGATCAATGGCTGGTGTTCTTGTACTTGAGCAAACATCACATTAATACAATCTAGCGCTTCTAAAATCACATCCATTAATTCGGAGGTCACTTTACGCTTACCTGTACGTAAGAGATCAAATACATTTTCAGCGCCATGACAAGCTTCAACCAACTCCGTCAATGATAAAAAACCAGCCCCACCTTTTACGGTATGAAAACCACGAAAGATGGCGTTTAATAATTCACTATTATCAGGACTACGTTCAAGCTCAACCAATTGCTCAGACAGTAATTCAAGGATCTCTCCGGCTTCAATCAGAAAGTCTTGTAGGATATCTTCATCTAAATTAAAACTCATAAAGTTCTCTAAAATCCAAGAGTTGAAAGTAAATCATCAACATCGTCTTGTGATGAAACCGTATCTTCACGCTGCTGAGGATTTATAATAGGTCCTTCAGCTATAACGCCTAACGGTAATCGCTGTTCTGCCGTCGAAATAGAGGCTTGCTCAAGACCAAATGCTTGTAAAACATCTAGCATTCGCTCTTCAACTTCATGCACTAACGTGATCACTCGTCGAATCACCTGTCCGGTAAGATCTTGAAAATCTTGAGCCATTAAGATATCGGTTAAATGCTCACGTAACAGTGAACTATCTTGATCAACTTGGAGCAATAACGCATTAATATCATGACAAAGCTGTTTAAAATCGGTCAACGCAATTTGGCCAATCATTAATCGCTGCCATTGCGGATGAAGACTCTGCAATGTTTGTTGTAATTGTTCAGCAATAGGCAAGGTTATTTCAACCGCGTCCATAGTGCGGTTAGCAGCAGCTTCAGTTTTATCAATAACATAAGATAAACTATCTCGTGCATCTGGAATATCCGTTTCCGCTAAATCCCGCCAACGTAGATCTTGTCGAAAACTGGCTAAACAATCATGCAATTGGCGAGTCATTTTCCCCACTTCCTCATACATAGGCGCATGATGACGTTCAACTAAAGTCTGCACTAACGTGTTAGCTTGTTGTTGTTGTCTTTGCTCAAGCAACACCACTAACTGCTGTGCTTGCTCTAATGAAATCATGGTTATCTTTCCCTATGCCAAACATAATTACTGCTGTAATCGTTCAAAAATCTTCGCCAATTTTTCTTTTAATGTCACTGCATTAAAAGGCTTAACGATATAGCCATTGACGCCAGCTTGAGCGGCTTCAATAATTTGATCGCGTTTAGCTTCAGCGGTAATCATTAATACAGGCAAATGTTTCAATTGCTCATCAGATCGGATTTGACGTAACAAATCAATACCTTGCATACCTGGCATGTTCCAATCAGTCACCACAAAATCAAAATCACCACGCTTTAGTAATGGTAATGCGGTTAAACCATCATCCGCTTCTACGGTATTATTAAACCCCAAATCCCGCAGTAAATTTTTCACAATTCGACGCATTGTTGAAAAATCATCAACAATAAGAATTTTCATATTAGTATTCAAAATCACCTCCACAGCGAAACCTGTGTTGTTCTTAGTTATAAAATAATTGTTTTGTTACTATTATCGAAATTATGCAGCCCAAACCTTTAACTTAGCCCGCAAACGTTGCATTGCTTGACTATGAATCTGACAAATACGCGATTCACTCACACCAATAACAGCACCAATTTCCTTTAAATTCATTTCTTCGTCGTAATACAGTGATAACACCAACGCTTCTCGCTCGGGTAATGTTTTAATCGCTGCCGCTAAACTGTGACGAAAACTATCATCAACAACATCTTGAAATGGCGTATTTTGATTGATGTCATCTGCATGCATCATCGTTTCTTCACCACCAGCAAGATCAGCGATCCCAACAATGCGACCACAATTAACATCATTTAATGCCTGATGATATTGATCTAACGGCATTTCAAGAAACTGTGATATTTCAATATCTGTTGGATCTCGTCCAAGGCTATGTTCAAGTTTTGAAATAGCATCACTAATTCGACGATTATTTTTATATACAGACCGCGGAACCCAATCGCCACGTCGAATATCGTCTAACATCGCGCCACGAATACGGATCCCAGCAAAGGTTTCAAAACTCGCACCTTTAGTCGGATCATAATTTTGGTGCGCTTCTAACAAACCGATCATGCCTGATTGAATCAAATCTTCGACCAAGACACTGGGTGGCAACCGTGCCATTAAATGATGAGCTATCCGTTTAACCAATGTCGAATAACGTTCAATAAACGCCTGTGGACTTGGTTGATAACGGCTATACGTTAACGTTTTATTCACGAATAAAAGCCTCCATGGCTCGTGGTTTATGCACTAACAATCGTTCAACAAAAAACTCCAAATGCCCACCAGGATGATGAGGTAGTGGCCATGTCATCGCTTTTGATGCGAGTGAATTTAATGCTAATGCCGCAGGGCTATGTGGAAATGCCTCAACCACGAGTTTTTGACGCTTAACCGCTTGGCGAACATTATCATCAAGTGGTATACATGCCGCTAGCTCAAGGTTGGCATCAAGAAAACGTTCGGTTACTCGGGTTAACTTAATGAATAAATCACGCCCTTCACGATAACTACGAACCATATTGGCAACAATCTTAAATCGTTGAATATCATACTCACGACTCAGAATTTTCATTAATGCATATGCATCTGTGATCGAGGTCGGTTCATCACAAACCACAATAACAACGTCTTGAGCAGCACGCGCAAAACTCAGCACCATGTCAGAAATACCGGCTGCGGTATCAACAATAAAAAAATCAAGTTCATGCTGTAAATTACTAAAAGCTCGAATCAAACCCACATGTTGAGCTGGGGTTAATTCCGCCATATTTTGCGTACCAGAAGCTGAAGGGATAATTTTTACGCCATAAGGACCTTCGATAATAATATCTTCAAGTTCACATATCCCAGCCAGTACGTGCGACAAATTTCGTCCCGCACGTAAACCAAGCATCACATCAACATTCGCCAGTCCAAGATCAGCATCAAGTACCATCACTCGCTTACCCTGACGAGCCATTGAAATAGCCATATTAAGAGTGATATTGGTTTTTCCCACGCCTCCTTTACCGCCAGTAACCGTAATGACTTTCGTCGATGTTAATTGGGTCATTCGACGCAAACCACTCGCTTGATCGTACATAATGTTCTCAGTCATAAAAATCGGCCTCATTATTATCGGGGCTATCACTAGACCAGACATGAGATTGCTGTGACAGTTCTAACTCTAACAACTCATTGGCGCGCGAAACGAGATAATTCCCGGTCGCTACTTTTAAGTCTTCAGGAACCCGTTGGCCATCAGCTAAATAAGCAATGGGTAACGCATTTTGAATAGCAACCCCAATGATTTCCCCTAAGCTTAACGATTCATCAAGCTTGGTTAATACACAACCTGATAATGGAATACGGCGAAAATGCTCAAGCGTTTCTTGAAGTACTCGCCGTTGTGATGTCGCTGGCATAACTAAATAACTGCGGATCTTAGCGCCGCTATTTTGCATTAATGTATCTAATTGTTCAGATAGACGAATATCCCGTTGACCCATGCCTGCGGTATCAAGCAGCACTAATCGACGATGACGTAACTGATGAAGTATATCGGCCAGTTCCTGTGCATCTTTAGCAACTCTTACTGGACATCCCATAATTCGACCATAAGTGGCCAGTTGTTCATGGGCACCAATACGATAATTATCGGTGGTAACTAACGCAATTTGATGTGGTCCAAATTCCATAGCAGCACGTGCAGCCAGTTTTGCTATCGTGGTGGTTTTTCCCACTCCGGTCGGTCCAAGTAGCGCCACAACACCACCCACTTCTAAAATACAGTCATCAGTGGTGATCAATTGATCGGCTAATAAATCTAGCAAGGCTGGCCATGCTTCATTAATCGGCAAATCTTCAGATATATAGCACGCAAATTGATCGGCCAATTGATCAGATAAACCCATCGTCTTAAGCCGTTTAATCATCATTGCTCGCATCGGTTCTTGGCGTTCAACTTCTTGCCACATTAGTCCCGATAATTGATGCTCTAATAAACGTCGAATAGAGATAATTTCGGCACGCATACCCTCTAATTCATCGTCTTTTCTCGTCCCTTTGGCTTCATAGCGACTCGGGTCTAAACGGGGCTTACGACCAACTGACGCTTCTCGTTCATAGTGTTTTGATGATGGGCGGGTATAGTCACCAATATTGAGATCTTGAGGGTGATCATCATAACGGCGTGCAGATTTCGACGGTGACGATAAGCTTTGACGCTCAGCGGTCAGTTGCTGACGCTGTTGGTCATGATTATCATTATGATAATCATGCTGACGCGCTTGCCCTCGATCACCATCATTCGTATGGTTAGGTTGTGATTGCTGTTGATTTTGATGCTTAGATTGGCGTTGCAACAATGCCGTTAATGAATCAACTGATGCCATCTCATCGGGTACATTTGTTGTCGCTGCATAATTTTGTAATACACTGGCAAACTGCTTCGATACTAAAGGGCTAACATTAACTTTATCATCGGCAAGTTTGCGTCGAGCTTGACCTAAACCTTGTTCTAATTCATCACGTGCTACATGGTTATTTTTAATATTTGATGGATGAGGTTCAGGATCGACCGCGGCAACAATCTCAACTCCACCAGACACTTTTTTATTTGACATAATCACCGCATCGGGGCCGAGCTCTTCTTTGACTTCGCTAAGTGCAGATCTCATATCCTTGGCAAAAAATCGTTTAATTTTCAAACTTAATTCCCTATCAGCAAGTGCTTAAATTAGTGTTCACTTTCAACATTATTAATGACCTACAGCATTAACAATTCGAATTTGCTTTTCATCGGGCACTTCTTGATAAGAAAGTACTCTCAAAGTCGGAATGGTATTTTTGACAAATTTTGCCAAGGTAGAACGTAATACACCGGAAGTTAATAACACCGCAGGTTCACCTTTTAATTCTTGTTGCTGAGTCGCTTCTGTCAGTGAATTCTGTAAACGTTCGGCTAGCCCAGGTTCAATACCTGACGACTCGCCCCCCGCAGACTGCATCGTTTGATGCAATATCTGTTCCAACTCAGGAACTAAAGTAATGACGGGTAATTCTACTTCTATTCCATTGATTTCTTGACAAATTAAACGTTTTAATCCGATACGAGCTGCTGCGGTTAAAATGTCAGGATCTTGACTCTTGGTTGAGTACTCAGACAAAGTTTGAACAATGGTTCGAATATCTCGTAATGGAATAGCTTCGTTAAGTAAGTTCTGCATCACTTTCACCACCGCCCCAAGAGGCAATTGTTCTGGTACAAAACCATCAACCAATTTAGGGGTTGATTGACCTAGCATTTCAAGTAGATTTTGAACTTCTTCATGACCCAACAATTGTGCCGCATGATTGGTAAGTAATTGACTTAAATGGGTAGCTAGCACAGTGGCAGAATCCACCACGGTGTAACCTAAAGCTTGTGCATGTTCACGTTGTGAGACTTGAATCCATACCGCTTCCAAACCAAACGCGGGATCAAGCGTGCGTTCACCATCAATATTGCCAAATACTTGACCAGGATTAATGGCTAAATCCATATTGGGGTGAATATTAGCTTCACCACAGGTGACACCCATAAGGCTGATACGGTAGCTATTAGGCGGGAGTTCTAAATTATCGCGAATATGTACCGGTGGAATGAGGAAACCAAAATCTTGAGACAGTTTTTTACGTACCCCTTTAACGCGCTCTAACAACTCACCGCCTTGGTCTTTATCAACCATCGAAATCAACCGATAACCGACTTCAAGTCCAATCGTATCGACAGGCTGAACATCATCCCATGACAACTCTTTCATCGGTTGAATCATCGCCATATCATGCGTGGGTGGTTCTTTTTCAACTAACGCTGCGATCTGATCTTTTTTGTAGCGCCAATACGCCGCGCCACCAATAATAGCGGCCAAAAATAGAAACGGCACATGGGGCATGCCAGGAACAATCCCCATGACAAATAAAATAACCCCAGTAATAATCAATGCTTGAGGATTATTAAACATTTGGAAATACATCTGCTGGCCCATGTCTTCGTCAGTATTTTGACGAGTTACCAGCATTGCCGCACCAATCGACAACAATAATGATGGGATCTGTGCGACCAAGCCATCGCCAATAGTAAGCAGGCTATATATTTCTATCGCTTCCATAAAGGCCAAGCCATGCTGGCTCATACCAATGATTAATCCACCTATAATATTAATAAATAAAATCAAAATACCCGCTATTGCATCCCCTTTAACAAACTTAGATGCACCGTCCATCGAGCCATAAAAATCCGCTTCTTTTGTCACCTCAAAACGACGTGTACGTGCTTGATCTTGATCAATCAAACCTGCATTTAAATCAGCATCAATTGCCATTTGTTTACCGGGTAAAGCATCAAGAGTAAAGCGAGCACTAACTTCTGAAATACGCCCCGCACCTTTAGTAACAACCATAAAGTTAATGATCATTAGAATAAGAAATACCACCAAACCGACGGCATAATTACCACCAATCACCACCGAACCAAAAGCATCAATAACCTGTCCTGCAGCATCAGATCCTTCATGACCATGTAATAACACCACACGAGTAGAAGCTACGTTGAGAGCTAAACGTAATAAGGTTGCGATAAGTAATACGGTCGGGAAAGCGGCAAAATCGAGGGGGCGACGGGTGTAAACAGTCACTAACAACACCACTAATGACAACGCAATATTAAAGGTAAATGTCATATCCAATAATAATGGCGGCATTGGCAGAATAATCATCGCCAAGGTGGCTAACACCATCACCGGAGCGCCCATTGCAGGCATATTCTGTAAACGCGCTAACGGTAAGCGTGCAGCAAAAGGAATTGAAAGCTTCATTCTATTTTTATTACATCACGATTATTGGCATGAACGTGAAAGTTACAGATTGACGTTAATCTATAACTCATCACAAAGACATTAGCTTAAGCAATTATCATGCCGCATAATTCTGCCATTATTTTGACAGTAAATTTAGACTGTTAGTGTTCAGCTCTATTTTTATTAATGACGTAATTCTTCGGGGATATCCGTGGCAGCAGCTGACAATATTGGCTTTTGTCCTTTACCACGTCGATAGGCTTTTAATTGAAAAACGTAAGCAAGCACTTGCGCTACTGCAACAAACAACCCATCAGGCACTTGCTGATCTAATTCGGTAGTGTAATAAATCGCACGTGCTAATGGTGCAGCTGGCACAATATCAATATTGTGTTTATTGGCAATTTCACGAATTTTGAGTGCTAAATGATCACCACCTTTTGCGATCACTATTGGTGCAGCATCTGATTTAGGATCATAACGCAATGCCACTGAAAAGTGTTCAGGGTTAGTGATCACAACATCTGCCTGAGGGACATCTGCCATCATCCGTCGTTGTGCCATTTCACGCTGTAGCATTCGAATACGACCTTTTACTTCAGGTTTACCTTCTGAGTCTTTATATTCATCTTTAATTTCTTGCTTGGTCATTTTTAATTGATCACTAAAATGCCAAATTTGATAAGGTACATCAATCGCCACTACCACCAGCAACGAACAACAAATTAATAAAATAAAATTCAGCAGAATATCCAAGGCATGGAAGTAATTAGACGGAAATATTTCTATACTGAGCTGAAAAAAATCATCTAAACTCGAATAAATTAAATAACCTGCCACACTGGCTACTAAGCCAACTTTAAGCACTGATTTAATTAATTCAACCCAACTTTGACTACCAAACATGCGTTTAAGGCCGCTCATTGGATTCATTTTTGATAATTTAGGCATCGCGGCTTCAGAAGAAAAACGTACTCCACCTAAACCAACTGCCCCGATCAAAGCGGCAGTAAATAAAAACACCAAAATAATCACTAATGGTAAAAACACCTGCCATACTGCATTAGAAATCACTGTTAACAATAAATGCACATCAAAGACTTCTTCACGGCTTAGAGTAAACATTCTACTCATAACCTTGCCTAATGCCGTCCCTAAACCTTCACCGAACCACATTAAACCCACAGCACCGGAAACCAATACTGCTACGGAGGCTAATTCTCTTGAGCGCGGTACTTGACCTTTTTCTCGCGCCTGCTCACGTTTTCGCGCGGTGGCGTCTTCGGTACGTTCTTGACCGTCAGCATCCGACATGATAGTTCGTCCATGGTAAATTTCAGAAGAAATAAACAGCGAAATAAACCGCTATAAAACAGAGGATTCTCTTTAACAATCAAGCCTAACTAAACGACACACTTGATCTAATCCTGTTTGCCAGATCGCTTCATATTGCGGCACGATCCCCAGCACAATAAACCAACTTATTGCTAATCCAAGTAACAACGCAAATGAAAAACCTAACGAGAAAATATTTAACTGTGGCGCAGCACGGGTCATCACGCCAAATGAAAGGTTAACGGTCAATAATGCAATAACGCCAGCCAGTGCCATATCAACCCCAGCTTTAAATATATGTCCAAACCAACCCGCTAATTGATAATAGTCTGCTGCAACCAACATACTGTTTCCGATGGGAAAAGTAGTAAAACTCATCACCACCACATTGAGCATGGCTAAATGACCATCGGTAGCCAAAAACAATAATATTGCCAGAAACATATAAAATTGCCCCAGTACTGGCGTATTTTGACCATTAGCAGGATCGACCATAGAGGCAAAGCCTAAACTCGACTGCATACCGAGAATTTGTCCTAATAACACAAAAGTTTGTGTAATAAACTGCGTTACCAACCCCATCGCTACCCCAATCATGATTTGTTGGGTAGTAATAATAAACCCAGCCAAAGAGAACAATTCAATATCGGTCGGTACCTTAGGTAACATTGGCATTACGGTAAAAGTAATCGCTAATGCAAGGTATAGACGAATTTTAGGTGACACAAAGCGCGCTCCAAAAAAGGTCATTGCCATCATCATTGAAGAGATACGAGTAAACGGCCAAAAATAATTGGCAATCCACTCTAATAACACGCTGGAGGTATAGTGCATAAACGGTTGTTACTCACGAAACAAACACGGTGACGTGCTGCTATCAATACAATTAGTACAATAGTTGTGGAATTTGATCGATGATACGAAAAAAATAATCCATCAACATCCGTGTCATCATATGACCAAAAAACATCAACGCTAATAACGTCACAATTAAGCGAGGTAAAAAACTCAAGGTCTGTTCGTTAATCGAGGTTGCCGCTTGGAATACTGCCACCACTAAACCGATTAATAAGCCGGGAATAACAATCACGCACACCATAATCAAGACCATGAACAATGCTTCTTGAAAAATACCGACAAAGGCTTCTGGAGTCATCTTCTGTTTATCCTTACCATTTCAGCTATCTTTATAAGACTCAAAAACTGGCCGCTAACGTAGAAAGAATCAAATTCCAGCCATCGACTAAAACAAACAACATTAACTTAAACGGTAACGATACAATCATAGGTGACAACATCATCATACCCATTGCCATTAATACCGATGCCACCACTAAATCAATAATTAAAAAGGGTAAAAACAACATAAAACCAATCTGAAATGCAGTCTTAAGTTCCGAGGTAATAAATGCTGGCACTAACACCGTAATAGGAACAGTTTGTGGATCTGTGGCGGTTGAACCTGAAATATTGACAAACGTTTCCAGATCTTTAACCCGCGTTTGTTTTAACATAAATTGTCGCATCGGGGCTTCAGCTTTAGTTAATGCTTGCTGGGCGCTGATCTGCTCATTAATATAAGGCTGGACTGCATCAGTATTAATTTTATCGATAACCGGTGACATCACAAAGAAAGTCAAAAACATCGCGATGCCAATAATGACCTGATTTGACGGTGTTTGTTGTAATCCCATCGCTTGACGCAAAATCGACATCACCACCACAATACGAGTAAATGACGTCATTAAAATCACCACCGCAGGCAAAAACCCCAATGCAGTCATTAACGCTAATATTTGCAATGTAATTGAGTAGTCTTCACTACCATCAGGATTCATGGTGACCGATAATGCGGGAATACCACCATGGCCTGTTCCCGTAATTAAATGGGCGGTACTACTTTCCGCTGCCATTGCAGCTTGAGTAACACTTTCTGTCGCCCAAACGGGTGTTGTTATGATCCAACTGCTGGTCAACAACAGTAATAATGCTATTTTTAAATACATTGAAGGGCTATTTTTTATCATTAGTGGTCATCAATCGGCTCAGCTGAGAAGCAAAATCCTTGGCTGGCACATCATCCATGATTAAAGGTTGTTCAAGCTTACTCAGCAACGAAATATTATGCTGGGTAATACCGACTAATAGTTGTTCATCACCCACCTGAATCAATGCAATTCGTTCCCGTTGTCCGAGAGTTAACTGCTTCACAATAGTGAGTCGATTATCATTACTATGCACACCCACTAAGCGCATTTTTTTTAGCACCCATGCCAAAAATAGTATAATGACAATGACCAATACCAGTGACGCTAAAGTAGTGGCTAAATTAAGATCGGGCGCTTGCCCTAATGCAACTGACTGATCCATTATTCACTCTTAACGTAATTTTTTAATGCGTTCGGTTTGGCTAATCACGTCGGTTAAACGAATACCAAATTTATCATTAACCACCACCACTTCACCGTGAGCAATTAAAGTACCATTAACCATCACATCCAATGACTCACCGGCAATACGATCAAGCTCTACCACTGAACCTTGATTAAGTTGTAGTAAGTTACGAATGCTAATTTGAGTACGACCCACCTCCATTGAAATAGTAACCGGAATATCCATGATGGTATCCAGTTTACGGCGTTCATCATCAGAGATAGGTGAAGTATCATCGGTTAACTCTTCCAGTGGTGCTGGTTGAACGTTATCTTGTTGCTCAGCAAGGGCGGTAGCCCAGTCATCAGCCATTTGTTGATCAGTTTGAGACATTATTATTCCTCCTAATGATTAGGTTTATGGGTATTCTTATCGCTATTCATCTCTAATAAGGTCGCGATCTAAAAAAGCCAAGTCGGTTTTTACTATTTCTGGACGTTTCAATTTATCGGTAATTTTAAGTGCAACATTATCGCCACTACGCCCCATTTTGGCGCGATAAGTCGGTAAATCTTCAACGAAAATAGTTGCAGTTTCAGGCATGGTAATTGGAATGACATCGCCCGTTTGCAACTCCATTAAATCGCGTAGTGAAATATCAATATCTAATAATTTTGCCCGTAGATTTACTGGCACATCCATGATCTCATCACGCAAAGCATGACTCCAACGAACATCAGTATCCATCTTGTCGCTTTGCACACCCGCATCGAGTAATTCACGAATTGGCTCAACCATTGAATACGGCATCACCACATGAAAATCGCCACCGCCGCCATCGATCTCAATGTGAAATGAACTCACTACAATGACTTCTGTTGGGCTAACAATATTAGCCATGGTCGGATTAACTTCAGAATCGATATATTCAAACTCAACCGACATCACTGGCGACCATGCTTCACGGTAATCTTCAAATACCAGTTTCAACAGCATCTGGACAATACGGCGCTCAGTCGGAGTAAATTCACGGCCTTCAATTTTGGCGTGAAAACGGCCATCACCACCAAAAAAGTTCTCGACCAAAATAAACACTAATCGTGCTTCCATGGTAATCAATGCCGTCCCTTTTAGCGGCCTAAAGCGCACCATATTTAAACTTGTCGGCACATAAAGCGTGTTTTGATACTCACCAAATTTGATCATTTGCACGCCATTGATCGATACTTCAGCCGTCTTACGTAGCATATTAAATAAACTGATCCGCATATGACGGGCAAAACGTTCATTGATCAATTCAAGGGTCGGCATTCGTCCACGAACAATCCGATCTTGCGAAGAGAAATCAAAAGCTGTTATACCTGAACCTTGATCGTCATCATTCGCATCATCTTCAGGTTCATCCACACCATGTAACAATGCATCAATTTCATCTTGGGTTAATAAATCACTCACAGGGCACCTATTGCATTACAAAGCCAGTAAATAACACCCGTTCAACCACAGGCATATTCGTCATCTTATTCATTGTTGCTTGTATTGCAGTCAATGCCTGCTGACGTAACTGTTCACGTCCTTGTGGTTGGCGTAATTGCTCAACCGTAGTTGCCGCAAAAATCTGCAACAACACACTTTCAACTAATGGCACGTGTTTTTTGGCTAATGCTTCATTTTTTTCACCTCGAACCATCAGTTGTACTTTTATTTGAACCACTCGATCTCGTTCTTTACCACTAACATTAAAAATAAAAGGCTCAGATAATACGATGTAATAAGCCGACATTTTTAATGGTGTTTGGGTTGAGGAAACCTCAGCAGCTTTAACCTCTGTCGACGCTAAAGAAAAAAGCCAAATTCCACCGCCAATCGCCGCAATAACTAATAGAATCACCATGCTAATAACGATCTTTTTTCTATTTCCAACCACCATCATTTATCCTGCTCACTATTTATTACGGTTTTTATTACCACATGACATTGCTGCATGTTTTTCCTTATTGATTAAACGTGTACTATTAATATGACCAAAAACGCTAAGCGTAATAATCAACTTGGTCTTTGTGTTTTGTTACGAGCATACTGATGGGTAAATCACTGGGATCACTCTCTGTTAGGGATGATCCATCCTCAGACATGACTCTCAAAGAAGGTGACTGTCCTGAGTGTGACTGGGAATGCGTTGAATTATTACTTTGATGGCCTGATGATTGCTGACTATTGTCTTGCTGTACTGAACTTTGAGCTAATTGCAGCCCTTGCTGTTGTAGCATTTCTCTTAACCGTGGCATCGCTTGTTCAATAATGTCGCGCGTTTGATGGTTATTCACCGTAAATTGCACCGAGGCTTGATCTTGGTTAATACTCAATTTAATGTGAAGTTTGCCAAGTTCAGGTGGATCTAACCGAATATCGACATATTTAAGATTCTTCGCCATCATCATATTAATTCGCTCATGAACCTCTTCGCCAGCTTGTTCACGCGTAAGGACTAAAGGTGATTGAAGAGATTGAGTAATGAGAGGCTGCTCAGGTTTCAGCATTGATGTTGTTGATGTTGGCGTTAATCCCGCCAGCTGTTGAGCCAACGAGTCACCCTGAGCATTACTATTAATACCTTGATGAGATGATCGATTGTCATCATTCAATAAAAGAGAACTATCAACCATAGATGGGTTAATTAACATCTCCGAATTGGATGTTGTCGCAGATAAAGGTCGTGCAGACGTTAATAGTGGCGAATTATTGACACTATCATTAGTAATGAGATTTACGTCACCATCTGCGTCAGATTTTTGTCCATCAGCATTATCAGTCACTTTTGTCGCCGATGACGTTAATATCGCAGTTGTTGTCGCTGATCCTGCCGTTGCAGGCATGATAAACGCAGCACTTCCATCTATAGTTTTGATTGTCGGTTGAGCTGATAATAATACATCCTCAGTCACCACAGCATCGATGGTGGGGATTGCAGAAGATGGCAAGCCATTGCCACTCGCATCATCGCTATTCGTTGCTGTTTTATATGAAGAATTAAGCTGCTGATTAGATTGCATTAGCTGCTGTAAAAACACATTACCAGCCGTAATTAACTCTACTGCATCATCAATCGCGATTACGCTGCCATCAGCACTCATCAACGATTTATCTATTGCTACATCATCTATTGTAGAATCATCAGCTAACGCTTCAGTATCTACATCAATAGTGTCAGGAACATTTGTTGCTGCAGGATTAGTTTTACTCTCAATAGTCTGTAAAGTAGGTGTTTCATCAATCGCTTGCTGATATTGTTCTGAAAACTCACCATTACTCAACGTTACCATTTCAGATGGTGTGCTAGAAACCGAGCCGACAGCGACGGGTTTTGCCGATGATGCAGATGACACATTAAATAGATTCATAGTAACTCTTTTAATACGTGTCGCAACAGACGACAAATAAATGAATAACTGTTTGATTAAAGCGTCAAAAAAACGTTTCATTCAAAGCTAATGTCTATCCTAATGCAAAAAGCAAACCAGTTTTTTAATTCTAGCGTTGTTGACGCCGCGCAAATTGTAATGTCACAAATTCATCCATCATTTTTTGTTCTTGTTTATCCAAAAAAAGCTGTCGTTCACGCTGTTTTTTTTCCAATAACCATTCAATCCCGCGTTTTTTTTGCTGCATGGCTTGCCAGTGCTGGCGGCATTGTTCAATTTGATTAGCAAAGTAGCCACCCGCCTGTTTTTGCTTCTCTAATGTGGTATCAAGTTGGGTTAAGCATTTTTGTAAATGGCTATATTGACTCGCAGTTAACCCTTGTTGTCCACGTTCTGAAAGTTGACGACAATAATCTAATCGGTACTGTTCGATTTTGGCTAATTGCTGTAAATAATTTTGTTGTTCAAGTTGTGCTTGATTAAGCGCAAGGCTGGCTTGATGTTCTTGTTGTTGTGCTTGCTCTATTAATAATTCAAATGTTCTCAATGGCATACTATAACGACCTTGTCTTCGATTACCTTATTGTCGAATCCCACTAACCGCTTAATGTGGATCGCAACATATTGACGCACATTTCATACGGTACGGCTTCTTTCATTTCTTGTTGTAAATAACTGTCTAACTTAGGTTTAAAGCTAAAAGCTTGATCAATGGTTGCATCAGTTCCCGGTTTATAGGCTCCAATCGCAACCAAATCTTGATTTTTACGACAAATAGATAAAATTTGACGGACGGCTTTAGACATCAGCATGTGTTCATCACTAACAATGGCAGGCATAACACGGCTAACGGAACGTTCAACATCAATCGCAGGATAATGCCCCGCATCCGCCATTTCGCGCGATAACACAATGTGACCATCAAGGATCGCACGTGAAGCATCCGCAATAGGATCTTGCAGATCATCACCTTCACTTAATACCGTGAAAAAAGCGGTGATCGAACCTTGATTTTCATTACCATTACCCGCCCGTTCCACCAGCGCAGGTAACTTAGCAAATACCGATGGTGGATAACCTTTGGTTGCTGGTGGCTCACCGACGGATAACGCAATTTCACGTTGCGCTTGAGCAAAGCGGGTTAATGAATCCATTAGCAATAACACATCAAACCCTTGATCGCGAAAATACTCGGCAATGGTGAGTGAGGTTTGACAGCCTTTTAAGCGCATCAACGGCGAAGCATCGGCAGGAGCCGCAATCACTACTGCCCGTTCACGCCCTTCTTTACCTAAGATTTCATCAATAAATTCTTTTACTTCTCGACCACGTTCGCCAATAAGCCCCACCACCACAATTTGCGCACTGGTACCACGAGTCATCATGCCTAACGTGACCGATTTACCCACACCAGAACCAGCAAAAAGACCAATTCGCTGTCCTTTTCCGACAGTCAATAAACCATTAATAGCCTTAATACCAACATCAAGTGGCTCTTTAATGGGCTTGCGTGATAAAGGATTTATAGGTGTCGAAGTAAATGCAGCCCGTTGTTCGGTAACAATAGGTCCTAATCCATCAAGAGGATTACCAATGCCATCAATAACACGCCCTAACAATTCAGGTCCGACTGGAATACCATTGTTATGCAAAATAGGGGTAACTTTAGCGCCCGGCATTACCCCTAACAATTGCTCACTTGGCATTAAAAAAAGCGTTTCTCCGGCAAAACCAACCACTTCAGCTTCTAACTCCCCGTTAAGGGTTTCCACTTTACACACACTACCAACGGGAGCGCGGCAGCCAATCGCTTCAAGGGTTAACCCTACAACACGATCCAAGCGTCCAGAGGCGACGGGTTTACAAGCGGTATTGGTCGTTTGATAGCGACCTAAACGTTCAGCAAGTGTCATAACGAAGGTTCTTTTAAGTTACTGTTCAACTCATTAAACATCGTGAGTGAATGTTGAATACGATCATCGATTAAATAATCAACACTAGAACTGCCGCACGCCAACTGTAAATCCCCTCGTTGTAAACTAGGCTCCGCAATCAATGACCATTTACGTTGTTGCAGATCAGCCTCATCAAAACTGGCATGAATTAACGCAACATCTTCTGGATGTAAATGCATTTTAATTTCTCGCTCAGCTATCGGTAGTGTTGCTACAACTTCGCGAACAGTATTGAGTAAGACTTGAGGATTAGTTTTAACTTCAACGCGAATCAATGCTTTGGTTAAGCCATTCACCAATAACAATAATTGTTGTTCTACTTCACTATCGACTTTGGCAATCGGATCAGTAAATTTATCCATCACCGCAACAAGTAACGCCACTTGTTGATCAATTTGTGCTTGTGCTTGTTCAAGCCCTTGCTGTAATCCTTGCGCAAGCCCTTCATCATGCCCTGCGGTAACACCTTCAGCATGACCTTGACTCAATCCCTCGCTATGCCCAGCTTGACGACCTTGTTCAACCCCTTCGTCATAAGCGGATTGCTGCATGGCTTCAAGTTCTGCAGCGGTTAATGGTGCAGGTACGGGTTCAAGCTCATGTTCTGGCTCGGGTTGTTGCTGTTCAAGATAATATTGATGATCATAATTAAGTGCATTTTCAAGCTCTCGATCACCATCTTGGCTGTAATCAGGATATGCCCAGCGTTCAAGCTCTTGCGCTTGATGTTCTGAGACTCGCATAAAACCACGACGACGTTCATTGCTCATGATAGACATTCACATCGAGTAGCGATGAAGAACATAACCACGCTATTATAAAAAGTCATCAGAGCCACCATTACCCGTTAGTACTAATTCGCCTGAATCAGATAAACGACGCGCAATAGATAAAATTTCTTTTTGTGCCGTTTCGACATCAGCCACACGAATCGGCCCCATGGTTTCTAAATCTTCTTGTAGCATTTCACCCGCACGTTTAGACATATTGCGATAGAACTTATCACGCAACATATCATCGGCCCCTTTAAGGGCTTTTTGTAATAGCTCTTGAGGGACATCTCGCAAAAGAATTTGAATACCGCGATCATCAACTTCAATTAAGTTATCAAATACAAACATGAGATCTTGAATTTGAATCGCTGTTTCTTCATCATTTTCACGAATTTGATCCATTAACAATCCTTCAACGTTATTATCGAGATAGTTCATGATTTCAGCTGCCGCTTTTAAACCACCAATTTTGGCTGCTTGTGCGCCCGCTTGACCCGCAAACTGTTTTTCCATAATGTCGTTTAATTCATGCAATGCTGCTGGCTGTACTTCTTCCAAATTAGCAATACGCATCATCAAATCTAATCGCACTCGTTCAGGAAATTGCGATAAAATTTCAGCCGATTGTTCTGGTTCTAAATAGGACAGTACAATAGTTTGAATCTGTGGGTGTTCATTAAGAATAATGTTGGCAACTTGACGTGGGTCCATCCATTTTAAAGAATCAAGTCCACGCGAACCACTCCCCATTAGAATTTGATCAACCAAGTTATTGGCTTTATCTTCACCTAATGCTGCCACTAATGCATTACGAACAAAATCTTCACTACCCATACCAATGCTGGTGTATTTTTGAATTTCTTCCAAAAATGATCGATGAACACTAGAAACTTTATCTTGATTTAAGCTCTTCATGCTTGCCATCGATCCCCCCACTCGTTGCACTTGTTTTGGCTCAAGATGGCGAATAATACTAGCCGCATCTTGCTCATTGAGACTTAATAATAAAATCGCGGCTTTTTCCGTACCATTAAGGCTTTTAATATCAAATTTATTATCAATTGTTGCTACGTCATTAGCCATCTTCATTCATCCAGCTTTTCACTACTTGTGCCGCAAGATCAGGTTCATTGGCAACCAATGCCCGCACCGCTTTAAGTAAATCTTCATCTTTATGTAAATTAGGTAAATCTAAGTTACTACTGCTTAATTCAAAACTTTCGTGAGAATCTAAATCACCACCAATTAAACTGGTGCCATCACTATGGCTATTATGAGTTAAAATCGGTACTCCATTTTCATCTAACAGCGTGCCATTGGCTGTTTGATTTGGATATAACAGTTTATTCATTGCTGGACGCACCAATACCACAATCACAACGATAATAACTAACGCTGCCGCTAACCATCGAACCCAGCTACTAAAATTAGGATTTTCCCAAATAGGTACATCCGTCAACAATAACTCTTCCGGCAAAGCAAATGGTACTGATAGCACTTCTAATAAATCACCACGCGCCTCTGAAAAACCAATCCCTCCCATTAATAAACGGCGGATTTTAACAATTTCAGCTTCAGATATTGGCACCCGTGTGATCTCGCCCGTTTTAGGATCAACAATCGATTTATAATCAATCGCAACCGAGACTGTTTGCCGATCAATAACACCAGTTTGAGCACGTTTATGGCTTATCGTGGTGTCTAACTCATAGTTACGGGTGGATTCACGGTGCATGCGACCATTGCCGCTGCTTGTACCAGCTTGCATGTCTTTTATATTTTCAGGAATAGCACTACTGACGGGAGGTTGGTTGCTTAATGCCCCTGGAATACCTGCCACCACTTGACCACTATTGCTATCTTCACGCGTAAACTCACTTCGAGTGGCAGCTGTTGCGGGATTATAACGTTTACGGGTTTCTTCTAGCGCAGAGAAATCCATCGCTATATCGACTTGGGATGTGTAATTACCTAAGCCTAAAACAGGCATTAAAATGGCGTCAATTTTTTCACGTAATGCTTGTTCTTGTTTATGCTCTAATTCGTATTCTTTACGTTTAGCCGTTGAGGAAGGATCTTCAGTACCAGAGCTTAATAAGCGCCCATGTTGATCAGTAACGGTGACACGGGTTGGCCGTAAACCGGGTACTGCGGTGGCTACCATATCAACAATAGAATCAACTTCTTGCTGACCAAGTGCAGCACCTGATGCTAAGGTCAGAAAAACAGTGGCGGTGGCATCTTGATTATGACGAACGAACACACTTTGTTTTGGCATCGCCAGCAGCACTTGTGCCTTGCGTACTTGACTGATTTGTTCAATTGCACGGGCTAATTGACGTTCACGACTTAATTTTAAACGCTCATTTTCGAGCCGCTGTGAAACACCAAACCCCATGTCTTTTAATAAAATATCATCGCCCTCAGCGGCACGACTATTTAGGCCACTGCGGGTTAAATCTAATTTAATACTGCTATATTTATCCGCAGGAACACGAATAGTATTACCATCAAGTTGATAATTGATTTTCTTTTGATCAAAGTGATCCAAAATAGGGATCAATTCTTCAGTTTCATAGCTACCCAATGGGCGCATTTCTGGTTCTTTTATCCACACTATCATCATCACGATTAATGCAACACAAATCGCAACCGATAGCACTAAAATAACCTGCCGTAACAGATCAAGATTGCCTAAAATACTGTCAGTACGCGATGCTTTCTTTTCTGTAAGATCGGGATCCTGACCAGCAGCGCGTAATATCGGCGAAGTATTACTATTTGCAATCGTAACTTGTTGATTAACAATTTGATCTGACACTTTTATTTCTCACACATATAACAAATTAGGCGCTATCACACCGACAGATAACGACGATACTTATACCGGCATATTCATTAATTCTTTGTAAGCTTGCACCATTTTATTTCGCACTTGTACAGTAGCTTCAAACGCAACACTGGATTTATTACGCGCAATCATGACATCAGATAACGACACACTACGATCACCTTGATCAAAGCGAGTGGCTAAATCACTCGATTGACCTTGAAGCGTATTCACCGACTTAATGGCATCATTTAATAAATTACCAAAATCAGCACTAACTTGTTGCCCCGTCGCAGGGCGAATACTATTTTGAGCATCTAAACGCATCGTCTGCATTTCGGCCGCTAATCCATTAACTTTCATACCAGAATCTCACTATTTTTATTGCTACTAAAAAGATATTCATTGTGTCTCACCAATCACTTTATGCTGGCAGTTCAATACCCGCATCGCGCATTTTGGCTAATTTATAACGTAGTGTTCTCGGACTAATACCCAACCTATCGGCCATGTTTTTACGGTTACCTTGGCAAGTCACTAGCGTGTCTAAAATAATGTTAAATTCTTGGCCGCGTAATTCATTACCTAAGCTATCTGTTGTACTTGATGCCACCACAGCCATCGTTGAAGTGTCGACAACCGCAGTTTTAGACGCTACAGCCATATTAGTCATCTGTAACCAATCAAGCCCTTCAATCAGAATATGTTGCTCAGTTATCATAAGGTTATCGTGAATGATTAACGCGCGTTGAATCACGTTATCAAGTTCACGCACATTTCCAGGCCATGTATATTGTAATAATTTATTGAGCGCACATTGCGCAATTACAGGGATAGCCATCCCTTGTTGACTTGCATGGCGTTGTAAAAATAACTGTGCTAATGGCATAATATCGCCTTTACGTTCGGTTAAGGCGGGCCATGTGATTGGAAAGACATTTAAGCGGTAATACAAATCTTCACGAAAAAGACCATCGGCAACATGATTTTTCAAATCACGGTTACTGGTCGCAATAATACGCACATCCAACTTAATGCTTTTACGTCCGCCTAAGCGTTCAACTTCACGCTCTTGTAATACTCGCAATAATTTAGCTTGTAAGTTAACATCCATTTCACTGATTTCATCGAGTAAAATCGTACCAGCTTGGGCTTGTTCAAACTTGCCAGGACACGCTTGTACCGCGCCTGTAAATGCCCCTTTTTCATAGCCGAATAACATCGCTTCTAGCATATTTTCAGGGATCGCCGCGCAGTTAATGGCAACAAAAGGACCATTACTGCGTGAAGAGTGTTCGTGAATATAACGTGACAGCACTTCTTTACCCGACCCACTGGGGCCTAAAACCATTACGCTAGCATCTGTTTTCGCAACTTTTTCAGCCATCGCTAACAAATGCAGACTTTTAGGATCAGCAGCCACAGTATTGGTAGGGTTAGGTCTGATCGGCGCATAACGGCCCACCATATTGAGTAATACTTGTGGGGCGAACGGCTTCGCCATGTAATCAATCGCACCGTCTTTCATCGCTGCAACAGCATCTTCAATATTGGCGTAGGCGGTCATTAATAACACTGGCATTTTCGGCCACTGTAATTTAATACTGCGCAGTAAGGCTAATCCGTCCATACCCGCCATTTGCACATCCGAAATAACGATATCAACTGACTCAGATTTCAGTAGTACTAACGCGTGTTCCGCACTTTCCGCTTCGATCCATTGATAGCCAGCTAATGCTAACGTATCGACTAATGCTTCACGCAAACCTTCGTCATCCTCTACGACTAATACTCGCGTTTGACTCATGCTTTACTCTCCATAGTTAAATCGATTCATTATGCAGTTTAAGCGGATAAAACTAAGGGTAACTGCAAGGTAAAAGTTGCCCCAGATCCAAGTTGTGAACTTAATCTCAAGCTACCGTTATGGGCTGATACCACCATCTGTACAACAGCTAACCCTAATCCTGTCCCTTGTTGGCGAGTGGTATAAAAAGGCTCTAACACCTTTTGATGATCTTCTTCCGCAATCCCGGGGCCATTATCAGTCACACTCAGTAGTAACATTTGATCTTGTTGCTGACAGTACACTGCAACTCGACAACCTTTCCCTGCCATTTGAATTGCATTAGTGATCAAATTACCCACCGCGCTCGCTAACGCATTTTCATTGCCCATTAAGCGTAATGTTTCATCATCACAATCAATACTAAAATCGACATCATGGCTCAGAACTTGTGCTTCTATCATTGCTTCTAAACTGTTGAGTAAACTTTCAATCGTAAATTCACTCACCACTTTATTATCGCCACCCTTGGCAAATAACAGCATATCGTTAACTTGTTTTTCAAGATCGTACAGTCTATCCACTAGCTTAGTTTGAAAACGATGTCGAGTAGCGGAGGTTAACCCTGATGACGCTAAGTTAGCCGCATACAATAATGCACTTGCTAACGGAGTACGCACTTGATGAGCTAAAGATGCCACCATCCGCCCTAGTGATGACAACCGTTGCATTTCACTTAACCGTGATTGTAATTGCCGAGTTTCGGTTAAGTCAGTGATCACAATTAACTGCCCAGCCGCTGACGCTGAAATGGCTAATTTTACTTTACGGCCACTACGCAGGGAAACTTCATGCCCATCATCATCTTGAGGTGCAAAACTGCGTTGAATAATATCGCCCCAACGCTGCCCGATTAATGGCTCGCCAAGTAAGCGTAAGGCTTCTTGGTTAGCTTCACTAATCACGCCTTTTTCATCCAATAAAATAACGGCAACAGGCATCACTTGTAATACTTGTTGATAACGCTCAACTTGTTGGTTTAACGCCAATAATGTTATGGATGGCTCATTCATGATTAACCTACAACAGACAGCAACAACAAGATTTAAAGCAATTTGCATGCCATTTTTAATCGTTGTTTATCATGTGGTTACAATTAAAAACAATAAAACATAGTGCCATTTTTATGACACTAGTGACATTTTTATGATTATGCGCAGTGTTTTTTATTTTTCAATGCTAATTTATTATCGTGTTAACCCATTAAATATAACTATCAACAATATTTCATCCGTACTTATATAAATATCTATGTTTAAAATGACATAAAAAAAGCCATCGTCAAATTAATGACGATGGCTTTTTTTATCAATATGGAATCTGTAAATTAACTGTCTTTTGATAACCCATATTTACGCATTTTTTCAACTAGCGTTGTACGACGCATACCTAACATATCTGCAGCACGCGCAACAACACCTGATTGCGCATCTAATGCTTGGCGGATCATTTCAACTTCCAACTCAGCCAGCATCTCTTTAAGGTTGAGACCTTCTGGTGGTAAATCACTACCCAATACGGTGGTATCCGCATCGACAGCTGCAAACATATCCGCTAACGCTTGCTGCTCTTGTTCTTCAATTGAAACAATACTATTTTCAGGTACAAAATCAGGTAGCTGACTATGACGGTATTTCATAGGTAGATGATTAACATCCACCATTTCACCAGGATAAAGAATCGTTAACCGTTCAATTAAATTGGCTAACTCACGAATATTACCCGGCCAATCATGCAGCATTAATGAGGCTATCGCACGAGGCGTAAAGTGGATCCGTTTCGCACCTTCAGCTTCCATTCGAGTTAACAACTCTTGCAATAATAACGGAATATCTTCAATACGATCCCGTAAAGCAGGCATCTCTATTGGGAATACATTTAAGCGGTAATATAAGTCTTCACGGAATAATCTATCCGCGATCATTTTATCAAGATCTCGGTGCGTTGCCGCTACAATACGCACGTTAGCTTTAATGGTGTGATTGCCACCCACGCGCTCAAAACTACGTTCTTGCAATACACGTAATAACTTCACTTGCATCGACATTGGCATATCACCAATCTCGTCTAAAAATAATGTACCGCCTTCTGCTAATTCAAATCGACCTTTACGGGTTGAAATAGCCCCAGTAAAAGCGCCTTTTTCATGATCAAATAATTCACTTTCAAGTAAATTAGCAGGAATAGCGCCACAGTTAACCGGCACAAACGGACCTTTGCCTCGTTCAGAATGATAATGCACATTACGCGCAACCACTTCTTTACCCGTACCCGATTCACCTAAAATCAACACACTCGCATCGCAAGCAGCCACTTGTTCAACCAAGCGACGAATATTACTAATATCTTTACTTCGCCCTACCATGCTTCTAAACAGCATGTTTTTACGACCTAACGACGGTACTTGATGGGTAAGCTTACCTAAATATTCTTGGCAATGACGAAAGGCATCAGCTAATTGATTATAATGTAACGGGAATTTAAGGTCGCCAATATAATTGGGTAATTCTACCAATAACTCATGGTGATTAGTTAATGCAACTACAGGGATCTGCGGATGCATTTTAAATTTTTCTATAATGCTATTGAGCTTTTTAGTATTGGTAATTGTTCCCAGCAGGCACACACCCCATGGCTGATCCCATAATGACATGGACAAATCTTGCGATGACAGCGCGCTATGATGCTCCCCCATAAAATTAAGAATGACACTTAAATCATGACATTGCTGTGGGTCGTCATCAATAACAAGCGTATTTACTAAACCGTCCATAGATGGATATTGCCTTTATAAGAGTACACCCTGACGGTATATTCAATGTAATGAATAGAACAACAATCAAGAAGAGAGTGGTTACATTGTAATTAATGCATATCATAAGGCAAGATTTGACATGTAAAAGCTGTGACACCAATACAAATAACAATGAAATTGATCATGTTTTATACCAATTTAAAGCTAAAAATACTAAAAAAAAGGGTTATCGATAACACTGATTATGGTTACCGACACCCAAAAACAGTTAATTTGTTTCAGTAAGATAGTGATATTCCGCTGGAATTTGATCCCAAGCTGACTTTATTTCACGTAGCATACCAATGACATCATCAATAGGCTGAGTGACATTTTCAGCATTAGCACGAGAAATTTCACTGCCCATAAAATCATAAAGCGCATCAAGATTTTTAGCGATATCGCCGCCATCTTCCATTGATAAACAATCACGCAGGCTTAATACAATATCTAACGCTTTCGTTAAACGTTCACACTTAACCGCAATATTACCTTGTTCCATTGCAGCCTTGCCCTGAATCAGGCGTTCTATCGCCCCAGCGTATAACATTTGAATGATACGGTGCGGAGAGGCGCTGGCGAGTTGTGCATTCACTGAAACTTGCTTATATGCCTGAAGAGAACCACGCATGTTGTTATCCTTTGTTTAGTTGCGAGACATTATCAATAAACATTGGGTTTAGAGGTTATTGTCCGTGTTGTTGAATATTGCTGTAGAGCGATAATGATTTTTGGCTTTTTTTCGAACGTACTAACTGCGCGCCAATACGATCTTTATGTTGTTGTAATAACGCTTTCATTGCTTGAGTACGTACCACCACATCATCAAACACTGCCCGTGATAGATCTGCTTGTTTAAGCACAATTTCCACTTGTTGATGACGCAAGGCGACTAAGTTTTCAAGCTGCTGCGGAAAATCATCAGGGTAATCTTCCGCGAGTAATAATTGTTCAATTTGGTGTTCTAATTGGGTTAGTTGCTGCATGTGTTATCCATTTTAAAAGACCATCAAGCTCATCATAGTATTGAGCTGATTATTCATTTTCCCTATCGCTGCATCCATCGCAGTAAATTGCTGATAAGTACGTTCTTCATAAGCTTTCATGCGCTCATTGAGTGACGTCATATCATCTTCAAGCCGAGTTTGTTGTTCTTTAATGGTTTTTTCTTTATTGGTTAACACACCATCCGTTGAACTGGTAAATGATTTAAAAATACCTTCTGCTTGATCAAGAAAACCATCATCTTCAGTATGAAAAAACGCATTAAAGGCTTTAAAATTATCTTTTAATGCTTCGTCGAACTTTTTATCATCAATTTCAACTTTGCCATAACGATCAGTGGTGATTCCAAGATCACTCAAGCTATAGCTTTGACCATCAACTTCAATGGTTTTATTCATCAAATTTCGCATTTGACTACTGATCGAACGGGTTAAACTGTCACCATTTAGCGGGCCACTGGTTTTCTTTTCAACATCGTATTTACTGAGATTATTGGCGGTATCAATCAAACCATTATAGGCTTCGATAAAACCTTCAAGTGACGATTTTGCATCTTTGGTATTATCGGAAATATCAATCGTAACGTGCTTAACATCATCGGTATCTGTTAGCTTTTTCAGATCAAGCGTTACACCTTCAATCGCATTTTCAATCTTATTACTACCACTACTAATGACAGTATGATTATCAATCCGTATTTGAGCATCTTCACCTGCCTGCATTTGTACCATTTCAGCATTAGCAGTTGGATTAGCAGGATCAAAACTTAATTTAGCTAACTCCCCAGTCATCTTAGAAGCATCAATCGATATTTGTTGATCTTTTCCTGTTTCTGAACTTGAGAAAACGATCTTCGCGCCCTTATCATCATTGATAACGGTTGCGGTCACACCGGGGTTATCTTTGGCATTATTAATCGCATTAACGATATCTTTAAGGCTGCTTTTTTCTTTATTGATATCCAGTGATAGCGTTTTTCCATCAATGGTAATATCTAATGTTCCCGATCCAAGTTCCGCTTTAGGATCAGAATCAAATGAATTATTTGACATCACTTTATGGGATTTAGCTAACGCAAGCACTTCAATGTTATAGCTACCATTTTGTGCATCAGCAGAGGCTTCAACACCAACAAAACCACTTTCAGATGAGGTTGCCGATTGACCAGCAAAGACTTTATCTTCGGCAAATTTTTTGACCATTTCCTCTAAACCAGAAACCGTAGATTTAATTTGCCCATAGCCACTCAGTTGAACTTCTAGCTTTTGCTGCTGTTCTTTGATCCGCTGTTCTTTCGGGGCACGTTCTGCTGCGACTAATTGTTGCGTCATTCCAGCAACATCTAATCCAGACGCTAAACCACCTGCACTTAATCCCATAATTTGCCTCTTTAACTACACAGTACGGCTTAAAGAACTCAAGCTATGCTTGGCTAAATTTTTGTTTAAATCTAGCAATTCTTGTGCCGGAACTTGGCGAATAATATCACCGGTTTCTTTATCAACAATAGTGGCTATTTGTTTGCCACTGTCATCATCAATATGAAACCGCAAGCTGCGATTAACCTGTTGTAATACTTGTTCAATCTGCTTAATTCGCTCTTGCTCTTCGTGATTATCAAGATTGAATGAATTAAGCGGATTGTCATCATTATTAGTCGTTTCGGTTTTATTGACAGTTTGCTGTAATGGCAAGTTATTACCGAGAGCCTCTGACAGTTGAATATTATCAACAGGAGATTGAACATCATGAGGATGATATAGAGATAAGGGCGGAAGAGGATTGATCGCCATAGCCAGTTCCTTGAGCATATTTGTTAGCGATTAAAATACAACAATGCCCTGCTTGATATACCAAGCAAGGCACGACACGATTACGAATTAACCTAGTAGGCTAAGCGCAGATTGTGGAATTTGTTTTGCTTGTGCAAGAATCGAAGTACTTGCCTGTTGCAAGATTTGATTCTTGGTCATGTTGGTAGTTTCTGATGCGAAATCGACATCTTTAATACGACTGTTTGATGCTGTTACGTTTTCAGTAATGTTCGCTAAGTTGCTCAACGTATGGTTAAAACGGTTTTGTACCGCACCTAAATCTGCGCGTTGTGAGTCGATACCGGCGATTGCTGCGTCAATAACTTCTAATGCATCTTGTGCACCACTGCCATCAACACCAGACGTTAAGTCAACTTCTGCAATAGAAACTAATTTTGAAGTTGCAGAACCAGCTATCACTGCCTTATCTGTACCACCTAAAGTAATATCATCGCCAGATGTTAACTTTAATGTAGAGTTTAGTGTTGCATTATCAGTAACAGCCGTTCCTCCTAGACTAACAGTGCCCGCAGTCTTACCCGTAATTTGTACACCATCGACCCCAGTTGCTGATAGTGACATTTCCTTTGTAGTACTATCAAACTTAGCTTTATGTCCTGCTTTATTAATATCTTCAGCCAACTTCTCAGTATCACCAGCATAAGTTGACAAATCAAAAGTATCAGTACCAATTTTTAAAATACCATCTGTAGTAGAATCAAAGTTAGAAATTTTTGTATCTACTTTGGCTTCAGCTTTTACACCTGTACCTGAACTATTTATCGCACCAGCAACACCAGTAACACCAGTACCAACAGCTACAGGTACAGCTTTACCATTAATAGTAAGATCATCAGTCGCAGTTTTAGCTAAATCTGCAGTCGCGGTTTGTGCACCAAATCCAGTTCCTGCGGAATCTATTTTATGATTTCCAATTGATGTTGACTTCATATCCATTAAAGAAACTTCAATAGTTTCATTTGCATTAGAACCAATTTGGAATGATTTAGTGCCAAATGATCCATCAAGTAAGTTTTGACCACCAAACGTTGTTGTCTCAGAGATACGTGTTAATTCTTCTTGCAGTGCACTGACTTCTGTTTGCATAGCTGCACGATCATCACCAGAATTTGAGCCGTTAGCTGCTTGTAATGATAAATCACGCATACGCTGCAAAATATTTGTTGACTCTGACATCGCACCTTCAGCAGTTTGAGCCATTGAGATACCATCATTGGCATTACGCATTGCTACGTTTAAGCCGTTAGTTTGGCTAGTTAAACGGTTTGAAATTTGCAGACCAGCAGCATCGTCTTTGGCAGAGTTAATGCGTAGACCTGATGATAGTTTTTCCATGCTACTTGCGACGCCATTGCTTGCACCATTTAGGTAACGCTGGGCGGTCATTGCAGAAACGTTAGTATTAACTGTAACAGCCATAGTTGTTGCTCCTTAATTTGATACCCAGCAATCCCGGGCGAAGACAGTTTTATCTGTTGTGCTAAAGTTAACGGCACCGTTTTAAGAAGCTTTAGGATTATTTTTAGAATTTTAAATGTGGGGTTAATACAGGAATCACTCCCGCGTCATTCCCCACAGTACGGTTACGAAGGAGATAAGGGATATACTGTTAGTACGTTGTAGAATTAATATTTTGAATACCTATTAAAAGGCTTCACTGGCTTCTTTAAGGCTCAAGCACGCGTGAATAGATCACGGATAGCCCTCGCCCCTAAACCTTAAATATAATTAAACAATGACAATTGCTTGGTTTGCCCAAACGCTTGTTGCGAGGCTTGCAGCGCCATCATTTGTTGATTCATATCCATGATTGCTTTGCTGTAATCAAGATCTTCTAACCCACTTTGGGCCTGCTTTAAGGTCAACTCAAAATCAAGATGCTGCTCTTGTTGGCGATCAACCTGCTGCATGATGGTACCGACTTCTGAACGCTGTTGGTTCATATGCACAAAACCACTGTCGAGATCATCAATCACTCGTTGTAAGTTTGCTTCTGCCGCAGGGGATGAAGTTGGACGCTCTGCGTTATCAATCGCACTCTGAATTGAATCAAAAATATTGATGGTTTGGGCTGGCTTTAAGCTAATATTATCGCCACTGCTGATATCACCAAATTTTAAATTAAGAGTGGTGCTATCGGCAGCTACAGGATCTTTATAAACGATGCCTTGTTCTGAATCATAAGCTTGATTTGCAGCGACGACTTTGCCCCCAACGGTTAAGTTATATTGCATCTCTTTGGTTGTTGTACCATCCGCCGCTGCGACATCAACTTCATTGAAACTCACTTCAATAGCTTCAGCTGAACTAAAATCACTGGTAGTGGCAGAGAGTAAATGCAGTTTAGAACCATCAGTTAAGCCACCAGCAGTAGCGGTTTTATCACTAAATACTGGTCGAAAATCACCGTAATTATTAGGAACATCGGTAAATAATTGATCGCCGGGTAAACTGGTTTTTACGTTAACTGATTTATCTATTTGGGCATAACGCGACTGGCTATCACCGTGATAATCCATGCTGCCATCAGTGGATTCCATAAACGGCTTTGTATCCGATTGATTACCGGCAAACACATAGTTACCCGCTTCATCACGGCTATTAGCTAGTTCAAGTAAACCATCACGTAAGCTAATTAATTCATCTTTAAATGCAGTACGGTCGCTACTCGCCATTGCACCATTGATCATGCCGAGCACTTTTTGCTTAGTCGCACCAAGGTTGTCTTCAACCCCCGCAATCGCAGTTTCTATAGTCTGAAGACGATTATTTGCGAGAGTTATCGCACCGTTATATTGATCGATTTGAGTAAGCTGTTGGCGGTAATTTTGAATCGTCACTGATGACACCGGATCATCCCCTGCGGTTTCAACCCGTTTACCACTGGATAGTTGACCATTAGTTTGATTAAGCTCGCCTTGCTTACGCATTAAGTTGGAGGTCAGATTTTGGTACTGACTGGCGGTTGAGACGCGATTGATCATAACAACTCCTCGTTATACTGCGCGCATTAAGGTATCAAAGGTTTCTTTCGCCACCGACATAATCCGTGATGACGCCATATACGATTGTTGGAACTTCATTAAATTGGCCGCTTCTTCATCAAGATTGACGCCTGATAAATTAGACACTCGCTCTGAGGCTGAATCAAAATCAAGCTGATTCACTTCACTTAATTTATCGGCATTTTTTTTAAGCATACCAACATCAGTGGCTAAGCCTTCAAATAAATCAATCACACTTGATTTACCATTGGCCATGGTTTTTTGATGCTGCACTTGCTGCATCGCTAAGAAATTGCCATTACCACCTTGAGCATTTTTAACGCCCAATTCAATTTCAAAACTATCGTTAGCTTTTGCACCAGCAGATAAGGTCATAACGGGAATTGACGAAGTAGTGCCCGTTTTAAAAGCAATGGTTGCACCTTTCTCCGCAGAGTATTGATTATCGGCTAATTCAACATTGGTGTTAGTTTTTAAATCGGTAACGGTAACTTGATCGCCAGTGGCGTTTAACTGTAGTTGATACCGACCTGCGGCATTATCAGACACAGCAGTCGCTTTGGTGATGGTTGCCGAACCAAGATTAGATTCAGCCGCTATTGCTGTTAATTGACGGTGACCCGCCAGCCCTCGAGGATCAGTTATCGCTAAACTAATATCTGCCGCACCTCGACGCAAAGGTTGAATAATAGTGGTTTCCGTTTCACCAACCATTAACGTCGGGGGTTTATTAACGGTAATGTCTAAACCATCAACCTTCGCTTCAAATTTGCCTTTTGCATTCACTGTTAAGGCTGTTTTATTGCCTTGTTGATCAATAAGCGTATGGCTGGTCGCATCACTGACTAATTGATAATCACCGATTTTAAGCTGATTAATATCATCAATTTTAACGCTAATATCACTAGCACTACCAAACGGTTTAAGCGCCCGTTGTTGCATCGCATTAGGGCTATTAATATCATTGAACAACGCTTGCCCTTGCTGACCGTTAAGATCAACACCTTGCTGTTGAAGATCATTCATTTGCGACGCAAAGCCAATCGCCATTTGTCCGAGTTTATCCAAACTTTTATCAATAACATCATCACGCACTGTCAGCATCGCGCCTAAGCTGCCACCAATGGTGTCGCTTTTTATCGGTTTACTGTTATTGCCATTGATTAACGCGATTTGTTTATTGGCAATATCAGGATCGCCATCAATGAGTTTTAACTGTGAAGCACTCACGCCAGAGACTAAAGTATCCCCGCTACCAATTATTACCGTATTGGCTAAACTGCCTTTATCTGCCAAAACTGTCACTTGAGTATATTGGGCTAATTCATTAATCAGAGTACGTTGTTGATCAAACAAATCATTATTGCCATCGCTGCTAGGTTGTTGCTGCAAACTAGTATTCACTGCGGCAAGTTCTTGCCCTAATGTATTCACCCGATCTAAAGACACACTCAATTGCTGATTAACATCAGTGCGAATATTAGTCAGGGTTTCATGAGCATTATTTAAGTTAACCGCCGCTTGATTGGCATGTTCTAACACCGTTTGACGACTACCAAGATCGCTAGGATTATCAGCCAATGAGCGCACTGAATGATAAAAATCATTCATACTGTTAACGCTATTAACGGCACTTTTAGAGGTAAAATCATCTAACATTGCTAAGTGCTGTTGTTTAACATTAGCTTCTTTTAATTGAGTGGTGGAAAGCGTCAGTTCACGGGCAGCGAATTGGTCATAAGCACGACTAACATTATCAATATAAGCACCTGTGCCATAGTAACTATTACCGTTCCATTGCGCATCATCGGCTTTTTGTTCAACAACTTGACGACTATAACCAGGAGTATTAACGTTGGTTATATTATGACTTGCCACATCTAATTGTTTTTGAGATGTGCGTAAGCCACTCACACCAATTTGCATCAAATCTAACGCCATCGCTTGTTGCTCCCCACTAAAATTAAACCCATTATCGGCAACAATCGTGCGATAACGCTGCTGCTAACAAGCAAGATCTGAACCACTTTTAAATAAATTCTATTTATAACGTCATTGTTTAAATAAATACTGTTAATTGGCATTTATTTACTTATACTTTTGCCGTTGCTGCCGATATAAATAAAACACCCACAAAAGCAATGACAAAAAAGCCCTATAACAAAGGATATCGTTAATGAATATTTTACTTTCTGGATTAATTGGCTACGCAATAAAAGAAATCGTGGTGCCATTAATCACTGACAGCGACGACGATAAACAAGATAAAAAACAAGTCTCTGATAAGGAAGTAGATGGGGCGTTATTTGAGAGTAATGATCTAATTAAAATGGTTTCAAATTTAATTGATATTGTAGTGTGATAACTATTACTTCTTCCTGCTTTATTCTCCCTGCTATTGTTACACCTTTTAGGTCACAATAAACTTTGCACTTTTTTCATTACCGCTAATACTTTATTGCTGTAATTGGGATCAGTGGCATAACCTGCTTGATGAATTTCACGAATAAATTGTTGTGGTTGATGACTGTGCGTTAATGCTTTTGAATAACGAGGGTTATGTTGTAAAAAGCTCACAAAATCATCAAAACTGTGCTGATAAGAATCATAAGAACGAAATGCCTCCTGCTCTTGTACGGCAATACCATTATGAAATTCCAATGTCTTAGTGGCAACCTTTTGCCCCTGCCAACGTGGATCTGCTTTAATATTAAATAAATTATTGCTGCAACCAAGGGCATTATTAATCACCTTCTTCCCCCAGCCTGTTTCTAATGCTGCTTGCGCAATCAATAATGCGGGATCAGTACCTAATGTACGTGCCGCCTTTTGAGCGTAGGGCTTCATATAACTAACGAAATCTTCTGCAGAAGAAAAACTTGTCGGCTTTTCTGACTTAGTAGGCAAGATTTCTTCTGTAGCCTCAGGGGCTATCTTTAGTGATAACTGCGATTGAGGCAATGGTGGCAGTATTAATGATCTATCTTCCGTACGGGTTAATAGCGGTAAAGCGATCATATCGGCATTTATAGGACGAATAGAGAACGGTTGCGACTGTTGTTGTGGGTACAAATCAGTTGTTGGTTGATGCTGACTAATATCTTGCTGCTCGCCCCCTAACTGCTTAACAATCATATCTGCCAATCCGAGACTACCGGTAGTACTTAACTGAGATGACATTTGTTCATCATGCATCTGTTGATAAAATTTGCCGTTATTGCTGCTCATTAAATCAGATTCAAATGCACTGTTTGCGTCACGCATCGATTTAAATAACATCTGCGTAAAAATAGATTCAAATTGAACCGCGGCTTCACGTAAAGAGCCTTTTTTATCCTTACTAATGCCTGCCCGTAGGCGATCAAGGCTACTTAAATCATGAATAAAACCAGGCTCTATCTGTTTCATTGCCGTTCTCTTAAATATTAGATAATAATAAGCTGGCCTTCAATGGCACCTGCTTGTTTTAATGCTTGTAAAATAGCCATTAAATCTGATGGGGCCGCGCCAACCTGATTAACCGCTCTCACCAATTCATCCAATGTCACTCCGGGTTCAAATTTAAACATGCGTGCATCTGATTCATTAACGGTGATCTGAGAGTTAGGTACCACCACCGTATCGCCACCAGCAAAGGCATTGGGTTGACTCACTTGCGGATTCTCTTTAATTGATACCGTCATGCCACCATGAGTGATTGCTGCTGGACGTAATTTGACATGTTGCCCAATAACAATCGTGCCAGTACGTGAATTAACTATAATTTTTGCCGAACCTTCAGCGGGATCAAATTCTAAATTTTCTACCGTAGATAAGAAGGCGACTCGTTGACTGACATCACGCGGTGCACGGACACGAATTGAGGTTGCATCAACTGCAGCTGCCATTTGTGGCCCTAAAAATTGATTAATTGAATCGGACATCCGTTGCGCGGTGGTGAAATCAGACTCATATAAATTAAAGGTTAAGTAATCACCACGACCAAAAGGATTTGAGACTTCTTGCTCAACCATTGCACCATTAGTAATACGACCAACAGTAGGCGTATTGCCAACGACTTTAGAACCATCAGCCCCATCAGCACTAAAACCGCCCACGACTAAACTACCTTGTGCAATCGCATACACTTTACCGTCAAGTCCTTTTAGAAACGTTTGTAGTAATGTGCCACCACGTAAACTTTTCGCTGAACCAATGGAAGACACTGTGATATCAATGGTCTGTCCTTGCTTAGTAAACGCAGGTAAGGTGGCATTCACCGCAACTGCTGCAACATTTTTAGTCTTAGGTTTAGTTCCAACGGGTAATTGAATCCCAAAATTTTGCAACATCGCATTAAAAGTTTGCTCAGTGAAAGGGGTGGTCTCACCTGTTCCGGGTAAACCGACCACTAAGCCATAACCGACTAATTGGTTACTTCGCACGCCTGCAACCGCTGCAACATCTTTAATGCGTGCCGCCTGTGCTGTCGAGGCAAATAAAATGACAGCCAGTAAACATATTGTCGAAATTTTCAAGCAACTCTCCGAGACAAATTAAAACGATAAAGCAACCAACCTTATGCAAAGGCGATATGAATAATAAGATTAAAAATTCCATTAAAAAGCGACATTAAAAAAACGGGATAACCAATTTTGCTGCTGAACATCTTGGCGATCACCTGTACCTGAATATTGAATGCGCGCATTAGAAATACGGGTTGAGGCAATACTATTATCTTGGTCAATATCATCGGGACGGATATTGCCACTCACGCGAATATATTCCTCACCAGTATTAAGCAGTAGCCATTTTTCACCTCGAATCACTAAATTACCATTACTCAGCACATCAACAACTTCAACTGAAATAGAACCTTTAATGCTATTACTTTGATCAGCCGATGTTGACCCTTCAAAGGTATTATTATTTGCCATTGCATAAGATAGGGTGTAATCGCTTAAAGTAACAGGCTTACCCCCTAGTTCTATCGGCTTCATGTGAAGATCGGTTTTCTTATCAAGATCTGAACTGGCATTTTTCTTAGCTGTCATTTTTTCTTCAAGTAAAATCGTCACAATATCACCGATACCTCGCGGCTTAGTATCATCATATAAATCTTGTGCTTGATCTTGATTAAATAGCGATCCTGTTGCGGTAGCATAATGCTCAGGCTTATCTTGAGGGCGAACCGGATTCCATGCTGGATCGTTCATTTGAGCGTCATCACGACCACGTAAACGATCGATTAAACTCTTCGATTCAGTCTGCTTTCCTTCAACAGCATCAATATTAGTGGTCGCTTTTTTAATATCACTGCCCACAGCATCAGGCGTTGACATACAACCGCTTAAGCCACAAATAAGCGCAATAACGCCCCAGCGACAATAATAATTTTGGTGTACTTTCACAGCCATTCCTTTGCCAATAAAGTTATAGTTGCTGGTTAACGTAACTTAGCATTTGGTCAACAGTTGAAATCACTTTTGAGTTCATTTCATAGACCCGTTGCGCTTCAATCATATTCACTAACTCTTCAGTCACATTCACGTTTGACGTTTCAAGCATTGATTGACGAATAGAGCCAAAACCTTCTAAACCCGGCGTGCCTTCTTGAGGATCACCACTGGCTCCCGTTGATAAGAATAAATTCTGCCCAATAGGCTCTAAACCTGCGGGATTAATAAAATCAGTGGTAGTTAATTGACCGAGCACTTCGTTCTCTTGTTGATCACGAATACGTGCCGATACTTCACCATCAGTACCCACGGTAATACCCACCGCATTATCAGGCACTACAATTTCAGGCTGAACAGGATAACCGCTACCACTGGTAACTAAAATACCTTGATCATTAATGGTAAATTGACCATTACGGGTATAACCCATATTGCCATCCGGCAGTAACACTTGAAAAAAACCATCGCCTTCAATCATCATATCCATGGCGTTATTGGTGGTTTGGGTATTACCTTGAGTAAACACTTTTTGGGTCGCGACTACTTTGGCGCCCGCACCAAGCATTAAGCCACTCGGTAAGGTCGTATCTTGAGTCGATTTCCCCCCTGGCTGATTAATATTTTGATAAAATAAATCTTCAAAAACCGCGCGACTCTTCTTAAAGCCGATAGTTGATGCGTTAGCTAAATTGTTAGAAATAGTTGAAATATTAGCTTGTTGGGCATCTAAACCCGTTTTACTAACCCATAATGCTGGATGCATGCTGTTCGTCCTTTAATAATTAACTGATACGCATCAGTGAAGATGAGGATTTATCCATTTCTTCGGCTGTTTTCATTAACTTCACTTGCATTTCAAAATGACGCTGTAAGTCAATCATGCTAGTCATTTCAGCTACTGCATTAACATTACTGCCTTCAAGCATACCTTTCTCTAAGCTAACACTGGCATCCGCATCTAATGGGTCACGATTGCCAATTACTTTAAATAAACCATCGGTATCTTTAAATAAACTGCGATTATCAGGCTTTACTAATTTAATCCGATCAACCGTTACCATCGTATCTGGCGGTGCGCCCTTAGGTAATACTGAAACAGTACCATCATGACTAATTTCAATTTTATTAACAGGCAGAGGAATAAAAATAGGATTATCGTTACGCCCTAAAACAAGCTGACCATTGCTATTTTGAAGCATACCCATTTGATCAACTTTGAGATGGCCTGCACGGGTATAACCTTCTTGACCACCAATATCTTGGACAGCTAACCAACCATTGCCTTGTATCGCAACATCAAGATCGCGCCCAGTACTGATCACTGAACCTTGAGCAAAATCGTTACCTGTTCGTTCCGCCATGGTAAATACACGACTCGGCACCCCTTCACCAAACACCGGCATACTACGTGCTTGCTGTAAATCAGCACGAAAGCCTGTCGTGCTAACATTAGCAAGGTTATTGGCATGAACTCGCATACCTTGCATATCTTGTTTTGCCCCGCTCATCGCGAGAAACAGCGCCCGATCCATTTTTTTGACACTCCTCTATGCATTAACCGATTTAAAGCAAAAATTACGCCAAGATGTGGATAAAGAATAACAACTGATGAGAAATGAGAACTGGAGAAACAAAAACGCCACCAATAGCGGTGGCGTTGTTCAACTCACAACAATAATTAACGAATCTGAAATTAACGAATCTGAAGAATGTTTTGTTGAAGTTGATTATTAACATCCAATGCGCGTGAGCTGGCTTGGAAGTTACGCTGAGCACTGATCAAATCCACCAGTTCTTGGGTCATATCAATATTTGATTGCTCTAAGGCACCACTTTTTATTGCACCAAATGAACCTTGAGATGCATCACCCCAAACCACTTCACCTGATTCTTGAGTGGCATTCCACAGCGAACCACCCAGTTGCGTTAGCCCTTGTTCATTGGCAACTCGCGCCATTGCAACACGACCCACAACCAAATCTTTACCATTTGAATAAGACGCCATAATATTGCCATCAGGATCGATATCTACTTTCGATAAATATCCTGTTGAAGCACCATCAACATCTTGAAATTTGCGTACTTCAAACGCAGAAGCATACTGGGTTGGATCTTCATAATTCATAGTGATGGCTTGAGTACCATCAGCACCACCAACATCAATAGCCGCCTCTGCAAAACTTTCCATTTGAATATTTAGAGGTGTTCCTGAAATAGCAGCTTCAGGTGGTACTGCCGGTGTTCCTTTTAGTGGTTGTCCATTAGCATCAAACTTCATCATATAACCTAGATGACCATTTGAACCTGTCACTGAATACCCCGCTGGTAATGATCCTGCTTTAGCGTCTAATGCTTTTTCTTTACCATTATTATCAGTAACAGTTTGATAAACTTCCCATGAATTGGCATTGGTAGGAGTAGGAGTAACGGCATTAGGATCGTATTTAGCCACATAATAAGTGGTCATTTTATACGGCTTACCGAGTGAGTCATAAATCGTTGAGGAGGTAGAACGACTAAATGATTCTGGCTTACTAAAATCAAATGGCTGCGTTTTAGGTACAGTTTCTTTATTGGGTAGATTAAGTGACACCTTAATATTTTTAGATGCCGTTGGCTGCCCAAAAACGTCATCAATTTTCAATGACTTAGCCTCATAAGAAGCAATGGTATTTGAATCTTTGTTGACAGGATAGCCAAGTAAAAACTTTCCTTCCGCATTGACTAATTCATTTTCATTATTTAATTGAAACGCACCATTACGGGTTAAATTACTGTTCGATGCTTCATTTTTATTATTTGCAACCGCAAAAAAACCTGCGCCAGATACCCGTAAATCTAAGGGGTTATTGGTATAAATGCTTGAACCTTCATGAAACTGTTGTGCCACGGTTGAAGTTTGTACACCGCCACCGGTGGTCGTTTTAGCATTAGAGAAAATAGAATTAGAGTACACATCACCAAACTCTGCGCGTGACTCTTTAAAACCAAAGGTATTGGCGTTGGCAATATTATTACTGGTGGTATTTAAGTCCTTTTGTGCAGCACCCAAGCCACTTAATGCGATATTCATACTCATGAGTTCAATTATCCTTGTTGTGTACTAAGTGGTGCCGCTGATTGTGTACTTTTACCAATTTGTAAGACTTCAGCTAAATTGACAGGTTTCGTAACACCCGCCAGATTTAGCATCACTTTACCGTCACTATTACCCAGTAAAACACTGTTAACATTGGCATGAGTTAATACTTCAAATTGTTGACTCTCACCGCCTACATTTCCAGATACCGAGAAATTATATTTGCCTTGGGGCATCACATTACCAGCATCGTCTTTACCGTCCCATGCAAACGGGTGTTCCCCTGCGGATTTTGCGCCAAGAGTAACAGTCTTCACTAATACTCCTTGCTCATTTTCAACCCGCAGAATAGCGTTATCAACCCCTTGTTGCATGCGTACCATACCCGCCATTTCACCATCATTAGTTTTCAATGCCGACGCACTTGGAATAAGCACATCTTGCCCAACCAACGATGAAGCTTGCAGCGCTTGGTTTGATGTCATAGCACTATTGAGTGAACCGAATTGTTCATTCATTTTATTGATACCATCAACGGTAGCAAAAGATGCCATCTGGGCGATCATTTGATCATTACCTACAGGCTTAAACGGATCTTGTTGCGCTAACTGTTTAGTTAACAAAGATAAAAAATCGTTTTGTTTTAATTGATTAGTACCCGTTGTAGGTTGTTCTTTTGCAATCTTTTTATCTTGCATACCCTTTAACTGGTCAAGATAAGAAAGAGATTGCCCTGCGCCATTAATGGTTGTCATAACACAAGCTCCTTAGCTTATTTGCCCATCTGCAAGGTTTTCATCAACATTTGCTTACTTGCATCTGCCACTTGAACATTATTTTGATAAGAGCGTGATGCCGAGATCATATTGGCCATTTCTTCCATTACATTAACATTAGGTTTATAAATATAACCGGCACTGTTAGCCAATGGATGCTCAGGGTTATATTCCGCACTTAATGGCTCATTACTTTCAACAATCCCTTGCAGTTGCACTGGCACGCTAGCATCGCCTTGATAAACACTATCAAGCGCTGCCGCAAAAATAGGATAACGCGCTTTATAGGTTTCTTCTGCTGAACTACTAATACTATTGGCATTGGCTAAGTTACTAGAGGTGGTATTAAGTCGTACTGATTCTGCACTCATAGCAGAACCTGTAACATTGAATATATTAAATAAACTCATCCATTATTCCCCTTTCAATGCTTTAGTTAAATTCTTAAATTTAGACCCTAAAAAATCTAACGATGCTTGGTATTCAATACTGTTTTGCATAAACAAGTTTTGTTCTAATTGCGCATCAACGGTATTGCCATCGCCAGTATCAGGTTGAGTTGGCACTCGATATAGTTGCTCACCACTGGCGGCAGGAGAGGCAGTAATATGCCGCCGATTGGTACGACTAAGGCCAACGTTTGCCCCTGCAGTTGCCGATTGCAGGACGCGGCTAAAGTCGATATCTTTTGCCTTAAAGCCGGGAGTATTGACGTTAGCAAGGTTGCTCGCCAACGTTTCAGCACGTGTTGCACGTACGCCAACGGTATATTGATGAATACCTAATGCTTTATCAAAAGAGATCGACATGCTTTGCCTCTGCGTGAAATTCATTGTCACTATGACAACAACAGTAAAGCAAAGACAATGCCAAGATGGGAACGAGAGAGAAAAAGGTAGGGAAAGCAGGGAAAGCAGGGAAAGCAGGGAAAGAATATAGATATTGGAACAGGGTATCAAAACTCAAAACCTCGTCCCTCTTTCCTCGCCCCTTAATTTTGTTAATGAAATTATTTTAATTTGTAAATAATACCAGGATTACAACGCACCATTTCAAACCGATCACAGAGTCCCGTTAATGATTCTGAAGCGCCAAGAAATAAATAACCACCCGGATTTAAACTGGCCGCTAATTGATTTAGCACTTTTACTTTGGTTTCTGGTGAAAAGTAAATTAAAACATTTCGGCAAAATATCACATCAAATTTACCCAATAGAACGTAGCTGTCTTTTAAATTTTGAGTGCGGAAATTAACCAGTTGTTTTACGCGTTGATTAACTTGCATACCGCCACTGATATGCGCTTCAAAAAACATTCTTCGACGCTCAACCGATAAGCCGCGACTTAACGCAAGATTGTCATAAACCCCGTTGCGACACATATCAAGCATCGTTTGTGAAATATCTGTCGCAGTGATCTGAATGCTAGGTAATAACCCAGGTCGTTTCAATTGCTGCTCTAAAATAGTCATCGCCATTGAATACGACTCTTGCCCTGATGAACTTGCCGCTGACCAGATCTTTAATGGTCTTCTATTAGCTGCAAGCTCAGGCAATATTTTATCAGCCAACACAGTAAACGGATAACTATCGCGAAACCATAATGTTTCATTCGTTGTCATTGCATCGATTACTGCAACTCGTAATTCACGGTTTCGGCCTTTCAAGGTGTCTTGTAATAAATCGGATAAAGAAAGTAATCCAAACCGTTTAACCAAAGGACTTAAACGGCTTCGCACTAAATATTGCTTACTGTCTCCCAAAACGATGCCACACTGTGCTTCAAGAAAATGACAAAAGTCATAATAATCTTGATCATTTACCGTTAATGTTGTCATTAATCACTCTTTCTTATTTTTGTCATGTATTGCACGTCGACTATATTTATTATTAAGAGCTAACACTAACTGCTGTCACTGTGGTCATAGCATTTTTCACTGCACGTCCTAGCTCATCAGGATTAAATTTAGGAATAAAAGCATTAGCACCCACACGTTCAACCATCGCCTGATTAAATACCCCACTCAATGAAGTATGTAAAATAACATGCAGATCTTTTAACGCTGGATCATTACGAATAGCGGCAGTTAAGGTATAGCCATCCATTTCAGGCATCTCAATATCTGATATCACTAAGGCTAATTGTTGATAAATACTGCCATTTCCAGCCATCGATTGTAGTGTTCTAAGTGCTTCTTTACCGTCTTTGACACAAATACAATCACACCCTATTGATTCAATCGCACGTTGTACTTGTTTACGCGCCACCATTGAATCATCAGCAACTAATACGGTTTTTACTGTGGGTATAATCAGGCTAATTTCATCCAGTAATTCAATCGACAAACGAGTATCTACTGGAGAAATTTGATCTAGAATCTTTTCAACATCAAGAATTTCTACTAATTCATTATCAATTTCAGTGACTGCGGTGAGATAATTACTACGTCCAGCACCTTGTGGCGGTGGTAAAATAGCTTCCCAATTTATATTCACAATCCGCTCAACCGCTGAAACTAAAAAACCCTGCACCGAACGGTTAAACTCAGAAATAATAATAAAACAATTACTGATATCGTCGACCGGCCGACCGCCCGTTGCAAGACTCATATCTATCACTGAAATTGTCTGACCGCGAATATAAGCGATTCCTTTAACAAACGGATGTAAATTCGGCATCGATGTTAACTTAGGGCACTGTAAAACTTCTTTAACTTTAAAGACATTAATCCCATATCGCTGACGCCGATTAAGTCGGAAAGTAAGTAATTCTAATCGATTTTGCCCAACCAACTGTGTACGTTGATTGACGGAATCTAAAATGCCTGACATGTGAAAGGGTTCCCTGTCTAAAAATATTAACAAGACCAATACAAGCAATTTTTCGAATAATTACTTATGATAAGCCGCTTAATGACCAAATGACTACCACTAACAAAGAGTATAACGCCGTGATCACTCATCGATATTTAAACTTAATTTGCATTATTATCGGCAGTTTATTGCTGAACTTTAGTATTAATGTTCATGCCACACAAATCTCACAACAAAGTATTATTCAGCAAACGGCAGCAGATCATATAAAACACTCATTCACTCCATCTGATTTTGGTAGTGTCAATATTACTGCGGCGACATTAGATTCTCGATTACGGTTTCCAACCTGCTCTAGCCCTCTCGTTGCAACCACGCCGGGTAAACAAACGTTATCAGGTAATGTTACAGTACTGGTGCGGTGTAATAGTGAAGATTGGCAACTCTATGTTCCTGTCAATGTGCAACAAACACTGCCACAAGTGATCGCCACAACACACCTAGGCCGCGGCGCTTTACTCAGTGCTGCCAATATAAAAATTGCTATGATAGAAAACCGTTTTCAACGAGGGGTTAGCTTTACTGATCCACAACAAATTATCGGCTCAAAAGTAAAGCATACCGTGAAAGCAGGTGATGTCATTCAAGCAAATGATATCTGCTTAGTGTGCCGTAATGACAGTGTGTTAATTCGAGCAAGCCAAACAGGATTAGCCATTGTAACCACAGGCAAAGCATTATCAGATGGAGCAATCGGTGATGAGATTCGAGTACAAAACAGTAAATCAAAACGGATCATTGACGGGGTAATTACCGCGGTTGGAGAAGTGTCGGTAAAATATTAATTGCCTTATAAAATCGGCTTACTAAACTCAAAATAATAAGCCATAATATTTTGGTGTTAGTAAACAAAAAAAGCTAAAGTTTATAGTCTATACGTCGATAATTGACTATAACTCTATTGGCATCGACAGGTACTAAATTATGACAAACATTAATCACCTTCGAGGTGGACAACCTCTGAATACAACCCGTACGATTAACCACACCAAAACGGCAACCACGAATACTCCACAAACAACAATCGCTGAACCACAGCATGATGCTGTATCGTTAAGCTCTCAAGGTAAAGCTGTCGGTCAAATTCATCAGCAATTAGCAGCAGAAACCAGTTTTGACTCAGCAAAAGTAGCTGAAATAAAACAAGCTATCACAAATGGTAGCTATACTATTGATGCCGACAAACTCGCAAGTAATATGATTAAATTTGAAGATGAACTTAATGGTCTTTAATGCTGTTGTTATTAAAAGCTGATGTCATTAACAGCTAATGGTTATTAAAAGACGAATGTTATTGTGCATTCACTATAAGGGTCTTGGTTATGAAACACACTATTGAGCAATTGCTTGAGCTTCAACATACAGCTTTGGTATCACTTGCTGAATTACTCAACCAAGAGAAAATAGCCATCGCTCATCGACGTGCATTAGAAATAGAACAATTTGCGAAAGAAAAACTTACACTGATCAATAGTATTCAACAACATGATTATTTGATTGCTAATCACCCGCAACGACAACAGTTGCAAGATGATGAATTACTTAGTCAACATGTTGATGCGATTCAGCAATTAGTGACATTATGTAAACAACGTAATGACATCAATGGCGAAGTATTACAACGGGCACAATTAAGTTTTCATAAACTCAATAACCTGTTCCAACAAAGCCGAGGTCGCTACCAAATGACCTATAATTGTGATGGTAAGGCACAAAATGTTCGCTCATTAGGCACCAACCTTAAAGCCTAAGGATTAGAACATTATTTGCTGATTATTAGGCACATGAAACACTTCACCATGTTGCTTCATACGCTCCATCAAACCTAAATTTAATTCCATTTCAGTTACATAGCTATCACCCACAGGATAGCTACGGATCACTTTTGCACCACGAATAATACCATCAACCGCACCATCAGTATTTTCCGGCCCTAATTGTTGATTTGATAACGATGTCGTCGCAGATATCCGTAAGCCATAAATCTGCTCTGAAAGCTCTCGATAAGCATCAAGCTTTGATGCCCGCATTGCCCGTAAACTTTTATCTTCTTGAGTACGACCATTTTGCTCACTAATAGATGCATAACCAACCGCAAACACCCTTTCATTACTACGCGTTAAATCGGGATTAGTCGCACTATTTGACGCTGAACACCCAGATATAACAATTAATAACATCACTGCTAGCCATTTACTCATGAAGCTTATCCTTAAGGTCGTAACACGATATTATTAGTGGTTTGCTGTTGTTGTTCAGTACGTATAATAACGCCATTACGTATTTGAATCTTATTCATAAAATCTAAATCACGCCCAATACGTTCAGCAGGTAAAAAGCCTTGCGCAGTGGCAATCACAACATGTGAACGCATTCCAATAATACGCGCATTCACTAACACCCCGCCGCTTTGACGCAACATCGTCCCCGTTAATACATAATCAACAGGTTGTTGTGCTGATAATTCTTGCCAATTACGACTAATACTAAAATCACCATTCTGAGTAACTTTAATCACGCCTGTTGACTTGTAATCAACCACCGTAAACCCGCGTTGTTGCATCTGAAACATAAAATTTTCACTGACTACATTTCCTAGCCAATTAGTCACACCCATATCTTGTAGATCAACAAACGATGTCACAGCTAACGGCGTACTAGCAGTTAAATATTGATTTGATTCAATCAGCTGATTAGTCAACCCTTCAACGAAATAATCAACCGTATGACGCGGCGTCGTTGTTAACGAGTACCCAGGTAAAGAAAATTGCTCTTTACCGTTATAAACTTGGGGTCCAACACAGGCAGTTAATAGCAGCGCACACACCACTAATATAATTTTGTTCATTTTTAGCCACTCTTACGACGGGTGATAAAAGATATATAACTCACGAATACAATTTCTTTAATGAGAAACACCAATTGGGAACACTCTTTGCATTCCGTTATGGTTATGTCTCGATTAAAGCAAAAAACATACCTAAACTGGCCTTTTATGAATAAAAAATTATTACTCTGTTTAAGCGTCTTATGCCTATTCGTTTCACACTCCATCAATGCACAGTGGGTACAAGTGACGGGTGAGGCGACTATTCTTGAAAGTAAAGCTACCGCGCGAGTTAATGCCTTAGAGAATGCGCTCTTCCAAGCAATGAGATTTACTGGCGGTGAGATTGCGAGCCTACCCATGCTTAAAACTTATCTACAAGAAAATCGGCAGCAATACCGTTTTAGCGGCAATGAAATTCGGCATATTAGTGTATTAGAACAGAAAGATATTGGCGGCAAGATGTATGTCACCGCCAGAATAGATATTTACCCATCGGCAAAAAGTTGCCACAAGATACAATATAAGAAAGGGTTATTGCTGGGTAAATTTTCACTGACAGAACCGCAACAAGCAGCAATGGGCAGTATTTATCAATTAGGTAATGATTTCTCAAAGGTTTTACAAAAAAACATTCAACAACGTTCACAAAGTTTTTTAGTGACGGGGGTCACTCAAGTACCGTTTAGTGTCAATCACGCTGATGCGATGATGATGCTAGCAGAAGATAATGACGCACAATATTTGGTTAGTGGTGAGATCACCGATATATCAACAACAATTGATAATCGCCAACACATTAATCGTCAATTTGCGATTACGTTAGATATTATGGATGGAAAAACGGGAGAGATAATCTATCAAAATAGCTACCGAGATATAGGCTTATGGCCTTTTTCTCGTACGAGTTATGTAGATACTAAAACGGCACGCTTTTGGGTATCCCCCTACGGACAAAGTATTCAACGTGTCACTCAAAATATGATGTTAGATATTGAAAGTGCTCTTTCATGCCGAGCAAGTTTACCTGAAATAGTTAATATCCATCAGGGAGTTGCTCAAATCAATGTTGGCCGTGTACATGGCGTTCACAATGGCGATCAACTTAAATTATGGCATAGTGCGGGATTTATCGATCAAAAAGGTATTCCACGCAACCGCATGGTCGAAACAGCAATTACACTAACCGTTGATAGAGTCTATGAAAAATCTGCAGAGCTTCGTGTTAATCAACCACAACTGGCTTCTAGCATTCAACCTGGCGATTTACTGACCAAGCAGTTGAATCAATAACACTATTTTCTTAAACTCTGATGATTTTCGCGTATACTGTGCAAATGCTCTCTTAGCTCAGATGGATAGAGCGTCCCCCTCCTAAGGGGAAGGCCGCTGGTTCGACTCCAGCAGGGAGCACCATATTAAAAATCAAGGGCTTAGAGTTATTAATGTTTCTCTGAGTCCTTTGATTTCAAGTTCTGCTGCAATCTTGCTACATAGGTTGCTACACGATGCAGTACATACAACAACGAAACCACCAATACTATCTCCGCTTTAAAACACCCCAAAGTCTAAAGTGTTACTCTGTATTACCTCTAGAAATCACAAAAACACTGCATACAGACTCATACACAGAAGCTTGTGTTAAAATCGCTTCCAAACTTCATATCATTAATCGTATTAAATCAATGAGCCATAACATTAGTACCATCTCATCGCCTGAACTATTAGCTCTCTACAAAGAATTAACTGACTTTAAAGAAATTGACAGTGCTTCTTCTGCTTATCGTTCTTCGTGTGCCGAATATGGTGGCTACGATGCTTATAGTCACTCTGAAACAGATGTAAGACATGATTTACAAGATGGTGGTGGTAGATTCGATTTCTCAGATGTGACGGTAGTGCAACCAAACAGAGATAACATCACTAACTATCGTACCTTTGAATCTCTCTTTCTAAAATTAGTAGATGTTAGAGATGAAAGATTCTTTCATGGTCATACAGAAACATTTGATAATCTTTTATCTCAAGCAACCAAACTAATTCCTGAACTTAATGAAAAAGCAATAAGTACTAATATTACTCCCTCAGAAAAACCATATTTATTATCAGAGGCATGGAGTGATTTTAAAAAGCATAAGAATTGGACACCAACAAGAAATGCTAATAATGAACGATTCTATGAATTCATGCTCTGCTTATGGGGTGATATTAATGTTAGAACTATAACCAAACAAAACCTAAGACAATCTTTATCTAGATATTGTCAGCTACCGAAGACAAACGCTAAACCATATTATCAATGGTCAATGACTAAACTTATGTCATTAAAACCAGAAGATATAAAAGAAACGCAACTCATCAAAGCATCAACAGCAGAAGGTTACTTGAAGATATTGCAAAGCTTCTTCAATGCCTTCCTCTATAAAGAAAATGATATTTATAGTACACCTCCTGCTGACGGTATATCTCTAGAAATAGATGAGTGTAGATACGGGTGTTATACAGATAACGAAATTCAGAAGATAGAAAAACTAGCCTTACAAATAGATGAGCCATGGAAAAAATGGTCACTATTGTTAGCTATATATACTGGTGCTCGTCTTTCAGAGATTATCAAGTTCTTAAATGATGGTTATAAAACAGATGATACAACAGGAATTAACTACTTCTATCTAGAGGCAGGAAAAACAAAACATGCGAAGCGTCCAATACCTATTCATAATAAATTAATAGAATACGGAATATTAGAACTTAACAGTATTAATTTAAAATCATCTAATATTTCAAGGTTTATGAAAGAAGTTAGAAATGAACTTAATATACCCAAACAGGATGATAACAACTACGATAAAGTGTTTCATAGCTTCCGTCATACGTTTATAACTAAATGCTTAGACCTAAATATACCAACACCATTAATTCAAACAATCGTGGGTCACAGTAAGAATTTAGGGATAACAGATACATATAATCATTCTGATTCATTAAAACAGCTTAAACAGCTAAACGAGGAAGTAATTCAGAAAATAACATTTTAGAAAACAACTCAGATAATTAAGCTAAGCATGCATATCAATAGAATGACAACACAATGATATTCTATTTTGAGATAATCTAAATTATTTAAGCTAAGACACATTTAAAAAGGGTTTAAAGATTATTATGAAAAAATCAATTATAGCTTTAGCTGCAATATTTACAGCAATAACATCTATGTCAGCGAATGCTACAACAACAGTAGATTCATTCACGATTGATGACGCAGGCCAAATAGCTTATTCATTTAACATTCAAGGTAATGCAGCTATACAAATTGTAGATGTAGGTTCAGATGTTGGTACCGAAATAATTGCGCCCGGTATCTTTTATCAGATTCAAGAAAAAGATGCAGCAAAAAACCTAACTTATAAAATTAATGGAAAGTACGTAAACTTAAAACAAGTATATTGTAATTCTATTGGTTGCAGCTTTACACCGACTTCATTAGCTGGTCGTAAATACTTTATGGATGCAATCCTAAATGGCAGCAATATTAACGTACAAGGTCAACACTTTTCATGTATGGGTGCAAAATCCGCAATTAAAATAATGAAAAGAAATTTTCACGAAAAATCTAATGCACTTTAATTAATTATTATTAGCTGTCTTTTATTTAACAAAGGCAGCTAATAACTAATCACACTTTTCACTTCCTAATGAACATTGCTACGCTATTCATATGGAATGTTCATAATTACAGAGTATTATAAATTTTTCACGTAAAAATTCATAAAAGGCACCCGTTAATACATATAAAATTATTGATACATAATAGAAAGCATATAATTATTAAATTTGGCGCTGCTTTTAAATGATGGGTACAGCACTCTTGAATGACATAAATCCATATAGTTTCCCGAATTTTTATTGGTGTTAAATTTCATATCTTTTAATGTCTTAAATAAACATTCTTCATTCTTTTTATTTCCAGTTAATTCAATTACTTCTTTTAATCCTTGTCTAAATATTTCTTTATTTTCAGAACTAACATTCTTAACTTTACCATAATAAGTTAATGTTATATCACTATCTCCAGTCTTTGAAATTTGAAAATTTCGATACTTACACTGCGTCATAAAATCATCCATATATTTAATTTCACCCTCATGACAGAATGTAGCACCAGTTAAAAACACTGTTGATTTTTCAGCAGCTTGAGAGCTATTTGCAAATAATAGCAAAGAGAAAACGACTATCATTTTTTTCATAAAAAAACCTTAATAATTAAATACACCAACAGTTTCATATTAATCACAAGCCTAAAATTTACCATATAACACTAATATACGAAACTGATAACACAGTAATTTTTCACTTCCAATAAAACAAACTTCTAATAAAACAGGACAATAAAACATGAACAATTTAAAAGAACTCCCAACACCATTTCAAACTAATCTAACAAATACCATTATTGGTAATTTATATGTGCGTGAAGCATACGAAGTGGATAACATCACATATCATGCTTGTCAGTGCTCCTGTGAGCGTTACTGTGTGATTCCTTATGATTATCTGAATGATGAGTTCACAACAATGTGCACATGCTGTATGGGGTCTTCACGGTATCATGCATCAGTTCTTCGTAACTATCGGAAGTATCATTTAGAGGATTTTGGGGTAACACCATTAAAAGTAAAAGATGTACTAACAAGAAGTACAATGATGGGTGGCTTTGCAAGTGTGTTAGATGAGGATATTCACGAAAGAATTGATGATGAGTTAAAGAAACTAAATCAGATAGAAAAACGTTACAATCCTTACAAAGGATGTGGGATAAATATATCTTTGCTATAAGCTAGTAAATAACTTCACATACCAACACAAGAAAGCCTATCACATACAACAAATGAAATCAATAAAATAAATAACCACCTAAAACAACAACTTAGCGTGGAAGTGATAATTAATATCATTTTAACTCTTGACTTTTTACTGGAAAAATGGTATTTTCAATACCTTGTGAAACACATTTAATAAACAAACAAATAAAAACGCAGTAAAACATAATAACTTATCTTCTTTTCTCTGTGTTTTCTTCTTTAGTTTAAAGGTACTTGAGGAATACTTCTGAAGAACTTATTAAATACCATCTGTAGTGATTCCCATAAAGTAGTTTAGTGATAGAGCTTATCTCTCCCCTCCCTTTATCTTAGATTTAAGCCATTTATAATTCTCATATAAAAATATACGTATACCAAAGCCTGAAATAGTTAATTATTTAAATTGACCTTTTACAGGCTTTTTCATTTATAAATAATAAAAGGTCAATTTAAACATGAATAAACCCAATCATACAAAGCTCGTTGAACTAGTACTCAAGGGTGTTAAGAAACAGCAACAAACTAGTAGTGATGCACATGCTGAAACTATCCGAAGGATTATTCAAGAGAGAAAAATCAATGACTGATAAATCTCCAACATTAAAAGATGTTCTAACCCTTCACGTATTACAAAAGCTGGTGGACTTATCAGCATCAGAGAGTGATACAGCAAGCGTTAGAGCCGCTGAAAAGCTTATAACACTGATAGAAAAGGATTTACTACCAAATGTAAAGGTAAGTGCTGTAAAAGGATTACAGGTTGATTTAAAAGCTTTTAAAGGGGTATCTAATGCCTCTAACCCAAAGGTACAAACACAAGCAGTATTCTCCGCAACACCAATTAAACAATAAGGACAATTTAATAATGCATAATTTTAATATCCCACCATCTCAACGTAAACAAACACCACAAGTAACAAAATTAGAATTAGAATCAAAACCAGCTAAATACCGCACAGATACAGATTATTCTAATAGTAATTCAAATTTAAACTTACTAGCTAAGAAACTTATATTAAAATCAGTTCCTGCATTTAATGAGGTAGTGACAGTTAATAATTTTGAATTTCTAAACGACCTATCAAATATCACATTAAATAAGCAAGTAAAAAAAGAACTGGTTTCTAGTTTAATTAACTTAGATTACTTAAATATTAATAAGTGTATTGCATTTGTTGATAGTGATTGGGCTACAGCCAGTGAATTAACCTCTAATGCTTTTATCTCTATTCTTCTTACTTATGGTGGTACAAGCCGTATTATCACCACTGCAAATGAGTTTTTAAATAAATACCCTTCATACACTTTAAATGAGAGCCTTACAGATAGCGCGTCCGTAAGTACATCATACACAAAACTTTATTTCAGTGATAATAGTGACAATTCTCTTAAAGCCGCCACAAAGCGATATGAGGCGTTAATTGATAAAGCCCTTCTAGTTATTAAGGATGATATTTCAAACGCTGTAGCATCGTTTAGAACTGCTAAATTAGCTGAAATTACAGCTATGGAGCAAGCGGAAGCTAAATGTACCAAGTTAAAAAAAATGCTAGGTTAATTTATTACTTACTAGATATTCCCTATTAATAATTCCCCAAAATCTCCCTCCCCCAGATTGGGTACGTAGGTATTTAGCATGCCTACCTGTGGCGTTAGTAATTCGCCATCTTCTTCAAATATGTAGAAAATTACTCTCCAAGTATTCGATACAGAGTAGCGCGACCGATGTTTAATTGTTTTGCAACAGTAGCCTTAGAATTACCTTTATCTAATAATGATAATATCTGTTCTTTGGTTACTGTAGCTTTAGGTCTACCGAATTTTTTACCTTTTGCTTGAGCTGCTGCAATACCTTCACTCTGACGCTCTCTAATCAACTCTCGCTCCATTTGAGCAACACTGGCTAAGATGCCTAATACACCTTTTTGAGCTGCTGACATCGAACCGTGGAAGATTAATCCTTCTTTTACGAATTCGATACCAACACCTTTAGTGTTGAGTTGTTCAACTATAGCTACCGCATCACCAGCCCCAGAACGACATACACGGTCTAAAGAGTGAATAACCAACGTATCACCCTCTCTCAGATAATCAACGCACTGAGTCCATACAGGACGTTTAATTGTTGATGCTGAACATTTCTCAGTGAAGATTTTATCTAGTTTTACTCCTACTAGTTGCCTGTCGGTGTTTTGTTCAACCGTTGAAACTCGGATATAGCCGATAATTGCCATAAGTTTTATTCCTTGTGATTCTTGATAGTAGTGACCTGTACTGTCTTAAAACATCTAAGAGATTTAGATAATAATGTCTCACAACTAAATAATCAATATTTTGAGACGCATTTTATCAGCGTATCAAAAGGTATACTTTTGGGACAATCAAGCCAATCAAGCCAATCAAGCCAATCAAGCCAATCAAGCCAATCAAGGATGATAATGATTTATATGAGGGTATTAAAAAATCCCCCAGAGTAGGGAGTGGGAAGATGTGACCAATAAATACAGCTCGGATAATACGATAAGGATTCTAAAACAAAATGGAACATATTTCAGATTTTCAGATAGGATATATTCTGGGGATGTTAACGCTTTTATTGTGGATAGTGATTATAAATTAACACATCAAATAGTAAGGCTTTAGCAACTACATATCTTGCTACACTGCACCACTAGAGCTATTATGTAACTTCTTAATTAACTGTTATTGCAGCAGTTCTTATTGCACTCCTAAGGGGAAGGCCGCTGGTTCGACTCCAGCAGGGAGCACCATATTAAAAAAAAGCCAACCACTAGGTTGGCTTTTTTACATTTCATACTTGCATCTCAATTTAATTAATGACACTAATAACTGTGCTTTTTATTACGATAAAATCACGTTCACTTAGGCAATTAAAAATTATCAGTTGCATCATTAAATCAATATAAAACTAATGTATTAACGTCATCTTGAAACATAACGTTACAATATTTGAACATTGTTTTTTATGCACATTTGTTTATACTGCCTAAAATTTATAAATTTCTTCTTATACATTTATTTTGGATATTTTTATGAAAATCAAATTAGCATCTTTTATTGTATCAACAATACTTCTTGCCCCTGCAACTGCAATGGCTAACACACCCGTTCAACTTTCTGTACCAGGCGTAAATCTACCAGCAGGTAATGTTTCTGGCGTTCGTTTAAACGTACTTTACGGACAAACAAGTCAAGTTGAAGGTGTTAACTTTTCATTGTTAGGTTTATCGTCTATTAATAACTTTACTGGTCTTAACTTTGGTTTGGCATTTGGTATTAACCACACCACATCAAGCATGACAGGTTTAGAATTTGGTTTAGCTAACTGGAACGAAGGCAATGCTACAGGTGCTGACTTTGGTTTAGTTAACTACACTGGCAACAATTTCACAGGTGCTCAATTTGGTACCTTTAACTATGCTGGTTCTCTTAATGGCCTTCAGTTTGGTTTTGTTAACGCAACAGATCACATTAATAAAGGTGTGCAGATTGGTTTAATTAACTACGATAAGTCAGGTACTTTTGTAAGTAAAAACCTGCCAATCTTCCCAATTATTAATGCGCGTTTTTAATCGTTACTAAACGCAAAAAACCTCGCCAGTTAACTGACGAGGTTTTAAATTTGGTGGAGCTAAACGGGATCGAACCGATGACCTCTTCGCTGCCAGCGAAGCGCTCTCCCAGCTGAGCTATAGCCCAATATACGGCTTATGATATTGATGTTTTTAAACAATGTCATTATCGTAAAACAAAAAATGTGATCAGCTTTACGTTCGTTATAAAAAAACGGAAGCATCAATGACGACACCTCCGTTCTTATTAACAATAAACTAATGTTTACACGTTAGCTTCACGAGCTGCAATATAATCTAGTGCCATCTTAATACGTGTAACCACACGCTCTTTACCAATCAATTGCATTACTGCATCAACTGATGGTGATTGACCTTGACCTGTAACCGCAACACGTAGTGGCATACCCACTTTACCCATGCCTAATTCAAGCTCTTCACAAACTTGAGCAATAACAGCATGTAGGTTTTCAGTTGTCCACTCTTCTAACGCTTCGACTTTCACAAGTGCTAATGCCAATGCATCTTTAGCGACTGGGCGTAAATGCTTCTTAGCCGCACCTGCTTCAAACTCACTAAAATCTTGGTAGAAGTAACGTGATTGCTCAGCTAATTCGATCAGAGTATGGCAACGCTCACCCACTAGAGTGATCACTTCAGTAATTGCAGGACCATTTTCAATTGAAATTTGTTTTTGATCTAAATGCCATTGTAGGTATTTAGCAACATATTCAGGTGCTGCTGTTTTAATGTAATGGTTGTTTAGCCATAACAATTTATCAGTATTGAATGCTGATGCTGACTTGCTCACTGACTCAAGCTTAAAGCAATCAATCATCTCTTGTAGTGAGAAAATTTCTTGGTCACCATGAGACCAACCTAAACGTACTAGGTAATTTAATAGAGCATGCGGTAGGAAACCGTCATCACGGTATTGCATTACACCAACAGCACCATGACGCTTAGATAGTTTAGCGCCATCATCACCAAGGATCATTGCACAGTGTGCAAACTCAGGTACTGGAGCACCAAGTGCTTTATAAATATTAATTTGACGAGGGGTATTGTTAATGTGATCTTCACCACGAACAACTTGAGTAATGCCCATATCCCAGTCATCAATAACAACACAGAAATTATATGTTGGGCTACCGTCAGTACGACGAATGATCAGATCATCTAATTCACTGTTTGAAATTTCGATGTGACCACGGATCTTATCCTCAAAGATCACTGTGCCTTCTTTTGGATTACGGAAACGAATACAGAATGGAGAATCTACTGTTGCTGCCGCATTTGCTGCAATAATTTTAGGATGATTAGCATCATAACGTGGCTTAACACCATCTGCCATTTGTTGCTCACGAATCTCATCAAGCAATTCTTTCGGGCAGTAACACTTATACGCTTTATCTTCTGCTAGTAGTTGATCAACCACTTCATTGTAACGATCAAAACGCTTAGTCTGGTAATAAGGACCTTCATCCCAATTTAACTCTAACCATTCCATGCCTTCCATAATCGCATCAATCGCTTCTTGGGTTGAGCGTTCGATATCTGTGTCTTCGATACGTAATACGAATTCGCCGCCCATATGCTTAGCAAATAGCCATGAATACAATGCTGTACGCGCACCACCAACGTGCAAAAAGCCAGTTGGGCTTGGTGCAAAGCGAGTTTTAACCGTCATTGAGATTACCTTATGAATGATGGATGACACAGTAAAAGCTACTGTGCTAAATCTATTGCAGAGTATTTTAGCACTGTAACCAAGATCTACAATCTTTGATCTGTTTCACAGGCAGATATTCAATATTGTTGCTATTACATTGACAGTAATAAATCAAATTTAGCTTTATTTTTTAAACAACAAAAAATAATCATAATCGTAAGAATAATGGCAGGCGAATAAAACACACTTATTTAACACTAAAAATTAATATTATTAACTTGCAGTATTACAAATGCTCAACCAAAATAAAAGTGTAAATTTGCTAGCAACCTCTCAAAAAAAGGAACTTAAAGATGAAAAAACTTTTAGGGCTTTGCGCTGGAGCACTTTTAATGATGCCATTTACTCTACAAGCAGAAGGTTACTCAAATAGTGGAAATAGTGCGACAGGACCAAATGTTGAATGCCACTTACCAGATGGGACTAAAGATTATATGCCCGTAGTATTCTGCCAGCATCATGATGGGAAATACCACCTTTAATATGATGAAGAAAAAGCGTCAACATTATAATATTTGACGCTTTTTTTCTTTAATATGGATTATAAATGTTTTAATCCCCACGACATGAATTGCTGCTTTTCTTCTGGGCTTAAAGATGTGAATGCATTTTTCAAAAACACCATTTTAGCTTCTGGTGAAGGTTTTACATCTGAAGGAATGAATACAGCTTTAGTCTGTAATTGAGGCTCTGGCGATACTTGAGTTACAGCAGCAATACCACCTAATTCATTATAATTAGCAACTTCTCTTTCATAATCACGGAAATTCTGTAATCCATTGTTATCTAGTTGTTTTAATTCAAAAGGTACGTTCTCACCATTGCTATTTTTTAGTTTTATCTGTGGTGATTTATCAAATGATTTAGCTTGATCTAATGTTCTAATATTTGGGTAACTTAATGTAAGAACTGAATCTTGACTTTCAAATTTTATTAATAATGGTATTGAGTTAAATTTTTTCTTAGCGGCATCTTCTAAAACAATTTTACCCATTTGGAATAAAATCTGATTTTCGCCGTTTGGTAAAATAATATTATTAGTACCTTGAATAAAAGACCAACCTTCCGCTTTTCCATTCACAACAACGGCATTCATTTCTTTAGCCGATTGTAATTTAACATCAGCATAAATATTGCTAGAAAACAGCGATACAAGCGGTAACAAGCAACAAATTATCTTTTTTCTCATACAAAGTACCCTGTTTATATTTAAATAAAAGAACGAGCATTTGCTCGTTCTTTAATAATACTAATAATTAATAGTTGATTATTAGAAGTAGTATTCAACACCTACAGAGTATTCCATAAACTCTGGGTTTTCGTTATCTACACGCTTAGTGTCGCCTTCACCACGTTCAACATGACGAACACGAGTATAAACAACTGCTGACGGATCAATGAAGTACATTACTTGACCAGAAATTACAGAGTCATCAGTATGTGCGACTTTCTTCCCGCCATCTTCTAACTTGTCATTCGCTGCATAGCCGATTTTGAATTGGTAATCAGATACATTGTACATAACACCAGCGGTGTATGAATTTTGACTTTGATCATCAACACCTGCAATTTGTGAATCAGCTTCCATCATCTTATATTGAGCAAAGAAACCAAGACCATTCTCAAAGTTACCTTGAACACCGATTAAATAAGTATCATTAATCCAATCTTGAGCAGCTACTGCTGCTGTTGGTTTTGAATTACCAGTAGCTGGATCAAACTCAAAACCAGCAGACTTACCTGATTTTGATGAATCATTTCGCTCATATGCAGCTTGTAGAATAATTCCACCAAATGCATAATGTACAGCAGCGCCAGCCCAGTTACTATCGGCATCAGCAACGTTATCACCACGACCAAATGCTAAATCAACACTGAATCCACCCCAGGTAGGAGAATCCCAACGAACTGTGTCAGATTGGCGATCTTGATATGGTGCACCAGCGATACCATAACCCCAGTCATAAACATCGCCTAGGCCAGGGTTTGATCCAGGCCAGTCAATGATTTCATAAATTGGTGTTAGAACACGACCCACACGGATTTTACCCCAAGATTCACCTTCAAAACCAACGAACGTATCACGAACACCTAGTTTACCATCGGCACCAGGAGCGGCACTGCTACCACCAACATAACCAGATTCAATTTGCCAAATAAACGTTGGGCCTTTAGCTAAATCTTTACTACCACGGAAACCAATGCGTGATTCATTATTTAATTTCCAGTTACTATCTTCAGCCCAAAGAGCCTTACCCGCTTCATTGTAATCACGAGTTAAAGCTTGCATCGCAATAACACCGTATACTTCATACGAAAATGATTCTTTTAATTTTTCGATAGATACAGCATCTGCATCTGCAGAAAAAACAGAGCCAGACATAACTAGTGATGATATTGCTAATGCAAGTAAAGATTTTTTAATTTCCATGGAATAACTCCTAAAAGATATTAGCTGTTTACTTGCCCCTGAAAGGTTGGCCGCCGAAGGTGGCAAGTAAATCTCCTATATGTCGGTCGAATCATTTCAACCAATGCATATTATTTCTTTTTAAATTGAACTTTAAGTAACTTCGGTACTAAGACTACTTTCGCAGCGCAAAACATCAATAAGAACTTACTTTTTAATAGTGAAAATATGATTGAGTGCAAACTTTTGGCGCTATCGTGATCAATGTCATATGTTTTTACCATCAAGATAAAAATAAAAAATAATCATTAATAAACAACGTGTTAAATAATATATCATTTGTTATTGTGAACAGTGTCGTGTTTTTAGAATAGCGCCATTAGCAAGCTCACAAATAATCGGCTATGGATGTCAACCGAAAATTTTTTTCATTGTGACCATTAAATAAATACTAAAAATTAAGTTTACTCTCGATAATCAGTACACATATAGGTTAAATAGCAGTCACAAAAAAGCCTCACAAAAGTGAGGCTTCAATATTAAATGGTCGTAATTTTATGCATTAGCCATTAAATCAACCAGCTGTTGTTCATCCCAAATTTCAATATTTAACTCTTGAGCTTTAGCTAATTTAGATCCTGCCGCTTCACCAGCAACCAATAAATCAGTTTTCTTAGAAACACTACCCGTTACTTTAGCACCTAAAGCTTGTAAGGCTGCTTTAGCGTCACCACGAGTCAACTGTGATAATGAACCTGTAAGTACTACCACCTTACCCTCTAATGGCAATTCAACCCCTGCTTGAGGCTTTTCAATAGTAGGCCAATGAATACCTTGCGCTAATAACTCTTCAATCACCGTCATATTATGTGGTTCACGGAAGAAATTAAACAAATGCGCGGCAACAACGTCACCCACATCAGGGACTTTAATCAGTTGTTCTTTAGATGCCTGACTGATCGCGTCTAAAGTTTCAAAATAATTAGCGACATTGGCAGCGGTTGCTTCACCCACTTCACGAATACCTAATGAATAAATAAACCGTGCTAACGTCGTTTTTTTCGACGCTGATAACGCATCAATTAATTTTTGAGCTGATTTAGGCCCCATACGCTCAAGTACCGTTACCTCTCCAGCACTGAACTTAAACAAATCAGCTGGCGTTGAAACCATTTCACGATCAACTAATTGCTCAATGACTTTTTCACCGCAACCATCAACGTCTAATGCCTTCCGTGAAACAAAATGTTTAAGTGCTTCTTTACGTTGTGCTTGACAGAATAAGCCGCCAGAACAACGCGCAACAGCCTCTCCTTCAACACGTTCAACTTTAGACTGGCACACTGGGCATTCTGTCGGAAACACTATCGCCACGGCATCAGCAGGACGACGAGACTCAACCACGGCAGCAATTTGAGGAATAACATCACCTGCACGACGAATAATCACCGTATCACCAATCATGACGCCTAAGCGTGACACTTCATCTGCATTGTGCAACGTCGCATTACTGACGGTAACTCCGCCAACAAATACCGGTTCAAGTTTTGCTACTGGTGTTATCGCCCCTGTGCGGCCAACCTGAAATTCAACATTATTTAAAATAGTCATTTCTTCTTGGGCTGGGAACTTATAAGCAATCGCCCAACGAGGTGCACGAGCAACAAAACCCAGTTGCTGTTGCAGATCTAATTGATCAACTTTGATCACCACCCCATCAATTTCATAACCTAAAGATTGGCGTTTTTCACCAATCATTTGATGATATTCAATCACCGCCTCAATGCTATCAACACAACGAATTTCTGGGCACATTGGCAATCCCCACGCTTTTAACTGACATAAACGTTGATATTGCGTATCAGCTAACTCTCGCCCTTCTACGACACCCACCGCATAGGCATAAAAACTTAATGGGCGGGTAGCTGTAATCTTAGGATCAAGCTGACGTAAACTACCTGCTGCCGCATTACGTGGATTAGCAAACGTTTTAAGGCCTTTTTTAAGTGCGTTAGCATTGAGTTTATCAAAGCCTTTTTTGGGCATAAATACTTCACCGCGCACTTCTAGCCGTTGCGGCCAATCATCACCCCGTAAACGTAATGGGATCGCACCAATAGTACGTACATTATGAGTAATATTTTCACCCGTAGCACCATCACCACGCGTTGCTGCTTGAATAAGCACCCCGTTCTCATACAGTAAACTAACGGCTAAGCCATCTAATTTAGGTTCACAACAATAACTAATACTGCTGCTATCACGTAATCGATCTTGAAGTCGCTTTTGAAAATCACGTAAATCATCATCATTAAACGCATTACCTAATGACAGCATCGCAATCTCATGGGTTACTTGAGTAAAACCATCAAGCGCACTACCACCCACTCGCTGGCTTGGTGAATCATTGGTTATCCACTGTGGATGCTCAGCTTCAATCGCCAATAACTGTTGCATCAAACGATCGTATTCAGCATCAGGTATCTCTGGGTTATCTTCAACGTAATAACGATGGCCATGATAATCTAGTTGTTGTTTTAAGCTGGCAAGTTGTTGCTGAAGATCGGTGCTCATTTCAATTCCTACCTGAAGAAAATGTTGATTAATGACTCTGATTACAAAACAGTAAATTTTTATCGTTATATCAGTAGATACAATAAAATTCAGGCCCCCGAAGGAGCCTGAATTTTCATCAATAATAATCTATCAACTTAGCATTGATTATATTTTACTGATTTTTCTCGATATGCTGCAATACGATTTGGTGTGATCATGACACGATCTTGATCCATTACATCAGCATTAAGTTGATCAGCAATTTGCTGTGCTGTTTGTAACATCATATTGAAGTTACTTGATGCTTTACCATGACATGGCAACATTAAGAAAAAGCCAATGCCTGGTGTTTCAAAATGCTGGTAGTTCGTTTCAGGAAACGTACCGGGATTAAGCAAGTTAGTCACTGAAAAAATAACTGGCTCAGTACCTGCTAAATCAGCATGTCGATGGAAAACTGAATTTTCACCGAAAATCAAACCATTACGCTCTAAACATGCAAATAATGATGGCCCACGAAGTACCTTACCCTTACGTGCATGTACACAAACAGATAAATAACTTGGTGGTAACGGTTCAGGCTCAGGTAGCACTTCCGGCTCTAAAATTACTTCTGGCTCAGGAATAATTTCCGGTTCAGGAGTTACAACGGTAACAACTTCAGCGTCAATGTCTTCTTTATCATCTACAGGCGTAAAAATAGGCGTTGGCGCGACAGTCATTTTTTCAGTAACTGTTGGTTGAGACACAACACTTGGTTGAGGTGCAACACTTGGTTGAGACGCAACACTTGGTTGAGACGCAACACTTGGCTGAGGCGCAACACTTGGCTGAGGCGCAACACTTGGCTGAGGCGCAACACTTGGCTGAGGCGCAACACTTGGCTGAGGCGCAACACTTGGTTGAGGCGCAACACTTGGCTGAGGCGCAACACTTGGCTGAGGCGCAACACTTGGTTGAGGCGCAACACTTGGTTGAGGCGCAACACTTGGTTGAGGCGCAACACTTGGCTGAGGCGCAACACTTGGTTGAGGCGCAACACTTGGTTGAGACGCAGAACCAATATGCATTTGAGGCTCAATACGTTCATGAGTCACAGTTTTAGATGTTGCATTGATATTTTGAGACACAGTCTCACCTAACAATGGATCTTGTTGAGGACGTTCACCAAAACTAAAACCAGGTTCTTTACGCTTTGGCGCTGATTTTGTTGCAATAACATCAGGTTGATTTGACTTAGCTTCTGTCACTTCCGGTGCGCTATTCACAACACGGACGTCACTAATACTCTCTTTGGCAATATCTTGACTTTCAAGATTCGCTTCATCTATTTTACTTAGTGGTTTCTCACCAAATTTAGCTGGTTTCTCTTTTCTACTTGTCCATAGACCATGAAAAAGAAGCGCTGCAATTGCTAACGCACCAACAATAATAAGAACTAGACGCAATTCCTGCATATGAATACTCTAAATTAACTCGTTATCCCTTTACGGGGTTAATAATAGAAAAAAATCTACTAGGAAACTTAGTATCTAGTTAGAATTTCTCACCGAATGACTTACTGTACCAAAATTCACTTGACAATGAGAAGATGAATATTGAGATTCCATCAAGGATAGTGTCAGCTTGCAGTTTTTTGTACAGATTTACATCATTTTTGTATTGTGACTCATCATTTTTATTTTGTTGTTAAAGTAATGACAACAATTTTGTTATTTGATTCCATCCTACCTCTACCGTTAACATTGATAAAGAAACCTAAACAAATGAGCAGTAAAACACTAAAAAATGCTTATTCCGGAGAAAGAAATGTCACAACAGCATAATATAAGATCAACGACCAGCGGTGCTGGTTATTTTTTTCAAGGCTTAAAACTCGCCTCTCAACCAGGTACGCGACGTTTTGTTCTCATTCCTCTGCTAATCAATATTGTATTACTTGGTACAGCTTTTGCTACATTATTAAATCATTTAGGCGGATGGATTAACCATTGGTTAAGCTATTTACCTAGCTGGCTGGACTGGCTTTCTTATCTTTTATGGCCATTACTTGCTATTGCCGCCCTCGTCTCATTCTCATACTTTTTCAGTACCATCGCTAACTGGATAGCAGCACCGTTTAACGGACTGTTAGCTGAATATCTTGAAGCAAAACTTACAGGGCAAACACCACCAGATGATAGTTTCAAAGCATTAATAAAAGATCTACCTCGAACGATGGGTCGAGAATGGACCAAACTTAAGTATTATCTACCCAAAGCCATTGGATTACTCATTTTAATGTGGGTTCCGGTTATTGGCCAAACAGTTGCACCAATATTATGGTTCTTATTCAATGCTTGGATGATGACCATTCAATATGTTGATTATCCATTTGATAACCATAAAGTGCCATTCCCTACGATGCGAGATGCACTCAAACAAAAACGAGGACAAGCATTAAGCTTTGGCGCTGTCGTGATGCTATTAACGATGGTTCCTATCATTAATTTATTTGTCATGCCTATTGCTGTATGTGGAGCAACTGCAATGTGGGTTGATCATTATCGTACCCAATTTAAACGTTACTAGTCATTATTAATATTTCAAATATAAGGTCAATAGCTTCTCGCTGTTGACCTTTTTTGTCTTTTAGCGTTACCAATAAATACGATTTCAATAGCAATAAAATGCAACAAATAATAAACAACAATATAAAAATAATAGCAACTATCACATAATAACAATAAGATATAACCATTAATTACTTTGCAAATATAAAGACAGGTATATGCTTAATCTATTCAACATTAAGTCTAATTTGTCACGAAGGAATGAAGTATGAGCAAAATATACGAAGACAACTCTCTCACTATTGGTAACACTCCGCTGGTACGTCTTAATCGTGTCAGTAATGGCAAAGTGCTTGCGAAAATTGAAGCTCGTAATCCTAGTTTCAGTGTCAAATGCCGTATTGGTGCCAATATGGTGTGGGAAGCAGAAAAAAATGGTCTCTTAAAAGAAGGCATTGAACTCGTAGAGCCAACCAGCGGTAATACAGGTATCGCACTTGCTTTTGTGGCTGCTGCCCGTGGTTATAAACTTACCCTGACCATGCCAGAAAGCATGAGTATTGAACGTCGTAAATTATTAAAAGCCCTTGGTGCGAAATTGATTCTCACAGAAGCTGCCAAAGGTATGAAAGGTGCTATTGATAAAGCAGAAGAGATTGTCAATTCAGACCCAAATAAGTATTTACTATTACAACAATTTAATAACCCTGCTAACCCTGCTATTCATGAAAAAACCACCGGCCCTGAAATCTGGGATGCTACCGATGGTGAAATCGATGTTTTTGTCTCAGGTGTTGGTACTGGCGGAACACTAACCGGTGTTAGCCGTTACATAAAACAACAACAAGGCAAAGCAATTACCGTTGTTGCCGTTGAGCCCACAGAATCGCCAGTAATCACTCAAACCGTAAATGGTGAAACGATTCAACCAGGGCCACATAAAATTCAAGGTATTGGTGCAGGCTTTATTCCTGGCAACCTTGACTTAACACTTATCGATGAAATTGAGCTAGTCAGTTCAGAAGATGCTATTGAGATGGCACGTCGTTTAATGAATGAAGAAGGCATATTAGCTGGAATTTCATCCGGTGCAGCCGTTGTTGCAGCAAATAATATTGCCGCTAGACCAGAATTTTCCGATAAAAATATTGTTGTTATTTTACCCAGTTCAGGTGAACGCTACTTATCAACAGCACTTTTTGCGGGTGTCTTTACAGAAAAAGAAACCCAACAGTGATCACACTTTGTGATGTTATATAGGTATATCTACACTCAAAAAGGCCCTTTGCGGGCTTTTTTGTTGCATTTTATTCTCAGCTTTACTATAAAGCTGATGCGCTTTATTTTTAGCATCAAAATAAAAGGACAATTATTAGTCAATTTTGATTAATACCAAAAAAAAAGTTTCTCATAAAACTTTGACTTGGATTAAAGCTAAGACAGCATGTTATTAGGTAGTTTATACTACTTGAACAATATGCTGAGACTATAATCACAGCGGTTATAGTGCATAGAGCAAACTATTAATATAACAATTATATCTAAATCGGGGTGACATATGTATCAGAAGCAAGTTGAAATCACTGCACCAAACGGCCTACACACTCGTCCAGCGGCACAGTTCGTTAAAGACGCAAAATCATTTGAAGCAGACATCACAGTAACTTCAAACGGTAAAAGTGCAAACGCTAAGAGCTTATTTAAGCTTCAAACACTTGGCCTAGTTAAAGGTGCTGTTATTACTATCGCGGCAGAAGGAGCACAAGCTCAAGAAGCAGTAGATAAGCTAGTAACTCTTACAGAGCTACACGACGGTGCTGAAATCGCAATGTTCCGCGAGATCTAAACTAAGTTTGTATACAAACGCGTTTCCAGTTTTTAGTTAATTTAAAGGTAAGGCTATGATTTCAGGTATCCTGGCGTCTCCTGGTATTGCTTTCGGTAAAGCATTGCTATTGCAAGAAGAAGAGATTGTTTTAAACAAAACTCCTATCGCTGCAGACCAGATCGATAACGAAATTCAACGTTTCTTCGACGCTCGAAAAAAATCTTCTGAGCAACTTGAAGTTATCAAAGAAAAAGCACGTGTCACCTTTGGTGAAGAGAAAGAAGCCATCTTTGAAGGTCACATCATGTTGCTTGAAGATGAGGAGCTAGAAGAAGAAATCATAGCCCTTATTAAAGATAAGCATTCAGCTGATTATGCCATCTATTCGATCATTGAAGAACAAGCACAAACCCTTGAATCTCTTGATGATGAATACTTAAAAGAACGTGCAAGTGATATTCGTGATATCGGTAATCGTTTTGTTAAGAACGCATTAGGCATTAATGTTATCAATTTAAGTGCTATTAATGAGCAGGTAATTCTAGTCGCTAACGACTTAACACCATCAGAAACAGCACAAATTAATCTAGAGTTCGTTCTTGGCTTCATTACTAATATTGGTGGTCGTACTTCACACACCTCTATCATGGCGCGTTCACTAGAAATTCCTGCTCTTGTAGGAACAAATAATATTACATCTTTAGTTAAGAATGGCGACATGCTTGTTCTTGATGCAATCAATAACCAGATTGTTATCAACCCAACTGATGATGAACTAAATAAATTTAAAGCTATCCGTGATGCTGATAAAGCAGAGCAAGAAGAATTAGCTAAGCTAAAAGATCTTCCTGCTATTACACTTGATGGTAAGCAAGTTGAAGTATGCGGCAACATTGGTACAGTTAAAGACTGTAAAGGTGTAAGCCGTAACGGTGGTGAAGGCGTTGGTCTATACCGTACTGAATTCTTGTTTATGGACCGTGATTCTCTGCCTACAGAAGAAGAACAGTACCAAGCATACAAAGAAGTTGCAGAAGCAATGCATGGCGAGCCAGTGATTATCCGTACTATGGATATCGGTGGTGACAAAGATCTTCCTTACTTAGATCTTCCTAAAGAAATGAACCCATTCTTGGGTTGGCGTGCAATTCGTATCAGCCTAGATCGTCCTGAAATTCTTCGTGACCAATTCCGTGCTATTTTACGTGCATCCGCTCACGGTAAAGTTCGTATCATGTTCCCGATGATCATTTCGGTTGAAGAAGTACGTACGTTAAAAGCAGCAATTGAAGCGTTTAAGGTTGAATTAACAGCAGAAGGCTTGGCATTTGACGCTGACATCGAGATCGGTGTTATGGTTGAAACACCAGCAGCTGCAGCGATTGCGCACCACTTAGCGAAAGAAGTTTCTTTCTTTAGTATTGGTACCAACGATTTAACCCAGTATACTCTAGCAGTTGACCGTGGTAATGAGCTTATTTCTCATCTCTACAATCCACTATCACCTGCAGTACTTACTGTGATCAAGCAAGTTATTGATGCTTCTCACGTTGAAGGTAAGTGGACAGGTATGTGTGGTGAGCTTGCTGGCGACGAACGTGCTACCCTACTGCTATTAGGTATGGGTCTTGACGAGTTCAGCATGAGTGCTATTTCGATTCCTCGCGTTAAGAAAGTTATCCGTAATGCTAACTTTGCTGACGTTAAAGCAATGGCAGAGTATGCATTAACTCTTCCTACTGCGGCTGAGATTGAAGAACACGTAGAAAAATTCATCGCAGAAAAAACCATCTGCTAATAATATAGTAGCAGATAAAATAACAACGCTTAGGAGCAATGATATGGGCCTGTTTGACAAATTAAAAAAAATGGTTTCTGACGATAGCAGTGAAGCTAGTGTAATTGAAATTATCGCACCACTTTCTGGCGAAATCGTTAACATCGAAGATGTGCCTGATGTAGTGTTTGCTGAAAAGATTGTTGGTGATGGTATTGCTATCAAACCAACTGGCAACAAAATGGTTGCACCAGTAAACGGTACTATCGGTAAGATTTTCGAAACTAACCACGCTTTCTCTATTGAGTCTGACGATGGCATCGAGCTTTTTGTTCACTTTGGTATTGATACTGTTGAACTTAAAGGCGAAGGTTTCACTCGCATCGCTGAAGAAGGCCAAACTGTTAAAGTTGGCGACACTATCATCGAATTCGATCTTGCACTTCTAGAAGAGAAAGCTAAGTCAACATTGACTCCAGTTGTTATCTCTAACATGGACGAGATCAAAGAGCTAATCAAGCTATCTGGTGCTGTAAACGTTGGTGAAACACCAGTATTACGCATCAAGAAATAAGATAACTAATATCTTAATAAAAAACGCAGCTTTCTAGCTGCGTTTTTTTATATCTGCTATAAAGCGACATAGCCTATAACAACCCACCAGATAGCCTCTGTAACACTTTGCTTATTTCACTTGAACAATGTATCTAATAGCAGTAGTTATACTAGCCAATAGGCATATAGGCTCTATTCGTTTTATTAATTAACAGTCATAAAAAAACGCCACTAAAAAATAGTCGCGTTTCTTAAGTATAATTGTCATACATTATCAATTAATGGCTTATGCAGTCATCACCTCAACTTGTAATTTAACATGTTCACAATTAGGTCCAGCCGATTCAAATAACATTGGCATATTTAATCCAGTCGATAATGTCTGTGCTAGGATAGTCCGCCAACCACCATCGTCTAAGCGTTCTTGTACCTGTAATGCAATACTAACACTTTCAGCTGACACATCTAACAGTTGCGCACTACCTACCACTTCACGATACAAATGATGATTATCTTGGCTTAAACCTTCAAAAAAGATAGTTTCTTCACCAGGTAACAATGACAATGATGTATTAACTGATTGACGTAATCGACAAGCACTCTGCATTTCAAAACTAACATCTAGTAGCCAATCAGCCATTGCTAATGGACTCAATAATGTACTTAAAAACAATTGCCCTTTACCTATTGCTAATGGTTCCATTACGACTACCTCTCTACAAGCTAATGTGCAAACACATCTTTTACTCGCGAGCTTCGAACTAGATATAATCCTAGCCAAACTGTTAATAACAAGCTTAATGCACCTATCCAAGAAAATGCACCCTGACTCAATACGAGATGATATATTTGCAAAACAAAATCGATGCTGTAAGCAGCTATTAATAATTTTTTTCCATGCTGCCACAGATAATGTATAACTTTATTATTGTTATTGCGCTGACCTGATAACCACATTAATAATAGGGATGGACTTCCCAACACCATGCCTACATAAAGAGTCTCTCGCAGTGGATAAATCAACTCAAGCAGTTGCCCGCCTTGCGTTCGACTCACCCCTGCCATGATAAAAATCACCAATGCTTTCGCATTAAAAATCAGCACCAACCATAGCATTTTATTTAATTTTAACTGCCCATGATCATCGTAGGCATTGATAGGATAAAGCAAACAACTTTCCTCATACGTGTTCAACTCAATACACATCAATCTAGATAACATCAATATACGATGGCTTATTTCGACTCTAATCGATCAATGCATATTTAGTACTATTTAAGCGTTGTTTTTGTGGAATACCGCACTTTTCATTTATGCATATTGCCATGTAAGTCACGTTTTTTGATCTAAAACCAACAAGATGTGGTCATTTATTAACCAATTAATCATGTAAAAATAGACAAGTAAATTCTTTCTAATCATAAAGTTACAATATGAACATAGCATTAATACTATATTCATCTAAAACTGGAATTTTCATACAAAAAACTATAAATATATAAATTCCAACATAAATAACAACAGCCACACAGACAGTAACACTGCTGCTAAAATGAAGTAATCAGATATAATCACTCTTATTTATCATTCATCAATAAGGTCACTAGTGCGTATGACGACCATAAAAAAAAATGCAACCCCTTCAGCAGAAACACAAATAGAAGCATTACGGGTTGCGAAGGCCACGCAAAAAGAAGGTCAAACTAAAGAGCAAACAAAACTGATCGCACAAGGAATTCAGAAAGGTATTGAGCTATATAAGAAACAACAAAAAGCCAAAGCCAGAGAGCGTGATAAATTAAAGAAAAAAAACACCCAAACTAAAAATAATCAATCAGAAACTATCGATATTTCGCTGCCAGCCCCACAACTTATCTACAAGCAACATTGGTTACCATGGGGTATTGTTATTATCTCTTGGATTGGTTTTGGTGCTTATTTAGCGTATGGCAGCCTACTATGATGAGAAAAAACATGAAGATTATTGGCTTTATAACCGCATTAAGTGGATTAATCAGTGGCTGTGCTGATCCACAATCAACGCCATCGCAGCGTCAAATAGACACACCATGCGATAATAAATCCCATTGTGTATCCACGCTTGAACAGCGTGAAAAGTTTAAGCTAGCCCCTTTTACCCTTACTGCTAAAGGTATACAAAAGTGGTCCGATATTGTTGCTATTGCTCAAACATTATCAGGGGCAAAACTGATCGAGCAGGATGACCATTATTTTCATATTGAAGTTCGCAGTGCGGTGTTTGGATTTATTGACGATTTTGAAGTGAAACAACAAGCTCAGCAGCTCCAAGTAAGATCTATATCTCGCAGCGGCTATTCTGATTTTGGGGTTAACCGTAAACGAGCACAACAATTTAGAACATTATTAATCGACCAACAATTAATACACGATACATCCACCAGCAACTGATTCACTAACCACAATAAGCATAACAAAAAGCCATGGCCGCCTTAGTGTTAACTATGGCAGCCATGGCTTGACGATCAGACTGTTATAACTATTTAATCCAATTTTTTATCTTTACCTAACGACAATAGCCACACACTTACCGCAGCTACAGCCACAAAACCAGACAAAATAATCATTGGCATCGCGATATAACCCAGCGTATGCCAAATTACTGATTCTAGCGTACTCATCGTTTCTCCTTAGCTTATTGCCATCCAGCTACATCTTTCATATCAGGTAACTTATGGGCAATCCCTTTATGGCAATCAACACAGGTTTTATCACCCGATGCTAATGCGGTTGAGTGCTGTTTTGCACTACGAGGGGCTTGCTCAGAAAAATCCATATAGTTGAACTGGTGACAATTACGACATTCTTGAGAGTCATTATTTTTCATACGTTGCCATTCTCGTTCCGCAAGATGACCACGACGAGCATTGAATTTTTCAGGCGTATCAATCGTACCCATCATATGTGCAAAGATTTCTTTTGATGCCTGTACTTTACGGACAATTTTATCGGTCCAATTATGAGGTACGTGACAATCTGAACAAATAGCTCTGACACCTGATCGATTTGAAAAGTGAATTGTTTCTTGAATTTCTTTAACGATTGGCGCATGACATCCAGCGCAAAATTCTTCTGAGTTGGTTTTTTCCATCACGGTATTAAACCCGCCCCAGAATAATAACCCACCCATAAATCCCATAAAAAGCACTAATCCGACCGCAACTTTACTGGGTGTTTTTAGCCGTAACCAAAATGTTTTTAACCACTTCATAGATAAACCCTTTTACTACTCAGTCACGATTAACGTAATGCGCTTACACGTTTAAAATCATTCTCAACTAATGGCTTAGCGTCGGCTTGAGGCACATGGCACTGCAAACAAAAATAACGGCTTGGCGATACATCAGACAATACTTGACCTTGTTGTGGTGACACGTAATGGGTCACACTGATCTTAGTTGCACCCATCTCTTTGGCATTTTTCCAACTATGACACGCAAGACATTTATTGGCGTTAAGTGACACTTCATAATGGCGAATGGTATGTGGAATTAATGGCGGTTGGTAAACATAATCACTATCAATTACCCCTTGATCTCGAGGGTAACGTTTCATCAGATCTGCTGGGCGAGTTGCTTCTATTTCAGCAAGACCACGTAATGACTCAAGCCCACCAATACCACCGGGATTGTCTAATTTAGCCGCAGCAGAAATATTCGCTGTTGTCGTGGCAGCTTCAATTGTTGCTGCTACATTGTTATCGTCACTATGTGCAATACCGCTAAGCATCAACCCTGCAACTAATGCTGCAAAAAATAATCGTTTCATGCTGTTCTCCGTCTCTAGGCATATTCTAGTCACAGTGAACGACCACTGTCATTCACTGAATTAATGGATTAGATCTTGGTGATCTTAATCGGACATTTTTTAAAATCTGTCTGTTTCGACAATGGATCCGTCGCATCCAAGATCAACTTATTAACTAAAATATTGGCATCGAAAAACGGTACGAAAACGAGTCCAACAGGAGGACGATTACGACCACGAGTTTCTACTCGACAACGTACTTCACCACGACGAGAAGCTAATAACACTTCATCACCACGACGAAGATTTCGTTTTTTTGCATCTTCTGGATTGATATAACACCACGCATCAGGTACGGCTTTATATAATTCAGGAACACGACGCGTCATAGTGCCTGTATGCCAATGTTCAAGCACGCGTCCGGTACATAACCACATATCATAATCTTTATCTGGCACTTCTGGTGGTGCTTCATAAGGTGCTGAGATAATGAATGCTTTACCGTCAGGTTTACCATAAAAGTCCCAACCAGATCCTTTTTTAGCATAGGGATCAGTGCCTTCTTTAAAACGCCACTGAGTCTCTTTGCCATCAACCACAGGCCAACGTAGACCACGTACTTTATGGTAAACCTCATAAGGGGCTAGATCGTGTCCATGACCACGGCCAAAACTGGCATATTCTTCAAATAGCCCTTTTTGAACGTAATAACCTTGTGCTTGTGCATCATCATTTAATGGCTGCGCTTCGGTTAATGGGTACTTATCAACGTGGCCGTTAAGGAACAAAATATCGTACATTGTTTTACCGCGGTACTGAGGCATCTTATTAAGTAATGCTTCATCCCACACTTCTTCAACTTTAAAGCGCTTAGAGAACTCCATGATCTGCCATAGATCAGATTTAGCCTCACCCGGCGCTTTAACTTGCTGATACCAAACTTGAGTACGACGTTCAGCATTACCGTAAGCACCTTCTTTTTCAACCCACATTGCAGTCGGTAGAATCAAATCAGACGCTTGAGCAGTAACCGTTGGGTAAGGGTCAGAACAGACGATAAAGTTATCGGGATGACGATAGCCAGGTAAACGCTCTTGATTAATATTAGGACCCGCTTGCATATTGTTATTACACATTACCCAATAAGCATTTAGTTTTCCGTCATTCAGCATTCGATCTTGCTGCACAGCGTGATAACCCGGTTTTGGTGGGATCGTACCTTCTGGTAGCTTCCAAATATTTTCAGCAATAGCACGGTGCTTAGGGTTAGTCACAACTAAATCAGCAGGTAAACGGTGAGCAAATGTACCCACTTCACGGGCAGTACCACACGCAGAAGGCTGACCTGTTAATGAAAACGGACTATTACCCGGTGTTGAAATTTTACCCGTTAATAAATGCAAGTTATAAACTAAACTTTGCATCCACACACCACGGGTATGTTGGTTCATTCCCATGGTCCACAGTGACGTTACTTTAAGGTTAGGATCAGCATAGTATTTAGCTAACTCAACTAATTTCTCAGGTTCGACCCCAGACATTTGTGACGCTTTTTCAAGGGTATATTCCGCTACTGATGCTTTGTATTCCTCAAATGTCATTGGGAATAATTCGCCAGAGTTAGGGTTTGCCGCTTGCTTTTGTAATGGATTATCATCACGTAAACCGTAACCAATATCCGTTTGAGCACGCTTAAAGTGGGTATGTTTATTAACAAAATCCCAATTAACCGCATCATTTTCAATAATGTAATGCGCAATATAATTCGCGATAGCTAAATCAGTTTGCGGGTGGAAAATCATGCCGTTATCAGCTAATTCAAACGAGCGGTGCTCATAGGTCGATAACACATTCACTTTGACATGAGGATGACTCAAACGACGATCAGTCAGTCGTGTCCACAATACAGGGTGCATTTCAGCCATGTTTGAGCCCCAAAGCACAAACACATCCGCATGTTCAAAATCATCGTAACATCCCATGGGTTCATCAATACCAAAGGTACGAATAAAACCAACCACCGCTGATGCCATACAGTGACGCGCATTAGGATCAATATTGTTTGAACGGAAACCTGCCTTCATCATTTTAGAAGCAGCATAGCCTTCCATAACAGTCCATTGACCAGAACCAAACATACCCACACCCGATGGACCTTGCTTCTTCAATGCCGCTTTCCACTTTTCAGCCATCACATCAAAGGCGTGATCCCATGACACTGGGGTAAATTCACCTTCTTTATGATACTCGCCATCTTTCATGCGTAATAATGGCGCTTGTAAACGATCTTTACCGTACATTATTTTCGATAAAAAATAGCCTTTAATACAATTGAGACCTTTGTTCACCGGTGATTGTGGATCACCTTGCGTTGCGACTACTCGTCCATTTTTAGTTCCGACTAAAACCGAACAACCCGTACCACAAAAACGACAAGGCGCTTTATCCCATTTAATTTCAGTTTCATCAGAACTCACAATTAAATTCGTCGCTGATGCTGGTAACGAAATACCCGCTACCGCAGCAGCGGATGCTGCAGCATTTGCTTTCACAAATGCTCTTCTTGTCATTTTCATAGCTTACCCTCAGCGTGTGTATCGTAATACTCAATATGGTGATAGACCAAAAAAGTGATTAACACATGGTCTAAATTATTAATTTTATCAATTGCATCCGTTACGTAGCCTTGGTTCTCAGTCTCAAGTACTACGATAATTTTACCTTCTTCACTTGTCGCAGGGATTTCTGTATTTGGTATCGCTAAAATTTGTTGGCTAATCGTTGCTAAATATTGTGGCTTAACGTGAACGATAAGGCTTGAGGTATGCACTTCATTTAATGTCATGTTTACTCTCTAATAATTTTTTAAATTTAAGGCGTTATCATTTCAATCGCAGCCACAGGACAACCATTTATACACGCACCACAGCCACTACAATTAGCCTGATTAATAACGGGCTGGGCAACTTTTGCCACTTGCAAAGAAAAGGTAATTGCTTGTGTTTCACATTGATCGCCGCAACTACGACATTCAATGTTTTTCAATGCGATACAAGATGAATTAATGGTAGCGACTTGTGTCCATGGCAGCTGGTGCTGTGGTTCAAATAAAGGTTCAGGGCATATATCTGCACATTGATAACAGAAACTGCACTCACCTTCCCCATGATTAAAATCCACCACCGGAAAGCCACCATCACCTTTTACAATCACCTTTGTTTGACAAGCATCAACACAAGCACTGCAACGCAAACAATGATCAGTAAACGTGTTTTCGTCCTTTATCCAAGGCAAACGTTGTTGTTGAGAGGGCTGCTTACGCGTCAAAAAACCTCGACGTGAACGATTAATCACTGCCAACTCCTTATGCTTACCTATTAATGACAACAAATCACTTTGTTGATAGCCATTCACTTTCTATTAATTTTCTTTTACGTTATTTTTAAATATAGTCATAACTACGAACATACCCATTAAGGGGTAATTAACCCTATTTCTTGTTCTAGATCAAAAAAACGCCACGGATAATCTCTGATTTTTTATAATTTGATCGCATAATCACTCACAACATCATAAATGACGCTCATCTCTATTTATGTATAGCGGTTAAATCTCATTTTTACTCATAACTTTTCATATATTAGGTGGTTTATCATTAATGCAGCACCAAAAAGTAAATTCTGTTACCACTACCATTGGCCGTTCGATGGTTACAATTCTATTTTTAGTTGCAACAACAACTAGCTTAGCGTTATGTATGCTAGTTTCGAGTCTTAACGATGCTGCGGCAATCAACACTGCTGGCTCATTAAGAATGCAAAGTTATCGATTAGCCTTTGATATAGAAACTCAATCTCCATTACTTAATCCTCATACTATTGAGTTTGATCAATCACTGACATCACCAACAATGCAGGAATTACATCGTTGGTATACCCCTCAAAAAATACAACACCATTACACTGAATTACTCTTAACATGGCAGGCGGTACGTTCAGAATTAGATCAAATAGATAAAGATGGCTATTTAATTCAAGTCGCCCCTTTTGTAGAACGTATCGATCAATTTGTGTTTGAATTACAACAATCATCCGAAAACAAATTACATCTTTTAGCGCTTATTAGTGCGGTAGGTTTATTACTTATTTTGATGGTGGTGTTATTTACGATTCACTTTACACAGCGCCAAATAGTGGTACCGCTCAATCAATTAATGGCAGGATGTAAACGAATTAAACAGCACCAATTTTCATTAACCATCAATAATAATAGTAATAATGAATTAGGTATTCTTGCGCGTACATTTACTCAAATGGCAGCAGATTTAAATAAGTTTTATGCGGATTTAGAACATAATGTTCGAGAAAAAACACACCGTTTACGTCATGCAAATGAATCACTTAAAGTATTATATAACTGCTCACAACAGCTATCAGTCAGTCGTTTAACTCACCACCATTTTCAACAAATGTTAGAAACATTAATTGCGATTGATGGCTTAACTGCAGCCAAACTAATTATTGAAGAGGCTAATGGCACCACGACTGAAATTACTGTTGGTGAGTACCAATCAACAACGTGGCATCAACAGTCATTATTAATTGATGATGAAATAATGGGACAGCTATGGTGGCAATACCAATTACCTTGTCCTGATCTGGCTTTAATAGAAAATATCGCCAATATTTTAAGTCGTGGTATTTATTACAACCGTGCACAGAAACAAACTGAACAATTATTATTAATGGAAGAACGCGCGACCATTGCTCGTGAATTACATGACTCTTTAGCACAATCATTATCATATCTAAAAATTCAATTAACATTATTGAAGCGCCAACTCGCCACCAATATTAATGATAACCAACAACAAACGGTACAAACCATTGATGAAGAGTTATCAAATGCTTATACCCAATTACGCGAATTATTAAGCACGTTTAGATTAACTATCAAAGAAGCTAATTTTAGTGAAGCTCTCAATCAATTACTCGCACCATTGCGAGAGCAAACCTCTGCGACATTTAGTATTAATAACCAGTTACCCTCAATGGCACTAATTGCACATAACCAAGTCCATCTATTACAAATTATTCGTGAAGCCGTACTCAACGCAATTAAGCATGCTGATGCCAACCAAATTCAAATTCATTGCCACCAGCAACACGGCATTATTAATGTTGAAATTACTGATGATGGGATCGGATTTGATCCTTCAAACTCAAAACTTAATCACTATGGCTTAAATATCATGCAAGAGCGTACCTCTCGCTTAAAAGGGGAATTAATCATCCATTCTCAAGTCGGTGTTGGCAGTCAAGTTAAATTACAATTCGCATTATTATAGGAAAATAAATATGACACCTTGGAAAGTAATGATCGTTGATGATCATCCATTAATGCGTAGAGGTATTGGACAATTATTGAGTTTTGATGCTGAGTTTGATGTCATTAGTGAAGCCAGTAATGGTAACGAAGCGATTGCACTTGCTCATAAAATGCCAGCAGATCTGATCTTGTTAGATCTCAACATGAAAGGCATTTCAGGTTTAGATACCCTGATTACATTGCGCAATGAAGGCATAGATGCCTGTATTGTGATCCTTACCGTTTCTGATAATCATGCTGATATTAAAATGCTTCTTGACGCAGGCGCTGATGGTTATTTACTTAAAGATACCGAGCCAGATGAACTGGTCGCATTATTAAAAACGGCCTTAACTGGCACGAAAGCATACAGTAGTGCAGTCGTTGAATTTCTCAACAACACCAGTACTGAAAATACAGTATTTTCGAGCTTAACCGAGCGGGAAAATCAAATACTACAAGAAGTTGCAAAAGGTCATAGTAATAAAGTTATTGCTGACTCACTGTTTATTTCAGAAGCAACAGTCAAAGTGCACATGAAAAGCTTATTACGCAAACTGCAAGTCAAATCACGTACAGCAGCTACGGTACTTTATTTACAAACCTTAGGTTATTAAGACAATAAAAAACCGCAGTAATAAACACACTGCGGTATTTAATCATTATGATAGTTCTAGCTTACAACGCTAAAGACGTAATCAAATCCTGCTCTCGCAATTCAACCCATTGCAGGTCAAACGGTCCCCAGTCACTTAATTTATAATAACCATCATTATGACGTCGCCCATCTTGAATAAAAGTCAATTCAATACCTAGCCCAGGTAAGGCTTTTAATACATCTTGAATTGTCCGTCGGGGCCAACCTGTTTGTTCGATCAAGCGAGGAACATTAGGACGTTCCGTATGCTCAACAAGTAATGCCAAGTAAAGTCTACGAGCAAAAACTGGATTCAGTTCCATTGGGGCCTCCATAATATACTATGCCTATTATTGCCCCTTCTCGTATTAGGGTGTTGCGTTTGATCAACGAGACATTCGGTTTCATCATTATAGATACAAATAAAAGTGAACTTGATCACGTTATTATTATAATTATCGTTCGAATACGTTACCGTAAGTAACACCCAATAAAAGTACAACGGTTGCGATAAGTTAATAATCTCGCTATAAAAGACACCTTACTTACTATAAAAAAAAGCAGTCATAATATGAATACAATTGCTTACGGTATAAAAAATTGCGATACCATTAAAAAAATGAAGCAATGGTTAGCAACCGAAAATATTGCTTACCAATTTCATGATTACCGTATCGATGGTATTGATCTTGCGTTATTAGAAACCTTTGAAGCCGCCTTAGGTTGGGAAGCGATGGTCAATAAACGTGGCACGACTTTCCGCCAATTAACCGCAGAACAAAAAGCCGACTTAAACCGTGAAACAGCGTTACAATTAATGCTAGAACAACCCGCAATGATTAAGCGCCCGTTATTACAGCATAATAATAATTACTACTTAGGTTTCAAACCTGACCAATATAACGCTATTTTTCTTACTAAATAACAAGGATACAAGGATGTCAGACAGTCCCGTTATTACACTAGCAAAAGACTTAATGTCTCGCCCTTCAGTGACACCTGAAGACGCGGGTTGCCAAACTGTAATGATCAAGCGATTACAGGCGCTAGGATTTATTATTGAAACGATGGTGTTTGAAGATACTACGAATTTATGGGCTCGTCGTGGCACCCAAGCGCCGTTATTTGTGTTTGCAGGTCATACTGATGTTGTGCCGTCAGGTCCAGTAAACCAATGGCATACCCCCCCTTTTGAACCGACGATTATTGATGGCTATTTGCACGGACGTGGTGCTGCTGATATGAAAGGTTCACTCGCCTGTATGATCATTGCGATTGAACGTTTCATCGCAGAAAATCCAAATCATAGTGGTTCGATTGCACTGCTCATCACCTCAGATGAAGAAGGTCCATTTATAAATGGCACCACCCGTGTTATTGATACACTTGAAGCCCGTAATGAAAAAATAGACATGTGTATTGTTGGTGAGCCATCAAGTACCCATGCCGTTGGTGACATTGTTAAAAATGGTCGTCGTGGATCAATCACGGGCGATCTGATTGTTAAGGGCATTCAAGGTCATGTTGCCTACCCGCATTTAGCCAATAACCCCATCCATAAAGCATTACCCGCATTGGCTGAATTAGCCACAACCCATTGGGATAACGGTAACGACTTCTTCCCGCCAACCAGCTTTCAAATTCCTAATGTCGCAGCAGGAACTGGCGCATCAAATGTCATACCCGGTCAATTTAACGTACAGTTTAATTTCCGTTTCAGCACAGAATTAACCGATGTTGATATTAAACGTCGCGTCCATTCAATTCTTGACGCGCATGATCTCGACTACGATTTAAAATGGACCTTAAGCGGTCACCCATTTTTAACCGACAGTGGTACATTAGTTGATGCAGTTGTAGAGGCCATTACTGAAATTAATCATATTCCACCACAATTACTGACCACCGGTGGCACATCAGATGGACGTTTTATCGCATGTACTGGTGCTCAAGTAGTTGAACTTGGACCAGTTAATGCAACTATTCATAAAGTGAACGAATGCGTTAAAGTCTCTGATCTTGAAAAGCTAACGACAATGTATCAGCGTATCCTAAGTAACATTTTATAATCACTGATCATCTTTCTCCATAAAAATAGCTGTTTAGCTAACATCATTGAACAGCTAATCATGCAATATTTGATAGATAATTATGCATTGTTGTGATGCGTTAATCATCGCAGCTAACCCTTATTATTGATATTCTATCTACGCAGTTTGTGGTTCACGATCAATTGCATAAATCGCATTTGGTAAGTTGAATAAATATTATCGCTAGGAGGTGAGTATGGAATGGTTTTTTAATCCTTGGGTTATCTGCGTGATTATTATTGCCGTTATTGCCAGTAATATTGCCGCATTAAAGTACACCGCTTATATGCGAGCAGGACTGAAAAAACGCCAACCGCCTCAACCACCACAAGATGATCCTCAACAATCAGAACACTCTGATAATAGTGACAATAGTGACAATAGTGACAATCACAACAGCAATAACGCGCAGGATAAAAATGACTGATATAAAAACATTAGACAGCCGCATTGTTTATCAAAATAAATGGATGACGGTACGAGAAGATAAAATCCAGCGTCAAAGTGGTGCCGAAGGTATTTATGGGGTGGTAGATAAGCCTGATTGTGCCGCTATTTTGGCGATTGATAACGGTCGTATTCACTTAGTTCAGCAGTTTCGTTATAGCATTCAGCAACGGTGTTGGGAAATTCCACAAGGAGCGTGGGAAGCAAATCCTGATGCGGATCACCTTGATCTTGCGAAAGGAGAACTGCAAGAAGAAACAGGATTAATTACAGATAATATGGTCTACCTAGGTAGCCAATTTATCGCTTATGGCTTTTTAAACCAAACTTGCCATATTTATTTAGCGACCCAATTACACCCAGCATCAGAGCAACATCGAGACATTGAAGAAGAAGATCTCATTAGCCAATCTTTTTCTATTACTGAATTTGAAGCAATGATCATTAACGGTGAATTAAAAGATAGCGTCACCATTGCCGCTTATGGGTTAGCCAAGCTTAAACAAGCAATTTAAACCCTTAACTCATTATTTCACACAATAAAAAAGCTGCCATTTTGTAGCAGCTTTTTTATGTTTATCATCGTCTGATATCCATAATTTTTGAGTATTACTCAACTCGCGTCTTTTATTATGGACGGCTTAGATAATCAGCAATACCAACCCATTTATAACTGGTCAGTTCTTCTAACCCCATCGGGCCGCGTGCATGCAATTTTTGCGTTGATACCGCAACTTCTGCACCTAAGCCAAATTGCGCACCATCAGTAAAACGGGTAGATGCATTAACATATACTGCTGCGGAACCTGCCGCATTAACAAATCGCTCAGCGGCTTGCAGATTATTAGTTAAGATGGCATCTGAATGACTGGCATTATGTTTACGCATATGAAAAATAGCTTCATCTACATCAGCAACCACTTTAACGCCTAAAGTATAACTTAACCATTCAGTATCAAAATCACCCGCTTCCGCTTTACGTAATAAACTTGCTTTACCTTCAAATAAATTAAATGCCGCATCATCAGCAACTAATGTTACTTGAGCTTTATTCATCCGCTCAACTAAACGTGATAAGAACGTTGCTGCAACGTGTTCATTAACCAATAATGTATCCAGTGAATTACATGCAGAAGGACGTTGTACTTTTGCATTTTCAACCACATCTAATGAACGCGACAGATCCGCACTTTCATCAACATACATGTGGCTAATACCAAAACCACCAATGATCACAGGAATAGTGCTATTTTCTTTGCACATTTTATGTAAACCAGCACCACCACGAGGAATGATCATATCAACATATTGATCAAGCTTTAGTAGCTGCGATACATATTCACGATCCGGCTGTTCGATATATTGCACAGACGCTGCGGGTAAACCAGCTTTGGCTAACGCAGATTGAATCACTTTAACTAACGCCATATTCGAATGGAAAGTCTCACGACCACCACGCAAAATACTCGCATTGCCTGTTTTAAGGCATAACGCAGCGATATCTATAGTCACATTAGGTCGTGCTTCATAAATCACACCAATAACACCTAGCGGTACTCGACGGCGGCTTAAACGCATACCATTTTCAAGTACACGGCTGTCAAGTTCAGCACCAACAGGATCATTTAAGTTGATAACATTACGAACATCATTGGCAATAGCGCTAATACGTTCATCATTAAGTAATAAACGATCGATTAACGCATCAGACATACCACTCGCAATCGCAGCATCAGTATCTTGTTTATTTGCCGCAAGAATCACTGCTTGGTTTGCTTCTAATTCATCTGCAATAATCGCCAATGCAGTATTTTTTACTGCCGTAGCTGTCGTCGCTAATTCAAACGCAGCTTGTTGCGCTGCTTGTCCCATTATTTCAAGATTCACAATAATTCCTTACTTAAATTCGAATTCACTGATTGATAAGTGCTTAATGTGAATAATCACTGCAATTAAATAACAACCATATCATCACGGTGAATGGCAGCATGGCCGTATTCATAACCTAAAACCTGATGAATGTCATGGCTATGCTTACCCGCAATTTTAACCATGTCATCACTTGAATAACGGCTAATACCCCGTGCTAGTAATACATTTTTTCTATCAAAAATTCGAACGACTTCACCACGCTCAAATGTACCTTTAACTTGGGTGATACCTTTAGCCAGTAAACTACTGCCTTTTTGCTGCACCGCGATTACAGCACCATCATCAATCACAATGTCGCCAGCTGGCGGTGGACCCGCAAGGATCCATTGTTTACGCCCTTCAAGAGGAGATTCTAAAGGAAGAAAACGCGTTCCCACCGCTTTACCTGCAGCAATATCAATAATCACATCAACCCGACGTCCCGCTGCGATAATTACTTCAATACCCGCCCGACAAGCTACTTCAGCTGCTTGTAACTTGGTCGCCATACCACCAGTACCTAATCCACCAACCGTACCACCCGCTAACTTACGTAACTTATCATCAATGGTATGCACTTCATGAATTAATTCAGCATCAGGATTACTACGAGGATCGGCGGTAAATAAACCCACTTGATCAGTCATTAATAATAGTTTGTCAGCACCACCCAAAATACCTACTAATGCAGAGAGATTATCGTTATCACCCACTTTAATTTCAGTGGTTGCTACCGCATCGTTTTCGTTAACAACGGGGACAATACCATTATCTAATAGTGCCACTAACATATCGCGGGCATTTAAATAACGTTCGCGATCGTTTAAATCAGCGCGAGTTAATAACATTTGACCAATGTTGATCCCATAAATGCCAAACAAAGTTTCCCACTCTTGAATTAAGCGGCCTTGTCCAACAGCGGCAAGTAGTTGCTTACTTGCCATGGTTTTGGGGAGTTCGGGATAACCTAAATGCTCACGACCAGCAGCAATTGCGCCAGACGTAACAATGATAATTTTATGGCCTTGACTACGTAACATTGCGCATTGGCGCACTAACTCAACCATGTGAGCACGGTCAAGTTTTAGTGTGCCACCAGTTAGCACGCTAGTACCTAGTTTGACGACAATTGTATGTGTTGCAGCACCAGCGGCAACGTCTTGTTGGTGAGCGTTAGATTTTTTTGAATCAGCCATGAGATCAAATAGATTGAAAAAATAAAAGTCCTTTGTTGTATCAATCCCTATCGAAAAGCACAAGAAAAAAACAATAACAAAACCAATATTAACGGGCTTTAGGAGGTTGTTTAAGCATAAACACACTCAATTAATAATCATTGCACCACATAGCGACAATATTCATACTTATTTATTATCTTTTCATAACAACACCATTCAATGTCGCCAGTGGTAATAATATTTACACTTAATAGTAATCAAATTTACTTAATAGATAATTCAGTCAGCGGTGTTTGAGTTAATGTTACAGTAGGCACCAACGTTAAGTCACAGCCGTCAATAATAAATGGTGTTAATTTAGCGTAGAAATCGACTAACGATTTTAAGACCGCCGCTTTATGTTTAGCGGGTAATTTACCCGTTGCCCACTCACCTGAAACATTAAAGCGACCAAAATCATACTTATATTCATAACCAGTATCGGTTGCTGTCATCACTAACCACCAGCCCCAAAACTCACGCAGCTCTGGCTCTTTATCCGCATTGATACAACTGGCTAAACAATCAAAAAAGAACCGTTGTGGTTGTGATTTTTTCTCTCGAAGATAAGGACCAATTGCGGTCAATTTAGACATTAAACGTCCATGTGGTGGAAAGCTTGTTGCTATAGTCATTATATTGTCCATCCATAGTCAGTGGTATTTGATACGCAAGTAATACTTACTACCTTTCATTATCCATAACGTATTTAAAAACACGCTTAGTACAATAACAATTGACTATAGTATGGATAATATTTAACAAAATAACAAACCAAACATACCAAATTTGATAACAATATCATGACAATATATTAGATAAAAAAACGGAACCGTATTAATACGATTCCGTTATTATTAACAATCCTATCTCGCTGCGACAGTTACTTCATTTTGTCATCAAGCCATTCAACCACTTCAGTCATCACTCGGTGATAGCCATCATAGATAGGTTTTTCTGGTAATGTCATCGCCTTACCACCATAACTTGATAATGCAATCAGTTGATTATCTATTTCAGGGCAAACAGGATCATTTTTTAAGCCAATACCTAACATTGGAATATCAACTCGACGACGACCTAAAATACCCTGATTTTTTAATGACCACGCAGGTAAATGTGATTTAATACTTGCTTCTGCTTGACCGTTTTTACCCATGCGAGATGCCAATACATCCAAATACATTCGAGGGATTTTATCTAATAACTTTGGCTGAGTAAGAAAGCTATTGATCGCACCACCAATACTGACACAGGTTTTTAAGCGTGTAGGCTCCATAAAACCAAGTCGAATCGCGGCATTGCCACCCATACGTAACCCAAGCATCGCAACATTACGATTATCGACCCATGGCACATCACGAATTTGTTGTAATAGTGCTTGGTGTAAACGGCTAGTATCTTCCGTTAAATTCCAACGATCACTGTGACCTACCGATGGCATATCAAGTGTGACCATCGCATATCCAGCAGGACCTAAATAATCGGCATATAAACGCCACAAATCACTTTGTAATGTTGCTAAACCACCACTGACAATTACCGTTGGTAAAAGCTTATCAGTGCGCGGTAAATGAATGAATGCCTCAAAGGTCTTATTTTCATATTTAACATCAATTTTACGCATATCATGTGGGCGTAATTCAATCGCTTCACGATAACTTTGATTAGCTTGTAATTCCGCTTGATCAGCCAACTGATCACCTTTTATATAAGGATATGCGGCAATACTGTAGTGAGTGCTAGCTTTAAATAATAACTCTGATGCGGCTAATTTATCGCCATTATTAACTGCCGTACGGGCTAATTGCTGATAATTTGAAGCAAGCTGTGACCATTCATAAGTCCAGTTGCCAGGGCGATAACCAATAACAGTATCTAATAAGTGATCACTTGTACGTGGTGACGTTGAGCCTGCAATCCGCGCTAAAATAGCTTCTTGTTCAATCGGATCAACACCTTGCCAAATCCATTGTGGTCGACGTAATACACGATACCATCCAAGCTGACTTTCACCATCAAGTGCATTGTTTACATCACCACGACGGACATGTGCAATTTTAACAATATTCGATGTCTCTTTACTGGTTTGACGTGGAGCAAATAGCTTCTCTGATAAATTTTGTTTTAATGGTTCCGACATGGCATCCTCCAACGTATATATCACTTTTATTAATAGACTTAGATAATATACCTAAACCGTAGTCAATAACTAAAAACCATAAAAAAAGACGCCAACAACGTGGCGTCTTCAATAAAACTTAGTTTCCAACTGCGATTATCATTACAATACTATTGTATTAATTGATCTGCATTTAGATAAGTTAATTACTTTTTAGCAATAGGATCAACGAAAGTAACCGCCATATCCCAAGGTTGTTCAATCCATGTATCTTGCGGAATGCTAACAACAAAATCATCAACTAAATGCTGGCCTGCAGGTTTAGCACATACCGTTACAAATTTAGCACGAGGGTACATTTCACGAATCTTTTCAGCTGTACCGCCAGTATCAACAAGATCATCAACAACGATAAAACCTTCACCATCACCGTCTGCTTTCTTGATCACTTTCATATCACGTTGATGATCATGATCATAGCTTGCGATACATACCGTATCAACATGACGAAGACCTAATTCGCGCGCCAAAATAGCAGCTGGCACTAAACCGCCACGGCTAACTGCAATAATACCTGTCCACTGCTCAGCCGGTAGCAATTTTTCTGCTAACTGGCGCGTGTACATTTGCATGTTATCCCAAGTGATGACGAATTTATTACTCATAGTAAAACAACCTCTGAAACAGCGATTTAAAACCGCATAAATTTATGTAAGCATGAAAAATTTCACGCTTATAAGAAAATGATCTTCGCAAGAAACAACGCTGAAATAGCCCAAACACTGATATTAACGTCACGTCCCTTGCCACTCAATGCTTTCACGACCGCAAACGTAATGAAACCAAGACCAATACCTTCTGCAATTGAGTAGGTTAAAGGCATTAATAAACACACAACAACTACAGGAGCCGCTTCCGTTAAATCTCGCCAATCAATCGATACCAAGCCTGACATCATCAAAATAGCGACATAAAATAACGCTCCCGCCGTTGCATACGCAGGTACCATTCCAGCCAACGGTGCAAAAAATAACGCTAATAAGAATAACACGCCAACAGTAACCGCTGTTAGGCCTGTACGACCACCAACTGCGACACCCGACACACTCTCAACAAAAGATGTCGTATTTGACGTACCCAGTAATGCGCCAATAGAAGTGGCTGTACTGTCAGCTAATAAAGCACGATTTAAACGCGGTAATTTACCGTCTTCACCAATCAAATTAGCTTTCGTCGCGACACCGACTAATGTCCCTGCCGTATCAAACAAATCAACAAACAAAAAAGCAAATACAATTGAAATTAAACCCACTTCCATAGCACCTGAAAAATCAAGCTGCATAAAGGTAGGAGCAATACTGGGTGGCATTGACATAATACCGTTGTAATCAACTTCACCGACAATAATACTGATTGTTGTTACAACTAAAATCGCAATTAATACTGCCGCTTTAAAACCACGCTGTACTAAAGAAATCGTTAAGAAAAAACCTAAAGCCGCCATTATTGCAGGAAAACTGGTTAAATCACCCGCGGTGACTAACGTCGCAGGACTTGCAACCACAATGCCTGATGTTTGTAGTGCAATAAACGCTAAAAACAAACCAATACCAGCAGAAATACCAATACGTAATGAATGGGGGATCGCATTAATAATCCATTCACGTACTCGCATAACACTCAGAGCAATAAAGCAGAGGCCAGATAAAAATACCGCCGCTAACGCTACTTGCCAAGTATGTCCCATACCTAATACTACGGTATAAGTAAAAAATGCATTAAGCCCCATACCTGGCGCTTGTGCTACTGGATAGTTAGCATAAAAACCCATCACAAAACAACCAATCATTGCCGCTAAACAAGTTGCAACAAACACTGCACCTTGATCCATTCCTGTACTGGCTAACATAGTGGGGTTTACAAAGATAATATAAGCCATTGTCAGGAAGGTAGTTACACCTGCCATAATTTCAGTGCGTACGGTCGTTCCATGTTCAGTGAGTTTAAATAACTTTTCTAGCATGCTTCTCGGTTCCTTAGAGAGATACAATAAAGTAACAAACAACGCCAACAAATAGAAAACGATTGCGCAATCCATTTCGGAGCTGATTATAATCATGCGATCACGCAATTTCCAGATTTTATCGCCGAAAAGCGTAAAACAATAACTCACACGATAAACACTACCGAATAAATAATCATATTAAGCTTATTTATCATGATATTAACAACATAACAGGTCTGGTCAATTTTTGAACATTTACTTTTTGTAAGTATTAAATACGTGTTAATAAATACCGATAATTAAAGCAAAGAAATGAAGACAATATAAAAGCAGCTAAAAAAAACGCCACTTCAAATAGAAGTGGCGGCAGAATGTTATAGATAACTGGATAGCATTATCGAGATATTCTTAATATAAGGGGACGAACAAACTTGCATTTGTCTTGTTAAAAGCAACAAAACAATAAAATCTAATTAATAACGGTAAGGCGCTGGGTAATGGAAATTACTTGTATAAATAGCGCGGTTATTCCAAAAATGTGTCATCGAAGAAAATATTTTCATTTAAATCACCTTTATCATAAGCTCACCAACGTAATAGATGGTGGGTTGCCGTTATGGCTCACTTATTCTCGGTTCCTTGGAGGCGATATCTCGGGTTCATCCTGAACGTATCGTGTTAATTATTATGCCACTAAAATGGCCTGATCAAACTATAGCCAAAATGATATAAATTTACAACGTTTTTTTTAACCAGATCACACTTTTCACCTTTAATGCTTGAGAAATGGCTTTTACTGTAAATTTATTACATTATTTTTTGATTATTTTTCAATCTATCCGCTTTACATGTTTTTAGCATATTTAATTACATACAATGCATGACCATAGTAATAGCCGCGTATGGCATTAGCAGTAACGTAATAATCGCAGAAATCAGTGCTATAAGATTTTATTATTTGCGCTATCCCCCCTAAAGACAGAATGATATGCTAAAACCAAAGCGATAAAAATATTCGTTATCTATTTGTCATTTTACGGCTAACACCCTACAAAATGACACTAGCCCAATCTCGTATATAAAAAGGAAGGCTACCGTGTCTGAAATTACTCAACTATCACCAAAAGCTGTTTGGCATTTCTTTGATCAGATTTGTTCAATCCCTCACCCTTCTAAATATGAAGAGCAACTAGCACAATACATTGTGTCGTTCGCACAAGCTGAAGGGTTAGATGTTCGTCGCGATAATACAGGTAACGTTATTATTAAAAAACCAGCGACTGCTGGCATGGAAAACCGTAAAGGTGTCGTACTTCAAGCACACATTGATATGGTGCCACAAAAAAATGAAGACACCGTACATGACTTTACTCAAGATCCAATTCTGCCCTTTATTGATGGTGAATGGGTAACGGCGACAGGTACAACACTAGGTGCAGATAATGGCATGGGCATGGCAACCTGTCTTGCAATTCTAGCGGCTAAAGACATCGAACATGGTCCATTAGAAATATTATTAACCATCGATGAAGAAACTGGCATGACAGGTGCTTTTGGCTTGGAAGCTGGCTGGCTTGAAGGCGATATTCTATTGAATACTGACTCTGAGCAAGAAGGCGAAATTTACATGGGTTGCGCAGGCGGTGTTGATGTCGCGTTAACCATTGATATTCAACGTGAAGCTATTCCTGCTGAACATCAAGCAATCAAATTAGTCGTTAAAGGCTTAAAAGGCGGTCACTCAGGCTGTGATATTCACACCGGTCGTGGCAACGCTAATAAAATAATGGCGCGTTTCTTAGTCGGTCATGCTAATGAGCTTGATCTACGTATCAATAACTTCACTGGCGGTAGCCTACGAAATGCCCTACCTCGTGAAGCAACGGTAATTGCGACCTTACCAACAGCAAACATCGATAAACTTAATGCATTATTTGCTGAATACCAACAAATCGTTAGTGTTGAGTTAGGCCATGTTGAAACTGACATTACACTATTTACCGAAGTATGTGCACAGCCTAACGATGTTATGGTATTCGCTGATCAAACACGTTTAATCCATACGCTAAATGTTTGTCCTAACGGTGTTATTCGCATGAGCGATGATATTGAAGGAGTAGTAGAAACATCATTAAATATGGGTGTGATCACTACCGAAGCAAATAATGTAACGATCTTATGTCTGATCCGTTCATTGATCGACTCAGGTCGTAGCTACGTTGAAGGAATGTTGCAATCATTAGCAGCACTTACTGGCGCACAGTGTGACGTATCTGGTGCATACCCAGGTTGGAAGCCTGATGCTGATTCTGAAATCATGCAAGTGTTCCGTGATACCTACCAGCAAATGTATGGTAATAAACCAAATATTATGGTGATCCACGCGGGTCTTGAGTGTGGTTTATTTAAAGAACCTTACCCAGAAATGGACATGTTGTCATTTGGTCCAACAATCAAATTCCCTCACTCTCCTGATGAGAAAGTGAAAATTGATACCGTACAAATGTTCTGGGATCAAATGCTAGCGATTCTAAAAAATATTCCTGTTAAAAAATAACACGAATAGCTAATTTGACAACCAGTTCAAAAACGGGCCCTGCGCCCGTTTTTTATTATTCAATATAATCGTCCAGACAATCAAAAACCAAACGATAATTGTTGAGCCTTTAATCCTTGCTCTAAACCAACACTTAATCCAATTAAACGAATTTCTCGTCCTTGTTGACGAGTCAGTGCTTCTGTTAATAATGTCACAAATTGCTGTTTATCGAGTTTAGGACAACTATGCTCTACCGTTGTTTGCTGAAAATCTGCAAATTTTAGTTTTATCCCTTGTTTTGCAATATTCAGTTGTGGTCGTACTTTTCGTAACCGCTGTTCAAGCTCTACATGTAGAAGCTCAATTACCTGCCAACATTCATCAAAACTACTAATATTTTTATTAAACGTACGTTCAACTCCAACCGATTTACGCTGGCGCTCCACAATCACTTCTCGTTCATCAATACCATGAGCGCGTAACCATAATGATTGCCCAAACTTACCGAACTGTTGCAATAACTGCTGTTGAGCATAATTTTGCACGTCACGACCAACATATAACCCTTGCTGATGCAGTTTCTGAATAGTGACTTTCCCTACCCCTGGAATTTTCTCCAGTTTAAGCTCGGCGACAAAATCATCCACTTGATCAGGAGTAACGACATATTGACCATTAGGCTTATTAAGATCAGAGGCGACTTTTGCTATAAATTTAACCGGAGCAATCCCAGCAGATGCGGTTAATCGCAGTTCTTGCTCAATCGTTTGGCGAATATGTAGTGCAATCAAGGTTGCAGAACCATGAAGCATATCGCAATCACTGACATCTAAATAAGCTTCATCTAATGACAATGGCTCAATTTTATCGGTGTAACGAGCAAAGATAGCCCGTATTTGTTGAGAAACCTGACGATACACTTCCATTCGCCCATGCACTAACGTTAAATGTGGACACAGTTTCATCGCTTGTGCGGTTGGCATTGCAGAATGAATACCATATTTACGCGCTAAATAATTACAAGTACTCACTACGCCACGTTGTTCAGAGCGACCACCGATAGCGATAGGAATATCACGTAAGGCAGGGTTATCGCGCATTTCAACAGCCGCATAAAAACAATCCATATCAACATGGATAATTTTACGTTGGATTGGCAATGGATTAGTCACAGTAAATACTCATCAATGAACACAGCAAATAACTGTTTTTATATACAGTTGTTATACGCTAATTTACTTAATCACTGTCAATATAGCAATGATCTATTTGGATTGAAGGTAGCCACTAATGACGCGAGTTAGAGTATCTCAACTTAAATATCCATCACTTTAATCTTAGCTTAAATAACACATATAAAAAAACCTAGATATGACAAAGTCTTTGTCTAACCTAGGCTTTAACGTAAGTAATGACTTACATATTAATATTTAAATCAGTTAAATAATCTGATTTTTCTTCCATTCAGCTTGACGTTCTGCGCGGGCTTCACGCTTTTTACGCGCATCGCACGGTTCTGGGCAATCACATTCTTTCGCGATCCCAATCCCGTCTAAGCCACCACAACTGCCACTAACAGATTTACGTTGAAAAATATAGCCTACTGCCATTGCAATAATAACCAGTAAAAAAGCAGCAAATGTTACTAAATAAATTGCCATGGACGCCTCTATTATTTTTTATCTACGTATTGCTCAAAAGTCTTTGATTTGTATTCAATAAAGCCATCTTTGGTCTTTACAATCAACATGACTGGAATATTTTCTTGGTTTGCAAGCGCAATTGATTCATCCTCTCCCATTACCGAGAAGGTTGTCGCATAAGCATCCGCCGTCATGCATGATGACGCAATAACGGTTACAGACACGACATGATTATCAATCGGACGACCCGTTTTAGGGTTAATCAAGTGTGAGTAGCGTACACCATTCTCATCAAAGTAATTACGGTAATCACCTGATGTTGCAATCGCCATATTGCCCACTTGCAGAATTTCTTGCACTGCACGCTCATTCTCTACTGGTTTTTCAACTGCAATCCGCCATAAAACATTGGCTTGATTTTTACCTTGCAAGCGTAATTCACCACCAACATCGACCATGAAATTTTTAACGTGTAAGTCATCTTTTAGATAATCAGCAACAACGTCAACCCCATAGCCTTTCGCAATTGAAGATAAATCAACATAAAGCTTAGCTTCGTCTTTTACTAATTGATTACCCGCTAACACTTGCAGATGCTGATAACCCACTTCAGAAAGACGAGTAGTCACATCTTTATCAGTTGGAATTGATTCTGGACGCGCTTCAGGACCAAAGCTCCATAAATTAACCACAGGCCCAACAGTGACATCATAAGCACCATGACTAACGTTAGAGATACGTAATGCTTCAGTGATTACTTTTGCTGTCGCTGCTGAGACTGGAAAAGGTTTATTCGCTGGTGATTGATTAAATAGGCTTAATTCAGATTGTGGACGATAGGTCGACATTTGATCATTAACCAACTCTAAACGACGATCAATCTCTTGTTGGATCACTTTCGTTGTTGGTAAACCATCTTGATTAATTATTTTAATTGAATAATAGGTTCCCATTGTCGAGCCATTAATAGTGATTTGCTGACGCTGATCACCACAGCCGGCAAGCGCTAACAATGCTGTAACCACAACTACAGCCCGAATAAGGAACATTTTCATTCAACTACTCCAATGAAATAAAAGGTAATTTTTACTCTAGCGACCATAGTTAGTCATCACTAACTGATAATAACCACAATAAAAATAACATTACTATTCATTAATAATGAAAAAGGCTGACCTTAATAGGCCAGCCTTTTTTCAAGGCGAAGGGCTAGTAATTAGCCACCGAAATCATCCAATAGAATGTTTTCATCTTCAACACCAAGATCTTTCAGCATGCTGATAACAGCAGCATTCATCATTGGTGGACCACACATGTAGTACTCACAATCTTCAGGTGCTTCATGATCACGTAAATAGTTTTCATAAAGAACGTTGTGAATAAAGCCAGTGTAGCCATCCCAGTTATCTTCAGGCTGTGGATCAGACAACGCACAATGCCATACAAAGTTAGGATTTTCAGCTGCTAATGAGTCAAAATCTTCTTCATAGAACATTTCACGCTTAGAACGTGCACCATACCAGTAAGACATCTTACGCTTAGAGTGTAGACGCTTAAGTTGGTCGAAGATATGAGAACGCATTGGCGCCATACCTGCACCACCACCGATGAATACCATTTCATTTTCAGTATCTTTAGCGAAGAACTCACCAAAAGGACCAGAAATAGTACACTTGTCACCTTCTTTAAGTGACCAGATGAATGATGACATTTGACCAGGAGCGACATTAGGGTTATTTGGCGGCGGCGTAGCAATACGCACGTTTAGCAAAATAATACCAAACTCTTCTGGGTAGTTAGCCATTGAGTAAGCACGGATGATATCTTCATCAACCTTAGACTCGTAGCGGAACAAGTTAAACTTATCCCAATCGCCACGATACTCTTCTGGTACATCAAAGTCTGAGTATTTAATGTGGTGAGCAGGCGCTTCAATCTGAATGTAACCACCAGCACGGAAAGGTACTGTTTCGCCATCTGGAATTTGAAGCTTAAGCTCTTTAATGAAAGTTGCTTTGTTATCGTTAGAGATAACTGAACATTCCCACTTCTTCACACCAAAAATTTCTTCTGGAAGCACGATTTCCATGTCAGATTTAACGTTAACCTGACACGCTAGACGTTCGCCTTCACGTGCTTCACCTTTAGAAATATGATCAAGTTCTGTTGGTAGAATATCACCACCGCCAGATTTGATTTTTACACGACACTGACCACAAGAGCCACCGCCACCACATGCTGATGATACAAAAATACCGTTAGCAGAAAGTGCTGTCAGTAATTTACCGCCCGCACTTGTGGTGATCGCTTTTTCTGGATCGCCGTTTACTGAGATAGTAATGTCACCTGATGGTACTAGCTTAGATTTAGCGAATAAAATCACTAAAACTAGAGCCAGGATAATCAAGGTAAACATGCCTACGCCAAGAATAATATCCATTGACTATTCCTTCCTTATCCTGATTACAGCTGTACGCCAGAGAAAGACATAAAGCCTAACGCCATAAGACCAACAGTGATAAAAGTAATACCTAAACCACGAAGACCAGCTGGTACATCTGAGTATTTCATCTTCTCACGGATACCCGCAAGCGCAACAATTGCCAACATCCAACCAACACCAGAGCCGAAGCCATAGACAATTGATTCTGTGAAGTTGTAATCACGCTGCACCATGAAAGATACACCACCGAAGATTGCACAGTTAACTGTAATCAACGGTAAGAAAATACCTAGTGCGTTGTATAGCGGCGGGAAAAAACGGTCAAGAACCATTTCAAGGATCTGAACCAATGCCGCGATAACACCGATGAACGTAATAAAGTTCAAGAAGGTAAGGTCAACACCTGGGAAAATCGCACCATCTTTAAGTACATAGTTGTACACAAGATTGTTTAACGGTACAGATAATGTAAGTACTACGATTACCGCAACACCTAGACCAAAAGAGGTCTTAACTTTCTTTGAAACAGCTAAGAAAGTACACATACCCAAGAAGAAAGATAATGCCATGTTCTCGATAAAGATCGAGCGAACCAATAGGCTTAAATAATGTTCCATATTCCTCTTACTCCTTCGCTTCTATTTGTTCTGGACGGAAAGTACGAATAATCCAGATCATGAAACCAATTAGGAAGAACGCAGAAGGAGCCAATAGCATTAGACCGTTCGGGTGATACCAACCGCCATCAGAAGCCAGTGGCAATACCTGCATACCAAATAACTTACCAGAGCCTAAAAGCTCACGGAAGAAAGCAACAGTAATCAATACGAAACCGTAGCCTAAACCGTTACCGATACCATCAATAAATGCAGGTACTGGTGCAGATTTCATTGCATATGCTTCCGCACGACCCATTACGATACAGTTAGTAATGATCAAGCCAACGAATACAGATAGTTGCTTTGATACATCGTAAAGGTAAGCACGTAATACTTCGTCAACCACGATTACCAATGATGCAATAATCGCCATTTGCGCAATAATACGAACGCTATTTGGAATTTGATTACGAACTAATGATACAAAAAAGTTCGAAAATGCAGTTACTAATGTCACTGCAATTGTCATTACAAACGCAGTTTCCAGCTTAGTAGTTACTGCTAATGCTGAACAAACACCAAGAATTTGTAATGCAATTGGGTTATTGCTGATAAAAGGTCCAAATAGGATCTTTTTCATTTCTTTAGTATCAGCCATTATTCAGATCTCCTGCACGTAACTTAGCAAGGTAAGGACCAAAGCCCTGTGCACCGAACCAGAAATCGAAGGTATGCTGTACGCCATTACTTGTTAGCGTTGCACCAGAAAGACCATCAACACCGTGCTCGCCACCTGCAGGCGCGCCACCTTTAAGAATCTTAATTGCAGGTTTGAAGTTCATATCGTACAACTTCTTACCAACAAACTGCTCACGCCATGTTGGGTTTTCAACTTCACCACCCAATCCAGGAGTTTCCGCCTGATCGTAGTAAGTGATGCCGTCAATAGTATTACCATCAGTTGCAACAGCAACGAATGCATACATCATTGACCATAAACCGTTACCGTGAATAGGTAGGATTACTTTAGTTAACGTACCAGCTGCATCTTTAACAAGATAAACAGTCGCCACATTTGCACGACGAATGATCTTTGCTAAATCTTCGTTAGCTGGAAGTTTGATAGATTCTTTATCATTCTTCGCTGCGTCACGTTGATTATATTTAGCTGCATTTTCACCAGCAACTTCAGCCACATAATTACCAGTCTCAATGTTAACCAATTTAGGTTCAATGAAATCCGTATATGTTTGCTGAATGTTAGTGTCTTTATTTAATAAACCTGCAACAGCAAGAATATTGCGTTGTACGTCAAGTACGGCATTCTCTTGTTGTTTTGGGCGTAGAACCACTGCTGCTGTAGATACGATGATTGAACACACAAGGCTCAATACTACAACAAAAATCAGCGTTCTTGAGAAGCTATCCTTATTACTTGCCATGACGAGCCAGTCTCCGTTTGATGTTGCCTTGAACAACTAGGTTGTCAAATAGAGGTGCAAATAGGTTAGCAAATAGAATCGCTAGCATCATGCCTTCTGGGTATGCAGGGTTAACTACACGTACCATTACAGCCATTGCACCTATCAGTGCGCCGTACCACCATTTTGCTTTATTGGTGAACGCAGCCGACACTGGATCTGTCGCCATAAACATCATACCAAACGCAAAACCACCTAGAACTAGGTGCCATTGCCAAGGCATATTAAACATTGGGTTAGTATCAGAACCAATGATGTTAAATAGCGTTGCAACAACGATCATACCGATCAATGTACCAGCGATAATACGCCATGAAGCAATGCCCATAACAACAATGAATATGCCACCAATAAGGATAGCGAGAGTTGATACTTCACCAATTGAACCTGGAAGATGACCAACGAATGCGTCCATCCAAGAGATTGATTGACCAGTAATAGTGTTAACTACGTCTGCTTGACCACCTTGAGACCACTGACTTAGCGGTGTCGCGCCAGAAAAACCATCCGCCGCATTCCATACTAGGTCGCCAGAAATCTGACCTGGGTATGCGAAGAATAGAAAAGCACGACCAGCAAGTGCTGGGTTAAGGAAGTTACGACCGGTACCACCAAAAATTTCTTTTGCGACAACGACACCAAAAGTAATACCTAAAGCGGCTTGCCAAAGTGGTAGTGTTGGCGGAACGATCAAAGCAAATAAGATCGAAGTAACAAAGAAACCTTCGTTAACTTCATGCTTACGTACCATACAGAACATTACTTCCCAGAAACCACCTACCGCAAATACAACTGCGTAGATAGGTAAGAAGTAAGTCGCACCCAGTAGCATTTTGCTACCCCAACCAGCAGTCGCTGATAGAGTACCGCCTAACATCTGGGTAAACCAGTAATGCCAGTCAGCAGCAATTACTGCTGTTAGTTTGTCTGCTGTGTATAAATGGTTAAGACCAGCAATAGCTTGATCACCCACGTTATACATACCCCAGAACATCGCAGGGAATACCGCAAACCATACCATGATCATGATACGTTTAAGGTCAATACTGTCACGAACGTGCGCAGATGAACGCGTCACTTGTCCTGGCGTATACATAAGAGTGGCAAACGCTTCATACAACGCAAACCAACGCTCATGCTTACCACCTGGTTCAAAGTGGTGCTCGATGCCTTCGAGGAAATTCTTGAAACCCATGAATTACCCTTCCTTCTCAATTTTGTCCAAACACTCACGCATCATTGGACCAAACTCATATTTACCAGGACACACGAACGTACATAGTGCTAGATCTTCTTCATCTAGTTCTAGTAGGCCCAATTGTTGTGCACTGTCAATATCACCTGCACAAATGTCGCGCAGTAATAGTGTTGGTTCAATATCAAGTGGCATTACTTTTTCGTAACTACCAATTGGCACCATGGCACGTTCACTACCGTTAGTCGTTGTTGTCATGTTGAACAACTGACCTGGGAAGAACTGGCTCATGAAAGCACGAGTAACAGAAAACTTGTTTTTACCAGGAACAATCCAGCCTAAGAATTCTTTCTCATAGCCTTCACGTAATGCAGAAACTTGTAAGTGGTAACGACCAAGGTATCCATGAACACCTTCAGCTTTAACACCATTAAGTACTGAACCTGATAGCACACGCAGTTGACCAGGCATCATTTCTGAATCAGTTAAGTCAGAAATAGAAGCACCGATTTGCGTACGTACTAAACGTGGATTAGTAACCACAGGGCCCGCAAGTGCAACTACACGACCAGTGAAAATTTCACCAGTAAGGAATAACTTACCAAACGCAATCACGTCTTGGTAATTAATGTTCCATGCAATGTTCTTAGCGTCTGCACCGAACAACATATGAATATGTGTGCCGGCTAAACCTGCTGGGTGTGGACCATTAAATACGTGCTCTTCAACATTAGCTGCAGTTGAACGAGGCAGGCTTGCACCTGATTTACACACGTAAACTTTGCCACTAGTCAAACGAGAAAGCACAGTTAAACCAGCAATGAACGCTTCACCTTGTTCATTAATGATAACTTCTGGGTTAGCCGCTAATGGATTGGTATCCATTGCAGTAACAAAAATCGCTTTCGATTCAGAACCAACAGCAGGTACTTTACTGAACGGGCGCGTACGAAGCGCTGTCCACATACCTGATTCAACTAATTGATCAACCACAACCGCACGGCTTAACTGTGCTAATTGTGTTGCTTCATACTTGTTAAACGTAATTTGCTCATCACCTTCTACATCAATAACCACTGATTGTAGAACGCGTTTAGCGCCACGGTTAACTTCTATTACCTTACCACTAGCTGGTGCAGTGAATTTAACACCAGGATTCTTCTTATCTTCAAAAAGAATCTGACCTTTTTTCACTACATCCCCTACGCGAGTATGCATTGTAGGACGCATACCAACATATTCTTCGCCAAGCAAAGCGACTTTAGAAATGGCATTACCATCGTGTATCGTCTGGGCAGGAGTCCCGGAAATTGGGATATCCAAACCCCTTTTTATTGTAATCATACGCACTTGCACTACATTAAAGGGAAAAAAGAATTTTCATATTGCGTAATTAAGATACTACGTTCCTTGGCCTGATATCGATGAACAGGCAGTGACAACAATCACTGAACGACTCCGTATCGCAACATCCAGTTAACTACTTCGCTATAAACACTGCTGCGCGAGTAATTTTTCAGCCCGCGATTCTACCATTAATTAACTCATTTTTTCTATGGCAATCCTTCTAATTACGTGTAAAAACCACATAACAAATAAGACGCAATAGGTTTGTTAACTAATAAATATGATCAACTGCACATTTACGGGATCTTTTTACATAAATATGAAATATGAAATATGACAGTATATTTAACAATATTGCAAAAAATACCACTCGACAACACAGGATATCAACATAAATACAAACTTATCATCAAGCCTGTGATGGTCAGTACTATTTTTACTATTCCATTAACATTTTCACAACAACCATAATCAACACTGTAACTTATTAAAAACGTCATAAAAATTCATTTTGTTAATGACTTTATAATACTAACATCTTTATCATTTATCTAATGTTGAACCACCATGACATTTTGGAGATACTGGCGCATTAAGTTGTTGCTGCCATTCTAATTCTGTATAAGTATGGATAGCAAGTGCATGAATATGATTTGCTAACTCATCGGCTAAACACTGATTCACCGCACGATGACGGGTAATAAGGCGTTGACCTTCAAATTGAGCACTCACTACCACTACTTTGAAATGGCTTTCTGAACCTTCAGGAACGTTGTGCATATAACTTTCATTAAGAACGTCAAGATGCACAGGTGCAAAGCTATGATTTAACTTTGCTTCGATTTGGGACTGAATCATAATATCCTCAACTAAAAAAGCAGTTTTTCACCACTAATAATAACAATTCCTTATTATTATGGTGTTAACTTGATAGATTTCCTTTCAAGCGTTTCTCTGTTCTGCGAAAATGCTCTACTATTTCGCCAACATACTCGAAAGTTATTCTTAATGAAACCAGAGCTAACCTTGCACCAACGTACGTTAACGCTAACCCGTTTCCCTGTACGCAAAAATGAAACCCTGCAAGCATGGGATGCCGCAGATGAATACTTGATCAATCATTGTCATACAATAGATATTGATCCTCTACGGCCAATATTAATCCTCAATGATAATTTTGGTGCATTAAGTTGCTGGTTTGCAAACCAAGCACCCGTTACTACAGTGACGGATTCTTTTATCACCCAGCAAGCCATTATTAATAACTTAAATGCCAATAATTTACCGGCAGCCACTATTATTGATTGTCTCGCTGAATTACCCGAAAATCCACAACTAGTATTGATTAAGCAACCTAAAAACAATCGTCTACTTAGCTGGCAATTACAACAACTTTGTCACCTATTACCACAAGATTGTGTAGTGATTACAACGGGTAAAGCGAAAGAAATTCACTCATCAACCTTAAAATTGTTTGAGAAATATTTAGGTACGACCAAAACTTCTCTCGCGGTTAAAAAAGCACGATTGATATTCACTACCGTCAATAAATCACTAGCGATGCCAATGCCACGGCCTACGAGCTGGACAGTACCTGAGCATGATTTAACGATGACTAATTATGCCAATGTATTTTCAAGTGATAGTTTAGATATCGGTGGTCGATTTTTATTAGATTTCATTCCATCAAAACCGCAATATAAAGACATTATTGATCTTGGATGTGGTAATGGTGTGATTGGTATTAAAGCAGCACGCTTAAATCCTCATGCGAATGTGACTGGTGTAGATGAAAGCTTTATGGCCGTTGCTTCTTGCCGTGAAAATGCACAACTAAATCTTGCAAGTACAAAAAACTTCAATGTTATGGTTGCCAACTGCTTAGATGACTTTAATAATCAAAGTGCTGACCTAGTGCTATGTAACCCACCGTTCCATCAAAATAATACTATTACCGATCATATTGCTTGGCAAATGTTCTGTGATGCCCAGCGAGTATTACGTCAAAATGGTGAATTAATTATCATTGGTAATCGTCAATTGCAATATCATGAGAAATTAAACCGCATTTTTACCAAAGTTGATACTATTGGTCATAATGATAAATTTGTTGTATTACGTGCAATAAAATAAACCAACATTTATTGTCGTCTAAATTGATATTTAAACGGCAGTAATTATCTACTTTTACTGATAAGCCAAGGGAATGCTTTATGATCAAAAAATACTTTGTCCTGGTATCAACATTGGTATTAAGTGCATGCGCTGCTACACCACCAGCTCCCCTTGCATTAATGCCTACCGCTGTATTGACTTCACAACCGTGGGCACATAACAAAACACTCAATCTAACCTGCGTTGATCAAGCGCCGAATAGTTATATTGCCGTCATTGATAATGGCAGTACTGAAAATGTAGAAGTGGTCCAGCCACAACAACCACTGTCATTAACATTACGCCACGTATTAGCACAACAACTTACTGGTCAAGGCTTTAGCATTAATAACAATGCAACCTCAACCATGGCAGTTACCGTAGAAAAAGCACTAGTCACAATAAAACAGGGACTGGTGGAATATAACATGCGCAGTGAGCTACAATTGCAATTAACGGTAAATACGCCGAATGGACAGTTTATTAAACACTATTCAGGCAACTCAAGTCGTGAAGATGCACTAACTGCGTCGAATAAAGATATCGCAATAAGCATGAATAAACTCATCAATTCTGTACTCACTGAAGTCGCTAATGACAGTGAACTAAATAAATACCTTACGGAGAACATATAATGTCGCGTTTTTTATTAGCTTTATGCTTATTGGTAGCATTACCCGTTAGTGCTGCGACAAAAGTACTTGTTACAACTAACTTAGGTAACTTTACCGTTGAGTTAAATGAAGCAAAAGCACCGATTACCACTAAAAACTTTTTACGTTACGTTGATGATGGTAGTTATGTCGGTACTATCTTCCATCGTGTCATTCCTGGTTTTATGGCACAAGGTGGCGGTTTTAATCAAGCGTTAAAACAGCGTCCTAGCTACCCGCCAATCAAGAATGAAGCGGATAATGGTTTACCCAATAATATGGCAACCATTGCAATGGCTCGTACTCAAAATCCAAACTCAGCCACCCGTCAGTTTTATATCAATCTTGCAAATAATAATTTCTTAAATACCCAAGGCAACCGAACAGGCTATGCTGTATTTGGTAAGGTAATTAAAGGCTTCCCTGTTGTTGAAAAAATGGCAACGATACCGACAACATCTAACCCACAAACAGGTATGAGTGATATACCCCAGCAACCGATTATTATTGAAGCTATAAAAGTCATTAAATAATGTGATTACGTCATCTGTTATGTGCGTAATCACTCACATAACAGGTGATGTCTATGTTGACACTTGCTTATAATCATCCCGCAATCCCCGCACAAGAACGGCGTTTACAACAGTTTATTGTCGATAACGCACCCATTCTTGCATTCAATGCGATTGCCACCAGCTACGGTGATATTACTTACATTCAACTACAAAATGTATTTAACCATCAATTAGCACAATGGTGGATACTCCCTCATGATAATCCACAACCCGCCAATCAATATGAAGCCAGTTATTGGACTTTAATTCAGACATTAAATGGCATTAGTGATTACCAATTAATGGGAGATAGCTTTATCCAACACAAGGTCGTAACCCTCAGCTGTTATTTACTCAATATTGGCCCCTGCCCCCAAATCGCTACAATAAATCGCCCTTAATATTATTAATTTATCTAAATAACCAATAAGACAGAATTAAACAGTAAAATATTTGTCTGAAAATCATCAAGTCAATGCGTAAAAAACTGAGAGCTGATAAGCTTTCATTTTACGATCAGCATTTTAAGAATTCAGCACACTCGCGACGAGTATTGTTACCTTGATTTCCAGAGGAATATATGGATAAAGCGGCACCTCAACAAAACACTCAGGGCTGGCGCGTTTACGCTAACCCTAAGTCCTTAATCATGTTAGCACTCGGATTTTCATCAGGATTACCGATCTTATTGGTGTTTGGTACTCTGTCTTTTTGGCTCCGTGAAGCCGATGTGAGTAAAACAAGTATTGGTTTCTTTAGCTGGGTCGCTTTAGCTTACGGTTTTAAATGGGCATGGTCACCGTTAGTGGATCGTTTTCCATTACCGATATTTTCACGCTTATTTGGCCGTCGTCGCGGCTGGATGCTATTTTCACAACTTATTATTATTTTATCATTATGCGGCATGGCGTTAAGTAACCCGCAAACTGATTTATTTCAATTCGCTATTTTTGCCATCATGGTCGCTTTTGCCTCTGCCACGCAAGATATTGTTATTGATGCTTTCCGTATTGAACTTGCAACCGAGCGTATGCAAGCAGCATTATCAGCAACCTATTTAGCCGGTTATCGCTTAGCGATGATCATGGCAGGTGCTGGCACATTAGCTTTTGCTGCTTGGTTTGGTTCAGATACTGACTATGATCCTAGTGGTTGGAAAAGTGCTTACTTTATGATGGCGGCAATGATGCTCATAGGCGTTGTCACCACGTTTATTATCAAAGAACCTATCATTGATAATAGTGCCATCAATAAAATAGAAACCGACTACAAACTACAACTTATTGATAAAGGCTATAATAAACACCATGCTAATTTAAGTGCTTGGTTTTATACCGCCGTTATTATGCCATTTCGAGATTTCTTTCAGCGTTATGGTAAAAATGCCCTCTTGATATTACTTTTAATTAGTTGTTACCGCATTTCAGATATTGTCATGGGGGTGATGGCCAATGTGTTCTATGTTGATATGGGCTTTACTAAAAATGAAGTCGCTTCCGTCTCAAAAATCTTTGGGGTAGCAATGACGATTGCGGGTGCTGGACTGGGTGGTATTTTAGTCAGTAAATTTGGTACGCTTAAAATATTAGCGCTAGGTGCACTATTATCAGCGATTACTAACTTATTATTTATTGTCTTTAGCTATGTCGGTAATAACCTTGAAATGCTAACACTGGTTATTTCAGCGGATAACCTTGGTGCAGGTATTGCGACAGCAGCATTTATTACCTTTATGTCAAGTTTAACCAATGTCGCATTCTCAGCAACCCAATATGCGTTGTTTAGTTCGATAATGGTATTATTTCCTAAATTTCTTGCGGGTTTTTCTGGCATCTATATCGACCACTTTGGTTACAATGCTTTTTTCTTAACCACCGCTTTAATGGGTGTTCCGGTATTAATATTAATTCGAATCTTAGCTAATAATTCGGCGCTAAATATTGTTACCAAACCAACCGAATCATCTTAAAGATAATCATATCGCCACGGAAGTTAGCCATAACTCGCTAACTTCCGTCACCGACTTGCTAAAACTCACTACTCTAATTGAGCGTTGTTAGTCTATTAAGACAATTTTAAGTTCATTCTAATCTTTCCTCAGTGGATCAATGTCACATTTTTAGTTAATGTAATCGATTACATTAGATCATGATCACAAATGGTAAAGGATTGCGCAATCGTTTCATTCCCAAACGAGTAATAAAGCACTAGAATCAGCGCCAACAAACGGGGCGGCCAGAATCCACCATCTAGATCAACATGAGCGAGATAACAAGATGCGCAAATCACTAGTAGCATTAAGCGTTTTAGCAGCAACTGCATTACCTTCGTTAGCTAATGCAGCAGATTACTCTGACAACATCCACAAAAATGATTTCAAATGGATGCAGTTCAACTTAATGTACGCATCAAAAGAGCTTCCTCGTCCTGAAAATGCACATTCTGGTCACAATTATCTTGAAATGGAATTTGGCGGTCGCTCAGGAATTTTTGACCTTTATGGTTATGTTGATGTATTTAATCTAGCTAACTCTGATAGCAGCGATAAATATAAAAAAGAAAAAATGTTCATGAAATTTGCACCACGCATATCTCTTGATGCATTAACCGGTAAAGACTTATCTTTCGGCCCTGTAAAAGAACTTTATATTGCAACGTTATTTAACTGGGGTGGTGGCTATACAGCACCAGAAGAAGGTGGTTTTGAACCTGTTAACAACTATTTTGTTGGTCTAGGTTCTGATATTGAAGTGCCATGGTTAGGCAAAATGGGCTTTAACGTTTACTCATTGTATGACATGAACAAAAAAGACTGGAACGGTTACCAAGTATCAACTAACTGGTTCAAGCCTGTTTACACCTTTGAAAACGGTACTTTCATTTCTTACCAAGGTTACATTGATTACCAATTTGGTATGAAGAAAGAATACACATCAGCAAGTAATGGTGGCGTAATGTACAACGGTATCGTATGGCACTCAGATCACTACGCAGTTGGTTACGGTCTAAAAGCTTACCATAATGTATACGGTATTAAAGACTCTGCAGGTCTTAAATCAACAGGTGTTTCACAATACTTCAGCCTATCTTACAAGTTCTAAGCTGACGATATAACACCATAAAAAAAGGCGCTGATGGCGCCTTTTTTGATCGCTGTAATTAGCCACAATGTTATCATGCAATAAATTAGGCTAATAACGGATTCGACTGTGAACATAACCCTGTTAGGTGCTGGCGCTATTGGTGCGCTATGGGCGGTAAAATTAACCCAACAGCAGCATACTGTACAATTGTGGACTCGATATTCTGCGACTGAAACAACACTGCATTTTAGTGAATTAACCTCACCAATCACAACCGATAGCTATCACTTCAACTGTAACGACCCTCATGCTCTCGCAGCCAGTAAACTACTTATTGTTACTGTTAAAGCGTTTCAAGTTGTTACCGCACTGACGCCGCTATTGCCTTATTTGAATACTGATTGCGTGGTAATTATTATGCATAATGGCATCGGTACTCAGTCGCAGGTTCAACAATTATTGCCTCATAATCCCATTATCTATGCCACTACCTCTCAGGCAGCCTTTAAACCTACCCAGACAACGATCCAGCACACTGGCTTAGGGCAAACCTCACTGGGGACTATCAATGACCCTGCACAATCTCTGTCCCATATCGCCACTCTGTTTGATGCTGCTTTAGCGCCTACGCAATGGCAAGCTAATATCTATCAGCCGCTATGGCAAAAATTGGCCATCAATTGCGCCATTAACCCGCTCACTGCGCTTCATCAATGTTGTAATGGTGATTTAGCACAAGCCTGTTATCAATCACAGCTCGATGCTATTTGCTTAGAAGTTGCACAAGTCATGACCGCTGAAGGTTTTACTACCACTCAACAACAGCTACGCCACCAAGTCGATAATGTTATTACCGCGACAGCTAATAATTATTCCTCGATGAACCGTGATATTTTTCATCATCGACGCACTGAAATCGATTATATTAATGGATATTTAGTTCAACAAGCCCAACGCCACAAGATTGATACGCCAATAAATAATCAATTATGGCAGGCAATTAAACATATGGAGTCACTAAACCATGCCTGAATTATGTCCTCGCGTCGTCGTTTGTATTGCCCCCGGCACTGAAGAAATGGAAGCGATTAATGCTATCGCTATTTTAAAACGGGCTCAATTTGAGGTTATTGTGGCCAGTGCAGCCGAAGATGGCGCATTAATTGTTGATGGGTCACGTGGCATTAAACTGGTCGCTGATACCGCATTAATCGCCATTGCAGATGAACAATTTGATGCAGTGGTATTACCCGGAGGCGTTGCAGGAGCAGAGCATTTTCGTGATAGCCCGTTGGTGGTCGAGTTTGTTAAACAACACCATTATGATGGTAAATTGATTGCCGCTATTTGTGCCACACCTGCCATTATGTTTGCCGCTAATGACATGTTTACTAAAGCAATAATGACCTGTCATCCCGCTTTTCATGATCAAATTCCAGCGCCACAATTACGCCCTAAGCGCGTGGTGTATGATAAACATGCTCGACTACTGACGAGTCAAGGCCCGGGTACAGCACAAGAATTTGCGCTTGATATTGTTACTCAGTTAACCAATAAGGCCAGAACAGCCACGATTGCTGAATCGATGGTGGTGTGGCCAAACATGCATTACGATATTATGCCTGAGCGTTAATGTCGCACCGTCAGCATTAAAAAAAGCCCTCAATGATCAGATCATTGAGGGCTTTTTTGATGTCACAAGCGCGGTATTAGATCCGCGCACATGGCATTAATTATAGCGGACGATATACTTTTACGTTTTCGAAGCCATGCTCTTTCAAGTATAAAGCTTGTAAACGACTCATCACACCATGAGCACAGTAAAGTAAGTAAGTCTTCTCTTTGGGTAAGTCACCAAACTGAGTCGCTAACTTGTAGAATGGAATATGTTTCACTTCCACACCGTCAAGTTCTAGCGGGCTTTCATCTTCTTCATCTGGGCTACGAATATCAAGCACAATAGCATCTTCAGCGATGTGCTCGACTAATTCAATTTCAGGGACTTGTTCTTGGCTCTGTTTTTCGATTTCACGAATATCCATCACTCGTGCCTCATCTATAACGCGATCAAGAATAGTAAAATCAAACTTCTCTTCTTCAATCTCAAGCTTTGATTTTACAGCTTTAATTGTTGGACTCTTTGAAATTACACCACAGAACTCAGGCATAGTTGCCGAAAAATCTTCAGTACCAATCTGGCGTGATACATCGATAATATCTTCTTTATCCCAGTTAATTAGTGGACGAAGAATTAACGTATCAGTCACGTTATCAATCATGCGAAGGTTAGTCAGTGTTTGGCTTGAAACCTGACCTAACGCTTCACCAGTCACTAATGCTTGAATACCGAACTTCTCAGCAATACGACCCGCAGCACGCATAAACATACGCTTTAGGACTACACCCATTTGACCGTTATCGACTTTTTCTAAAATCTCGCCAACAACAGGATCAAAATCAACGGCAATAAATTTAACTTTGGCAGATGAACCGTATTTTTTCCACAAGAAGTGAGCAACTTGCTTCACACCAATCTCATGAACAGGACCACCAAGATTAAAGAAACAGTAATGTACTTTACTGCCGCGTTTAATATGAAGATAACTTGAAACACCAGAGTCAAAGCCACCAGAAATAAGGCTTAATACATCTTCTTGTGTACCAAGAGGAAAACCACCTAAACCTTTGTGACGGAATAACACTTGGTTAAGTAAATTATTCTCAATCTCAATATTAACGGTAATATCAGGTTTTTTAAGTTTTACTTTTGCAGACTCAACCGCTTGATTAAGACCACCACCAACATAACGTTCTGCTTCAATCGAAGTAAAATCATGTTTACCTACACGTTTAGCACGCACACAGAATGTTTTACCTTCAAGACTGTCACCAACAAGTTCCAGTGTTTTCTCAAAGATATTATGAAGATCAGTAAATTCCGTCTGTTGAACTTCAAGTGAGTGGTGAATACCTGGTGTTTGCATTAAGGCTGTAAGCACCATGTCACGTTTAGTTACGTCAGGTTCGTTCACTTCTAACGAAAAACGACGGTTATAAACACTAACAGATTCAGACTGACGCTTTAAAATAATACGCAGGTTAGACTCAAGAATTTTGATAAAACGCTTACGTACTGAGTCACTTTTAACAAAAATCTCTGGATGTGGTTTAACTATAAATTTCATAACACACTTCGCTTCACTGGGTCTAAAGTACCAAACAGAATAAAGTACCAAACGGAATTAAAGGCGCAAATTATACAGCAAGGTGTCGGCCACTGAAACAAGGATATGCTAACAGCACAACTTATCTTACTCCGTCACGCAATTATTATTAGTATTTGTGCTGTGTTTACCTTAGTCGCAATCTCTCCAACCAGCAAATATACCCATAAAAATTATTAGTTACGGTTGATGGGAACTAATTTCTTTAGAGTAATATGGTTTGCCTTGCACTATTGAGATTTCAACTCGCCGATTACGACGTCTTCCCTGCGGGGTTTTATTATCGGCAATTGGAGCAGTATCAGCCATACCCACCACTCGCATTCGTTTTCGATCAAAACCTTTCACTTGTTCCATTACTTGTGCTACCGACACCGCGCGTTGGGAAGATATATCCCACTTTGAACGGTAAAGTTCAGAATCTAACACTTGATTATCTGTATGACCACTAATACGGATAATCCCTGGTACATCTTTAACTAACTCAGTGACTTGCTTAATAAGCGGTATAAATTTAGGTTGTAAAAATGCAGAGCCTTCAGGAAACGCGCCTTTTTCTTTGATACGAATCACTAATTGCTGTCCAAACGATTCAATCTCCACCGTGTTGTCAGTGATCTCTCGCGCCAATGCTTGAGTTAAAATCTGAGCAGTCAGAGCTTGTGATTTTATTTGTGCTTGTTGTTGGCTCTGTTTCTTCTGCGTAGAACTATCACGGTTACCACTATCCGATGTAGCAGCGTTTTTACGGCTACCTCCATCACGTTCCGCCAGACCGTCATGAAAATCTAATGAGCGTTTAGTGATATCAATCGTCTGTTGCATAATCACCTCAATCGGGGTCGGCTCTGGTCGTCCTGGTCGAAATTCTTGAGCAATAACACTGGTACCTTTAGGGATATCATTAACATTTAATACATTTTGAACCCCAAATGCATTTTTCATTGATCCAGCAATTTGTTGAAATTTAAGGACATCCATTTCAGAAAATGACAGTAGCAATACGAAAAAACACATCAATAGCGTAGCTAAATCAGCAAAAGTTGCCATCCATGCGGGTGCGCCTTTTTTTTGTTGTGGTGGTAAATAATCCATCATCCACCCTTATTCATCAAAATTTAAACGTCGTTTTTTCTCATGCAAATAATTTTTCAAATAACTATCTATCACGCGTGGATTTTGACCTTCTTGAATCGCTAATACACCATCAAGAATCAGTAATCGATTTAAACGCTCTTCATTTTTACGTAACATCAGTTTATCAGCGATAGGTAATGCCACCATATTTGCCAAAATAGAACCATAAAGTGTGGTTAACAATGCCACCGCCATCGCAGGCCCGATAGATTTAGGATCATCCATATTAGATAACATCGCCACCAAACCAATAAGTGTCCCTATCATTCCCATGGCAGGGGCAACATCCCCTAGCGCAGAAAAAATACTTGCGCCTTGCTCATGACGTTCATTGGTTAATGAAATATCTTTTCTTAAAATCATTCGCACCGTATCTGCATCATGGCCATCAACAAGTAAATCAATACCTTTGCGTAAAAAAAGATTTTCTACTTCCATTTCTTCAAGCGCTAAAAAACCACCTTTTCGTGCAGCATCAGCCATCGTGACAATTTGAGCGATAAGATCATCAGGTTTATCGGTTTTAAATATAAATGCCTTAGCCGCAATTTTTGTTGCTCCAAAAAACTGACTGCCATTGTATTTCATCAGCACAATAAACAAACTGCCGCCAAAAACAATCAAGACTGATGAGGTATCAGCAAACATCGCTAAATCCCCCCCCACTAACATTGCCATTACAATAAAAGCAAATGAACCAACCAAACCAATAAGTGTTGCCAAATCCACGCGGCATCTCCTTAACTGTCATTTTTAATTATTAATTTAACGCTCTGACAGCCAATTAACATAAAACAAAAATTTATAAGGATAATGCCTACTGTTCATCAAATAACAGTGCCATATCAGCCCATAAAATAAAATATTGCGGCCATAGGATAAAACGTCAATAGCACTATCTACCGCAAACTAACTCTTTATCGACCATAATCACGTTTCATTTAGGGTTTTATTTCTATCATTAAGTGATATTTATCGATCTCTACTATGAAAATTACTGTCTGTGGCACAGATTACTGTGACATAATTTGACCTTAGATAGTCACTACGTTATTTTTCTTGCACTTAGATAAGAGTGAAAATGATATGGCAGCAAAAAAACCAGAAAATATGGCATTCGAAGCCGCACTTGATGAGCTAGACGCCATTGTCAATGAACTAGAATCGGGTGATATCCCACTGGAAGATGCGCTGAAGAAATTTGAGCGTGGTATTTCATTGGCTCGCAATAGTCAGTTAAAGTTAACTCAAGCAGAACAGCGAGTAGAAATTTTATTACGCGCTGACGACAATGCACCATTAACAGACTTTGAGCCAAGCCATGACGAATAGCGTACCGTTATCACAGACACTTAAAACGCTGCAACAACGCAATAACCAATGCTTAATAACTTGGTTAACGAAACAACCTTTTGCAGATCAAACGCTACTAGAAGCCATGAAGCATGGTACTCTGCTTGGCGGAAAACGGGCTCGTCCTTATTTGACATACGTGACAGGCAATATGCTAGGTGTCGATTATGATGATCTCGATACCGCAGCGGCTGCCGTTGAATGTATCCATGCGTATTCATTAATTCATGATGATTTACCCGCAATGGATAACGATGCTTTACGTCGTGGTCAACCGACTTGCCATATTGCTTTTAATGAAGCGATCGCCATTTTAGCGGGTGATGCATTACAAACATTAGCCTTTGAAATTATTGCCCAAGGCCGCTTGAGTCCAGAAGGACATCAACAACGTATTGCTATGGTTAGCGAATTAGCACAAGCCTCTGGTGCTGCGGGTATGTGTCAAGGACAAGCGCTCGATTTAGAAGCAGAAGGTCAACATGTTGGGCTTGAGCAACTAGAATTAATTCATAAACACAAAACAGGTGCATTAATCCGTTGTGCGGTTCGATTAGGTGCACTCGCTGCGGGTGAAAAAGGACGAGAAATTCTGCCACAGCTCGACAACTATGCTGATGCTATCGGCCTCGCTTTTCAAGTTCAAGATGACATTTTAGATGTAATCAGCGACACTGAAACGCTAGGTAAGCCTCAAGGTTCAGATATAGAACTCGATAAAAGTACCTACCCAGCATTGCTTGGATTAGAAGGCGCACAACAAAAATCGCAACAACTTTATCAAGAAGCGCTACAAGCATTAGCAGCAATACCTTACAATACCTATCAATTGGAAGTTTTTGCCCGATATATTATCGAGCGCAACAACTAGAATCAGTAAAAGCGCCGAACTGTTATGACTTTGGATATATCAAAATACCCGCATCTCGCATTAGCTAACACGCCAGATGAATTACGATTATTGCCCGCTGAAAGTCTACCTCAAGTCTGTGATGAGTTACGTACTTATTTACTCAAGACGGTTAGCCAAACCAGCGGCCACTTTGCCTCAGGACTCGGTACAGTTGAACTGACCGTTGCGCTTCACTATGTCTATAATACCCCATTTGATCATGTGATCTGGGATGTTGGCCATCAAGCTTACCCACACAAAATTTTAACTGGCCGTCGTGACAAGATGTCAACTATTCGCCAAAAAGGTGGATTACATCCTTTTCCTTGGCGTGACGAAAGTGAATATGATGTATTGTCAGTAGGCCATTCTTCTACTTCAATTAGTGCTGGTTTAGGCATGGCGATTGCTGCAGAAAAAGAAGGTCAAGGCCGTAAAGTTGTCAGCATTATTGGCGATGGTGCTATCACTGCGGGCATGGCATTTGAAGCCATGAACCATGCCGGTGATATACACAGTGATATGCTCGTCATTCTTAATGACAATGAAATGTCAATTTCGGAAAATGTGGGAGGCTTAAGCAATCACCTCGCCCATTTATTATCAGGTAATTTTTACGCTTCCATTCGTGAAAGCGGCAAAAAAGTACTGTCTAATGCGCCACCGATTAAAGAAATCGTTAAACGCGCAGAAGAACACATTAAAGGCATGGTCGTACCTAGCACCATGTTTGAAGAGCTTGGATTTAATTATATCGGCCCCATTGATGGCCATGATATTGATGAGTTAGTGAAAACACTCAAGAATATGCGCCAGCTTAAAGGGCCGCAATTTCTGCATATCATGACTAAAAAAGGCAAAGGCTATGCACCAGCAGAAGCCGATCCGATCAATTACCATGCAGTTCCAAAATTTGATTTAAGTGAAAAGCCACTACCTAAAGCCAAAAATACCAGCCCAACGTTTTCTAAAATATTTGGTGACTGGCTGTGTGATATGGCCGCCGTTGACGACAAACTGATGGCAATAACCCCTGCCATGCGTGAAGGCTCTGGCATGGTACGCTTTTCAAAAGAATACCCAGACCAATATTTTGATGTTGCGATTGCAGAACAACACGCAGTTACACTAGCCAGTGGGATGGCAATTGGTGGTTATCATCCGATTGTAGCTATTTACTCAACCTTCTTACAACGCGGTTATGACCAATTAATTCATGATGTTGCCATTATGAATTTACCGGTAATGTTTGCTATTGATCGTGCAGGTTTAGTTGGCGCAGATGGTCAAACCCATCAAGGTGCATTTGATATTAGCTTTATGCGCTGTATCCCTAACATGGTGATCATGGCGCCGAGCGATGAAAATGAATGTCGCCAAATGCTTTATACCGGCCATCAACATCAAGGACCAACAGCAGTACGTTATCCACGTGGTTGTGGCTTAGGTACGGCAGTTGAAACAACCATGACTGCGCTTGAAATGGGTAAAGGTATTATTCGACGTCAAGGTGAAAAAGTAGCCATTTTAAACTTTGGAGCCATGTTAGGTTATAGCCTAGATGCCGCTGAAAAATTAAATGCTACTGTTGCTGATATGCGGTTTGTAAAACCACTTGATGAAGCCTTAATTCTTGAATTAGCCGCTAATCATGATGTATTGGTCACTGTTGAAGAAAACGCTATTGCTGGCGGTGCTGGCAGTGGTGTCATCGAATTCTTAATGCAACAAAAATGCATTATGCCCGTACTGACTATCGGCTTACCTGATCGTTTTATCGAACAAGGTACTCAAGCTGAGTTACATCAAATGCTGGAAATAGATGGTGCAGGCATCGAAAAACAAATTCTTGCTTATATGGCTAAATAAATTGCTATTAATAGCATAGCAACCAGTACCAACAAAAAAGCCATGAAAATAATCTTTCATGGCTTTTTTATTAACTACTTTGTTCAATCTGAGACTTAAAAACCAAACCAGTAGCCAATAAACCATAATGAAATCATTGCCATAAAGCCAGCAAGAACATCATCAATCATAATTCCAAAACCACCTTCAACATGTTTATCTAGCCAACTGATCGGCCATGGTTTTAGCATGTCAAAAAAGCGGAATAGAATAAAACCAGCCAATATCCATTTCCAGGATACGGTGGGTGCAACTGCCATTGTGATCCAAAAACCAACGAATTCATCCCATACAATACTGCCATGATCATGCACTTTCATGTCAGTAGAGGTGATATGACAAATACGGATTCCGATAAGAGCAGCAACCAAAACGGCGACTAAATACCAACCAAAAGGCAATTGAGCAAGAATAAGGTATAACGGAATGGCGGCTAGCGTTCCCATGGTACCAGGAATATATTTAGCTAAACCACTGCCAAATCCTGTGGCTAATAAGTGCCAAGGATTATTCATTTTTAATAAATCTTTTGGATTTGTGCTCACGTTAATACCTTACTTATTTGTGACGACAAAATGATCCCAGCCGGATAATTTCCAACTTACTGGTTTACCTAACTGTAATAACGATAAACCACGCCCCGCGATCACTTGACCAATACAACTATATTTAACATTAGTATGCGCTAAAGCCATCTTCAATGCATCTCGATTAGCTTTTGAAGCGGTAAAGCAAAGTTCATATTCTTCGCCACTGGTTAATGCTAACTGTTGCGCTTGTTGGCAATCACCATCACAAAATGCGAGCAGCTCAGCCGATAAGGGTAATTTTTCAACATCAATCTCAATCGCAACTTGAGAACGCTCACCAATATGTTTTACATCCGCAATCACGCCATCAGAGATATCCAATGCAGCAGAAGCGATACCACGTAAAGCCTCACCAACATTAACCCGAGGTTGGGCTTTAAAATGCCGTTCAACCAGTACCGTCGTTAGACGTTGATCACATTGGGACTGATTTAATATCAGTGCAAGTCCTGCGGCACTATCACCAAGGTTACCCGTAACATAAATATCATCTCCCACTTGTGCGCCACTGCGGGTTAAAGCCTGACCGCGAGGCACTAATCCTTGCACAGTTAAGGTAATACTCAACGGGCCGTTAGTGGTATCACCACCAATCAATTGAATATTATATCGATTAGCAAGTTCAAAAAAACTATGGCAAAAAGGCGCTAACCACGCTTCATCAATAGTGGGCAATGTTAACGCTAATGACACCCACGCTGGGGTTGCCCCCATTGCCGCTAAATCACTTATATTAGATGCTAATGCTTTATAAGCGACAAAAGCAGGATCGGCATCGACTAAAAAATGTGTGCCCGCAACTAATGAATCAGTACTTATTGCAACATGATAATTAGCAGGTACATCAACTAAGGCGCAATCATCACCAATCGCTAAAACGACATCATCACGTTGCTGTTGTTGGTGCGCAAAATAATGATTAATGATATCAAATTCATTTTTTGCCATAATTTTCTATTCCTTAAGTAAAAAAAAAGCCAGCTAATAAGCTGACTTCTTTCATCGTACTCAACGTAACAAAAATTTATTTATCTTTTTTACGTAAAGTTGGTGCAGCTTTATCTAACACACCATTGACGAATTTGTGGCTATCTTCAGCACCGAAAAGTTTTGCTAATTCGATGGCTTCGTTGATCACAACTTTAAATGGTACGTCTTCACGTTTAACCATTTCGTACATTGCAAGACGAAGTAGCGCAAGTTCCATCTGGTCTAGATCCTGAAGCGGACGAGACAAGTATGGACGCATTTTGCTATCAAGTTCTTGATGGCTTAATACGACACCTGCGAATAAATCACGGAAATAAACAACATCAGTTTCTGGCGCTGTACATGCAGGCGCCTCCGCTTGATGTTCTTCTTCTTCAAACTTATCGCCTGAAAGGAAATATTGCTCAATATCAGCAACATTACCTTTAGTAAGTTGCCAAGAATAAATTGCTTGTACAGCAAATTGACGTGCATTACGACGCGCGGCTGGTTTCACAGTAACCCCCATTAGGATTCGATTTGGGACAGGACATTTACCATTTCGAGCGCGCTTAGTGCAGCCTCTGCCCCTTTATTACCAGCCTTGGTACCGGCACGCTCAATGGCTTGTTCTATAGAATCAACAGTCAAGACACCAAAAGCAACTGGAGTATTATACTCTAGTGCTACTTGTGCTAGACCTTTATTACACTCACCGGCAACATAGTCAAAATGAGGTGTTCCACCACGAATAACTGAGCCTAATGCTACGATAGCATCATAGCGATCACTCTTCGCGACTTGCTGGGCAACAAGCGGTAGTTCATAAGCACCAGGGCAACGAACAACAGTGATATTATCTTCACTAACCTGGCCTTGACGTTTCAGCGCATCTAATGCACCTGAAAGTAAACTTTCGTTAATAAAGCTATTAAAGCGAGAAATTACGATAGCAATTTTTGCGTTTGGTGCCGCAATGGCGCCTTCAATTACCTTCATGGGCCTTCCTGTGACTATGTTTTTCCAGTTTTAGAAACCGCGGGAGTCTAACACACTTTACGATATGTCTGCTATGAACAACCGTCGGTTTCAGAGGATTTGTTAATATTTATTGCTTATTCGTTGTAGAACCAACCAATAAGCAAGCATTATCAATAAAAATAATGCTCCGTTAATTTATAGTGTCCGCTAAAATTCACGACTATTCGCAAATATATTCAACCACTTCAAGACCAAACCCTGATAGTGAATGATAACGTTGTGTGCTTGATGACAACAAACGCATTTTAGTAACACCTAAATCAGATAAAATTTGCGAACCAATACCCACTTGACGAGATGGGTTATAAGGACTCACTTTTACTTGCGGACGACCTTCATTTTCAGCTGCAATATTTTTTACTTTATTGATAATATTATTGGCTGACTCTTGTTTACTCAACACCACCAGCACGCCATTTTCAGCACTGATACGTTGCATCGCCGCAGGTAATGTCCACTGCGTGGCACCTGATTGTAAAATATCTTTAAAGGTATCTTGTAAATGCACCCGTACTAATGTGGCTGCATTTGCTTCAACGTCACCTTTACGCAACGCATAATGAATTTGATCGTCGATTTTATCGCGATACGTGATCATATCAAACTCACCGAATTCGGTATTGAGCTTACATTCACCAACACGCTCAATCGTCGTTTCATGGAGATTACGATATTCAATAAGATCGGCAATTGTACCTAATTTTAGGTTATGTTTTTCAGCAAAAATTTCTAATTGAGGACGACGTGCCATGGTACCGTCTTCATTTAAAATTTCCACAATAACACTTGATGGTTCAAGGCCTGCAAGACGTGCAACATCACAACCAGCTTCAGTATGTCCAGCTCGTGTCAGTACACCACCTTCTTGCGCCATTAGCGGGAAGATATGACCAGGCATAACAATATTAGCCGCGGTAGCATCAGCAGCAACAGCAGCTTGTACTGTACGAGAACGATCAGCCGCTGAAATACCGGTAGTGACACCCGTTGCAGCTTCAATAGAAATAGTAAAAGGCGTCCCAAATTGTTCAGTATTATCTTGAACCATCAACGGTAAACCTAATTTCTGACAACGTGTTTTGCTTAATGTTAAGCAAATTAATCCACGGCCATTCGTCGCCATAAAGTTAATCGCTTCAGGCGTGATATGTTGTGATGCAATAATCAGATCGCCTTCATTTTCACGATCTTCATCATCCATCAGAATAACCATTTTTCCTTGGCGAATATCATCAATGATTTCTTTTGCACTACTTATCATAATACTACCCTTATTCTTATGTCGCTTTATTGAGCATAAAGCAATGCTTAACCGAGAAACCCAGTTCTCGCCAATAAATCCATCGTTACTTTAGATTTTTTCTCTGCCGCTTTATCGCCAAGCATTAAGCGTTCAAGGTAACGCGCGATAACATCAACCTCAAGGTTAATTTTTCGACCAACTTTAAAATCAGCCATGGTCGTTTCGGATGCAGTATGTGGCACAATCGTTAACTTAAACTCATCACCACGAACAGCATTCACAGTCAAGCTAATGCCATCAACAGCCACAGAACCTTTCTCTGAAATATACTTAGCAAGCTGTGGCGGTACTTTAATCCAAAATTCAATCGCACGACCAATATGCTGGCGCTCAATCACTTCAGCAACAGCATCAATATGGCCAGAAACCATATGACCGCCAAAACGTGTCGTTGCCAACATCGCTTTTTCTAAATTAACTACTTGGCCTGCTTTGTAATTTGCAAAAGCCGTACGGTGTAATGTTTCTAAAGAAAGATCCGCAACATAACCTTTACCGGTTAGTTTTACGACAGTAAGACAAACGCCATTGGTTGCAATACTATCGCCTAATTTAACATCTGCTAAATCTAACGATCCTGAATCAACAGTAACAGAAACATCCACACCTTTAGGTGTCAGGGCTGATATTTTACCGACAGCTTCTATAATTCCAGTGAACATGATAAACCCTTAATTTCACTATTTTATTTATTCTTATTTACCGTTGCCATAATACGAATATCATCACCAATCAACCCTACATCAGTGATTGTTAACAGTGGTGTTTGTGCCATTGATGTCAGCCCAGTAATATCAATTAAGCCACGACTATCACGGCCCATCAATTTAGGTGCTTGATATAAAATCAAACTATCAACCAATTGTTGTTGTAGCAATGCACCAGCCAAACCCGCCCCAGCTTCAACCCAAATATGATTAATACCGTAAGTTGCTAACCGTGACATCAACGCCACAAGATCAAGCTGGTTACTGTTAGTTTGAGTAGGCATTTTCCACTGCTGCACAGAATCAGGCCACACTTCAGTACCGAGTGTTGTTCGAGCGAGGATAGTCTTGCCCGGTAAGTTGAAGAGTTGATATTCAGGCGTCAATCGATTCTGACTATCAATAATGACCCGTATAGGTTGGCGCAACGCTGACTGAGGATATTGCTGCTGGACAGATGCATCAAGCTCACTCCAACGTACATTAAGTGATGGATTATCGGCAATCACCGTGGCACTGGTCGATAAAATAGCCCCAGCTTGCGCACGAAAATGTTGTACATCCGATCGCGCTTTAGGGCCTGTTATCCACTTGCTGAGACCATTTGCTAATGCTGTTCGACCATCTAAACTCGCAGCAAGTTTAAGCTCAACATAAGGCATTTGATGTGTCATTTGCTTAATAAAGCCAGGGTTAAGTGCTTGTGCTTCTGATGCTAATACGCCGACATCCACACGAATGCCCGCAGCTTGTAACAAAGCAATACCACGACCAGCAACGGCAGGATTTGGATCAACCATACCACACACAACCCGTGCAACTTTGGCATTAATTAATGCTTCAGCACAAGGCGGCGTTCTTCCATGATGAGAGCATGGTTCTAACGTCACATAGACGGTCGCCCCTTGAGCACGTTGTTGTGCTTGCCGCAATGCAAACACCTCGGCATGGGGTTGTCCTGCTTGATAATGATAACCTTCACCAACAATGTCACCATCATTAACAATCACGCACCCAACATTAGGATTAGGTGCAGTAGTATAACGACCGTATTGGGCAAGCGTTATCGCTCGCGACATCATCTGTTGATCTGTGTGTGTCATTATTGTTGATCTTAACAATGGTAAATCTTAACGTTCCAGCTTGGCAATTTCTTCACCAAACTCACGAATATCTTCAAAACTGCGATAAACAGAAGCAAAGCGGATATAAGCCACTTTATCTAATTCTTTTAATGCTTCCATCACTAAATTACCAATCATCTCCGAAGGAATTTCACGTTCACCTGTTGCTCGAAGACAAGATTTAATACTATTAATCGCACGTTCAATGTCATCAGTACTCACTGGGCGTTTTTCTAACGCACGTTGAATACCACCGCGTAATTTTTCTTCATTAAACGGGTCACGGTTACCATTAGTTTTAACTACGCGAGGCATCACAAGTTCTGCCGTTTCAAACGTAGTATAGCGTTCATTGCACGCTAAACATTGACGGCGTCGGCGCACTTGGTGGCCATCCGCAACCAATCGCGAATCGATTACTTTGGTGTCATTTGCACCGCAAAAAGGACAATGCATTTAGCCTCCTACATTTAATCGGTTCAGTGTAACTCATTTCATCACTTTAATGAGACTATCACCTTCTTTATTTCTAATAAATAGCCTTAAAAGTAATAATTATCATTAATAATGGCGCATTTTATGTTATTTACAAAACAAAAAAAGCTTACCGATAAATGGGTAAGCCTTATTATTAATGCGTCTCGATGCGTATAAACTACCGCATTACTATCAAATTATGCGTAAACGGGAAGACGCTTACAAATTTCAAGCACTTTGACTTTTGTTGCTTCAATAACAGCATGATCATTGATGTTATCAAGCACATCACACATCCAACCTGCAAGTTGACGCGCATCATCAGCATCAAAACCACGACGAGTAATTGAAGGCGAACCAACACGAATACCAGACGTCACAAATGGGCTACGTGGGTCATTCGGCACACTGTTTTTATTCACGGTAATATTAGCCGCACCAAGCGCTGCATCTGCTTCTTTACCCGTGATTCCTTTATCAATCAGATCAACAAGGAACAAGTGGTTTTCAGTACTACCAGATACAATCTTGTAACCGCGCTTAATAAATTCAGCCACCATTGCTTTTGCGTTTACAACCACATTGGCTTGATAAACTTTAAACTCTGGTTCCATCGCTTCTTTAAATGCTACCGCTTTTGCTGCGATAACATGCATTAACGGACCGCCTTGACCACCAGGGAAAACAGCAGAATTAAGTTTTTTGTAAAGATCTTCGCCTTCATTTGACAGAATCAAACCACCACGAGGGCCAGCTAATGTTTTATGGGTTGTTGTGGTAACAACATGTGCATGAGGCACAGGGTTCGGGTAAACGTCAGCAGCAACTAAACCTGCTACGTGTGCCATATCAACAAACAAGTAAGCGCCAATTTTATCAGCGATTTCACGCATTCTAGCCCAATCAACCACTTGAGAATAAGCAGAGAAGCCACCAATAATCATTTTTGGTTTATGTTCTAATGCCAATGCTTCCATTTCTTGGTAGTCAATTTGACCATTTTCATCAATACCATAAGGAATGATGTTATATAACTTACCAGAGAAATTAACAGGTGAACCATGAGTTAAGTGACCACCATGTGCCAAGCTCATACCTAAAACCGTATCACCCGTATTTAATAATGCCATATAAACAGCATTATTCGCTTGAGAGCCAGAGTGCGGCTGAACGTTTGCATATTCAGCACCAAATAGCTGACACGCACGATCAATCGCAAGCTGTTCTGCTTTATCAACAAACTCACAACCGCCGTAATAACGCTTACCAGGATAACCTTCAGCATATTTATTTGTCAGCTGAGAACCTTGTGCTTCCATTACACGTGGACTAGTGTAGTTTTCAGAAGCAATCAATTCGATGTGTTCTTCCTGACGGGTAGTTTCTTCCTGAATAGCTGCAAATAGTTCTGCATCATAATCAGCAATATTCATATCACGCTTTAGCATCTGTATCTCCTGACTCAGCTAAGTTTTATACTATTTTTAGTAATAAACGAAAAATCACAAACCTAGACGCCACGTGGACGCAAACGTTTTCGTTTTAATTTTTATCTGCTAACTATATTACATAAATTGATCTAAATCAGAAAGTCTTAAATGTGGTTTATTTGTTATAACAGTAATCTGTCACTAATATCTAATTCATTCATTACGCTCAAGTTAGTATATATAAAAAAGGGGGTGCATATATGCACCCCCTATGACTATTTTAATCATGACTAACCATCACAAATTAAATCGCATCTTCATCTTCTTCGCCAGTACGAATACGTACTACACGATCAATATCAAACATGAAGATTTTACCATCGCCAATCTTACCTGTTTGTGCGGTTTCGACAATTGTTTCAATACATTGCTCAGCAACTTCATCAGTCACTACAATTTCAATTTTCACTTTAGGTAAAAAATCGACCATGTATTCGGCACCACGATAAAGTTCAGTATGGCCTTTTTGACGACCAAATCCTTTTACTTCTGACACGGTCATGCCAGTGATACCTACTTCCGCTAACGCTTCACGGACATCATCAAGTTTAAATGGCTTAATAATGGCTTCAATTTTTTTCATTATCATCATCCTTTGCTGAGCAGAAGATCGGCACCGTAACTACAAACACCGACTTGATTAAATTAAGGCTATTATCACAGATCCAAGGCAGTAATTTAATACCATTTAATATTCTTTAATGTAATTAGTCTCCATTCGTCGCAAAAGTAGCAACACGGAATACAGTAATACCAAGCCATTGATCACCATCATAACAATATCATGATGTTGAGTAGGGAAAATATTAGGTATGAAAGGAATTAAACTAACGTGTAGAAATAAAGTGGTAGCTGGAATATAAAAATAAAGTGGAATAAATCCCCATTTTTCTCCCAGAAAGAGTCCAATACAAGCCAGTATTCCTGAGATCAATACCACTATAGTGACACCCACGGGCACCATACTAAGTACATCAAATCTTAATGCGTTAATTATTATCTCAATATGCTGAATAAGACTAATAATAACTAATACTGCGAGTAATTTAGTTGCACCGATAAGACGGTAACTTTTGGGAAGATCCAATCCCATTATTTCATCCTTGTAACGACACAAATGCCATTTTATTTATTAGGTTAATTATCCCAATGTTCTTTCAAGGTTAACGTGATCAATATCAACTTCATATTTAATTTTATAATCCACACAGTTACGACATAAAAAAAGCTGCCAATAAATGACAGCTCCTATATGTTTAATGCCTGTAAATATTAACCAAGGTTAACCCGTGCATTACGGAACATACGCATCCATGGGCTATTTTCACTCCAGTCATCTGGATGCCAAGAGTTAGCCACAGTGCGGAATACACGCTCAGGGTGTGGCATCATAATAGTGACACGACCATCTTGGGTAGTTAACCCTGTAATTCCGTTTGGCGAGCCATTCGGGTTAACCGGATAATTTTGAGTCACATTGCCGTAGTTATCAAGGTAACGTAGCGCGATCGTACCGGATTGTTCAATCGCAGCAAGGTGATCAGCATTACGAACTTCCACGCGTCCTTCACCGTGAGAAACCGCAATTGGCATTCTCGAACCGACCATATCATTGAAGAATAACGAATCACTTTTTTGTACTTCAACTAGACTAAAGCGCGCTTCAAAACGCTCTGATTCATTGCGCACAAAACGTGGCCACAAATCAGCACCGGGGATCAACTCATGCAAGTTTGACATCATTTGACAACCATTACATACCCCTAGCGTCAAGGTATCAGGACGATTAAAGAATGCAGCAAACTGATCACGCGCAATATTATTAAACAACACGGACTTCGCCCAGCCTTCACCAGCACCTAATACGTCACCGTAAGAGAAACCACCACATGCGACTAAACCATTAAACCCTTCTAACTGTATCTTACCGCTAAGAATATCGCTCATATGAACATCTTTAGCGTCAAAGCCAGCACGATCAAACGCCGCTGCCATTTCAACATGCGAGTTAACACCTTGCTCACGTAAAATTGCCATTTGCGGTTTCGCACCAAAATTAATCGCTGGCGCAATAAAAGGCGCGGCTACATCATGGTTAATATCAAACGTTAACTTGGTATGTAAACCCGGATCTTGATTGTCTTTCTTGGCTTCAAATTCTTGCAATGCACCCGCTGGGTTATCACGCATCGCTTGCATTTGATAAGTTGTTTCTGCCCAAATCGCACGTAATTCAGTGCGGTTTTGCTCAAGCACTACATCGTTACCATTCCAAATACGGACGGTATCTTCATCAATCACAGTACCAATAATATGGCTACAAGCAGCTAAACCATTCGCCGCTAATACCGCTTGTACTGCTTCAACATCGTCACTACGTACTTGAATCACAGCACCGAGTTCTTCACTAAAGAGCGCTGCTAATACGTCATCACATCCATCAGTTGCGGCAGTATTAATATCAACTTCGACCCCAGTGTGACCTGCAAATGCCATTTCAGCTAAAGTGACATATAAACCACCATCACCACGGTCATGATAAGCCAATAGCTTCTCATCACGCACCAAAGTTTGCATCGCATAGAAGAAGCCTTTCAATAATTCAGGGCTATCAACATCTGCCGCTTTATCACCCAATTGTTTATAAACCTGAGCCAACGCAGTTGCACCAAGGCGGTTTTGACCACAACCAAGATCCACCAGCAATAAACTTGATTCGCCTTTATCTGTACGTAATTGTGGGGTCACTGTTTTACGAACATCTTCAACACGACCAAACGCGGTGATCACTAATGACAATGGTGATGTCACTTGTTTCTCTTCACCATCCTGTTGCCACTTGGTCTTCATCGACATGGAATCTTTACCGACAGGGATCGTTAACCCTAATGCGGGGCATAACTCTTCACCAATGGCTTTTACTGCTTCATATAAACCTGCATCTTCACCTGGGTGACCTGCTGGTGACATCCAATTAGCCGATAAATTAATCCGCTTCATATCACCAATATCCGTACCGGCAATATTAGTAATCGCTTCACCAACAGCTAAACGTGCAGAGGCTCCAAAGTTAAGTAATGCCACAGGGGTACGCTCACCCATCGACATCGCTTCACCGTGATAAGTATCATAACTTGCTGCGGTAACGGCACAGTTAGCCACGGGCACCTGCCAAGGACCAACCATCTGATCGCGTGCAACCAATCCGGTCACACTGCGATCACCGATGGTGATCAAAAAGGTTTTTTCAGCCACGGCCGGTAAACGTAAGATGCGCTGAGTGGCATCTTCAACGGTTATTTCACTGCGATCAAGAGGTTCACCAATCACTGTTAATGTTGTGGCATCACGGTGCATTTTAGGTGCTTTACCCAATAGAATATCCATTGGTATATCAATGGGAGTGTTATCGAAATGGCTATCTTCAAGGCTTAAATGGCGCTCAGCGGTTGCTTCACCTACCACCGCATAAGGGGCACGTTCACGCTGACAAATCGCATCAAAGGTTGCCATATTTTCAGGGGCGATTGCGAGGACATAACGCTCTTGTGATTCATTACACCAAATCTCAAGTGGGCTCATTCCTAGTTCATCATTTGGTACGTCACGTAATTGGAACTTACCACCACGCTCACCGTCATTGACTAATTCAGGTAACGCATTAGAAATACCACCTGCGCCAACATCGTGAATAAATGCAATCGGGTTGTCATCACCCATCTGCCAACAACCATCAATCACTTCCTGACAACGACGTTCCATTTCTGGGTTTTCACGCTGTACTGAAGCAAAATCTAAATCTTCGGCAGATTGCCCGGATGCCATTGATGACGCCGCACCACCACCAAGACCAATATTCATTGCCGGACCGCCAAGAACAATTAACTTAGCGCCAACAGGAATCTCTTTTTTCTGCACATGATCAGCACGAATATTACCCATGCCACCCGCAATCATAATTGGCTTATGGTAACCACGGACTTCTTCACCCGCATGAGAGGTCACTTTTTCTTCGTAAGTACGGAAATAACCCAGAAGATTAGGACGACCAAATTCGTTATTAAATGCCGCACCACCAAGAGGACCTTCGAGCATGATATCAAGTGCAGTCACGATACGATCTGGCTTACCAAAATCGGTTTCCCATGGCTGTTCAAAACCCGGCACGCGTAAGTTCGATACTGAAAATCCGACTAAGCCTGCTTTAGGTTTGCCACCAATACCGGTTGCGCCTTCATCACGAATTTCACCGCCAGAACCTGTTGCTGCGCCAGGCCATGGTGAAATTGCCGTTGGGTGGTTATGGGTTTCAACTTTCATCAAGATATGAGTATCTTCTTGATGATAGGTATATTGACGTGAGAGTGGATCAGGGAAGAAACGCCCAACATGAGAACCTTCCATAACCGCGGCATTGTCTTTATAGGCTGACAATACGTGCTCGTGATTATGTTCGTAGGTGTTTTTGATCATTTTAAATAATGATTTTGGTTGATCGACACCATCAATCGTCCAATCAGCATTAAAAATCTTATGGCGGCAATGTTCTGAGTTCGCTTGAGCAAACATCATTAATTCAATGTCATTTGGATTACGCTCAAGCTTAGTGAAATTTTCAACCAAGTAATCAATTTCATCGTCTGCTAACGCTAGGCCCAAGGTGATGTTCGCTTGCTCTAATGCTTGGCGACCACCCGTTAAAATATCAACACTTTTAACCGCTGCGGGTTGTGCTTGACTAAATAACACCGTCGCAGATTCCACATTATCTAACACCACTTCCATCATCCGATCATGAAGTAATGCTTTGAAGCCATGCAATTGTAATGTGGTTAGCGTCGATGATGATTCAACATAATATGCCGTGCCACGCTCAAGACGTTTAATGGTCGTTAAGCCACAATTACGCGCAATATCGGTCGACTTTGAAGACCAAGGAGAAATCGTGCCAGCACGAGGAGTAACAACTAGCAATAAACCTTTAGGCTCATGCTCTGCAATCGTAGGACCATATGTGAGTAGACTTGTTAGTTTAGCTTGTTCATCAGCTGTTAACGTTGCTGCCACATCAGCAAAATGCATAAACTCAGCATAAATACTGGTAATTGGCAGATTTAACTCATGACAACGCTCAAGTAACTTATTAACGCGAAACTCAGACAAAGCGGGTGAACCACGCAAAATTTCCATGTGCAAAGGTCTCTCGATTAGCAGATTAAAAAAAGTGATATTGAGGTAAGTTTCAAGTCATAGAAACTTACCTCAATAGCACTTAGAACAAGACTATTCACTGCTTAACTATCACAACGTTATTCACGAACACCTAGTATAATGGAATTTTTTTTGTGATGTAACACTTGACGCAACCGTTTGCGTCTTTTTTTTCAATCCTCATCAAAATATCAAAAAAATACCACCCGTTGTTATTTTTGGGTTACTTTTTAACCAAAAAATAGTCCAAAGTCGCTTTATTTATTCCAATATCTAAATTATGACTACCAATCAAACAGTTCAACTTTGCGCAATTAACAGGGTTTGATATAAAGAACGTTCATTATTACTATAGGTTCGCTTAGTTGATAAATATTCAGTTCTTCACTCTACTACGTCGTTTTATAAGTCTGCTGTTACTCATGATGTTGACCAATGGCTGTCAATGGCAAGAAAACACGCCCACCAGCCTTGAGAAAATTCGAGAAAGTGGTGTATTACGAGTAGGAACTTTAAATAACCAACTGTCTTATTATATTGGCGCAGATGGTCCAACAGGGTTGGATTATGAACTAGCACAAGCCTTTGCTAAAAAACTCGATGTTAAACTTGAAATAACCTCCATGTTTACCCTCTCTGAATTATTTCCTGCATTAGAACGTGGCGATATTGATATTATTGCTGCGGGACTCACAGTGACGCCAGATCGTCTTCAAGGCTATCATCCTGCACCAGCTTATTATTACGCGAGCCAAATCCTGGTTTATAAAAAAGGCCAACGTCGACCGCGCAATCTCGCTGAATTAGCGAAAAATAATAAACACTTAGCTGTAGTAAAAGGCTCAAGTCATGAGCAAAAATTAAAGCTTATTCGTAATACCCATCCAACCTTGAAATGGCAGTCAATTCCAGAATCAGATATTAATGATCTGTTAATAAAAGTCGCAGCAGGTGAACTTGATTATACCGTTGCCGATTCTGTCGACGTGGCATTATTGCAACGCATTCATCCTGATATTGCTATCGCTATTGAACTGACGCAAGACGAGCCGGTAAGCTGGTTTGTAAAGCAAAGTAGCAACGATAGTTTGTATGCGTTAATGATTGAGTTTTTTGGTCAAATGAAACAAAACGGCACCATGACGCGACTAGAAGAGAAATATTTAGGCCATATTGATCAATTTGATTATGTCGATACTCGCGCCTTTTTACGCGCAATCAACAATACCTTGCCGCAATGGGAAGCGTTATTTAAACAATATGCTAACGGTTTTGATTGGCGTTTATTAGCCGCTCTCTCTTATCAAGAATCGCATTGGGATCCACAAGCAGTATCTCCAACCGGTGTACGAGGTATGATGATGCTCACGTTACCAACAGCAGAATCAGTGGGTGTTACTAATCGTTTAGATCCAGAACAAAGTATTCGTGGAGGCAGTGAGTATCTACGGAAGATGATTGCACGTGTACCAGATAGTATTGAAGAACATGAGAAAGTCTGGTTTGCACTCGCTTCTTATAACGTCGGTTTTGGCCATTTAATGGATGCACGTCGATTAACTAAAGCGCAAGGAGGAAACCCTGATACTTGGGTTGATGTGAAACAGCGCTTACCATTACTAGGACAACGTAAATATTACATTCAATCACGCTATGGTTATGCACGTGGCAATGAAGCACTTAATTATGTAGAAGGGATCCGTCGTTATTACCAAAGTATCATTGGTTATGAAACTACCCATAGCCGTCAATTTACCAGTGATAATTTAAAAATTGTTGATGGACTACAAACAATTACCGCACCACCGACAACGCCAGCTGCCGTTGCACCATTAGACGATAAACAGTAAATAATCACTACAATGTGTATCACCGTAGTGTAATAACAGTATTCAGTGCTCTAGGTTTAGAATAATAGGCTAATTTTTTACACAATGAGAGTTTGATCAACGTTTGACTATTATCCTATAAAGAACACTATCAAAAGATGCACTGCTATGCATAATAAATGGCTTGTATTCAATAATGGTATTGTGAACGGTGATAGCGATATTTATCCGCTAGTTTATTCTTTCACCGTGATCTCGATTCAATGGATGGACCCATGAAATTCACTAAATTAAAATCAAAAACGCAATATATCGCGAAACATATGACTTCCGCAGCAACACGTAGAAAACGTCTCAGTAGTAATCTGCGTAAGAAAATCCTATGGCGTCAGCGTAGCTGTATTCTAACCACAACATCGGAACATGCTTGTCCAAGTATGTAAGTAATAAGCTCGGAATAATTTATATCATCATAAATAGCAACCGAGCTGATTAGAACGGATAATTACTCAAACATCAGGTTGTTGTCTTGCGGCTATCTTGGCCGCTTTTTTCTCTGCTCGACGACGCTTAAAAAAAGCTTGTAACTGCGCTCGACATTCAGTCGCTAACACATCACCTTGAACCAATACATGATGATTAACGCCTTCATAACTAAGTAAGTTCATGGTACTACCCGCCGCGCCTGTTTTCGCATCATGTGCACCAAACACGACCTTACCTACTCGGCTATGTACCATTGCGCCTGCACACATTGGGCAAGGCTCTAAGGTGACATATAACGTCGTATCGATCAGACGGTAGTTTTTTAGCGTTTGTCCAGCTTGACGTAACGCCATCATTTCAGCATGTGCAGTCGCATCATGATGGCCAATAGAGCGATTCCAGCCTTCGCCAATAATCACCCCATCATGCACAATAACGGCCCCAACAGGCACCTCACCCTCAGCTTCTGCTTGAGCGGCTAATTCCATTGCGCGACGCATAAAAGCATCATCTGTTGCCGCTAAAAGTTCAATTTCTTGTATTTTATCTGTCATTCTTTATAGCTACTTACAAATCATAACGACTAACATGGGGTAATTGCTCTGCCAGATAATCAACCAACATTCTGACTTTAGGTGATAAATGGCGGTTATGTGGGTAAAGCGCCCAAATACCTTCATCAGGCTCTTGGTAATTCGTCAGAATCGGAACAATAGCCCCTGATTCCAAATCCTTATCTATATAATAGTCAGGTAATTGCGCTAAACCGATACCTTTAATAACCGCATCTCGTAAACCATAACCACTGTTGCAATTAAGCGTACCGCTAACACGAATACTTTTCTCTTTACCTGACTCTTGAAAACGCCAATGATCATAATTACCAATCAAGCAATTATGTTGACGTAATTCAGATAACGAATGTGGAATACCATATTTCTGTAAATATTCAGGTGAAGCACAAACATACATCGTACGACTGGTTAAGCGTTTAGCCATCATTGATGAACTGGTTAAACGCCCCAAACGGATCGCGAGATCAAAACTACCTTCCACCAAGTCAACCTGGCGGTTAGTCATATCAATCGTTACTTCTACTTCAGGGTATTGCAACATAAAGTCATTAACTAACGGCATAATGTATTTTTCACCGTAAGTCACGGGTGCAGTTAGCTTGATCAACCCTTGTGGCGTACCACGTAAGTTACTGATCGCACGCTCTGCATCTTCAAGCCCATCTAACACTTGACGACAATGTTGATAATAAACATTGCCCTCTTCAGTTAATGAAACCTTACGGGTAGTACGATAGAATAATTTAGTATTAAGTCTATTTTCTAACGCACTTACTTGACGACTCACTTGTGCGGTAGAAATACCGAGTCGCTTTGAAGCAGCAGTAAAACTTTCTGTTTCAGCTACAGCAACAAACTCTGTTACCCCTTCCCATAAAAACATTCTAAATACCTATTGATAACATGATCGAACGCCAAAATGACGATTGCACCGCTGATTATTACACATATGTAAAAGTAATTTGCACTTTTAGGTAATTATCATTATTCAAGAAACAAATACAATAACAACCATCGAAACGGGGCAATAAAATAATTATTTTCCCTTTCTCCCAATTTTCATCTACTTTTGACGAAGTAGAAATAAATAAAACTAGAGTGAAGATTATGACTGATAAATTTATCAAATCAAAAGCTGCTATCGCATGGGGTCCTAAACAACCTCTTTCTGTTGAAGAAATTGATGTAATGTTACCTCGTGCTGGTGAAGTATTAGTTCGC